>JBBQNQ010000001.1:0-91962 GCA_038330095.1 Solirubrobacterales bacterium
CCCTAAGCCGCCAGCGGACGAGCCTCCCGCAACCGCCTGCGCGACGCGTCCTTGAGGTCGTTGGGTTTGCGCCAGGTTCATCCGCTTTGGGTGATGCCGGCGTCAGGGGGTGGGCGTAGGTTGAACTATGGCGCCCCCTACTGGACCGTCGGTCGGCGTGCTCGTAGTCGACGACCAGCTCCCTTTTCGCCAGGTCGCACGCGAGGTCATCGAAGCGACCCCGAACTTCCGGCTGCTGGGCGAAGCACCGTCGGCGTAACACGTCCTGACCGCCGCCGGCGAGCTGCATCCCGACCTTATTCTGCTCGACGTCCGGATGCCCGACATGGACGGCATCCAGGCAGCGGCCCACCTGCATTCCGCCCAACCCGACGCACTCGTCATCCTGACCTCCGTCGAGGAGGCGCCCAACCTCCCAAGCGGCACCACCACCTGCGGAGCCGTCGAGCTAATCCGCAAGCAAGACCTCGGCCCCGCCCTCCTGCGCCGCATCTGGAGCACCCACGGGGCTTGACCGCCGTGGGTGAGGGAAGACGCGCAGCCTGCGCTGGGCGTCGGACTCCAGATCAGGCCCGCTCGGGGTTGTACACCGCCGAGCCGTGGATGATCACGATGCAGATCGCGAAGACTCCCAGCGACCAGAACGGATAGTGCCCGCCGACCGACAGCAGCGCGCCGATCGCGCCCAGGCTGGCGAGGAAGATCCCGTAACAACGCCCAAACGGGCCGCCGCGGATGACCGACAGCCCGGCGGTGATCTGGAGGCCTCCCAGTATCACGGTGATCCAGCCCCACGTGTGAAGGCTCGAGAAGAGGTACCTGGTGTCGTTGACGCAGAACTTCGAGTCGCTGATTCCGCCGATCCCGTAGATTATGTTGATCGCCCCCGCCACCATCAGCAAGATCGAGGCGAAGATTGCACTGCCCAGCCCTCTCAGTCCCGCGTGCGGCTCGCTGACTCCCATTTGCGCCTCCCATTCGTCCGTTCGCGGCGCCTGGAGCGCCTGCGCGTTGCGGTGAGCCATTCGATCCTGGCATGTCGCCGGCCGCGCGGGTTCATCCGATCCGGGTGATGTGACAGGGCAAGCTGCGCGGTGTCATTCACGGTCGAGCATGACCAGCCAAGGACTCAAGCGCGACGGCGATCGATACGGGAACGCGTTCCTGCTCAGCGACGCCCCGGACCACCGCCTGCCGAAGACGGGAATGCCGGCCGTGGACGCGATGCGCCTGGTCGACGAGGAGCTCGTGCTCGACGGAATCCCGCTTCGCAACCTCGCCACCTTCGTGACGACGTGGATGGAGCCCGAGGCTCAGCGCATCATCGCCGAGAACCTGCACCGCAACTACATCGACCACGCCGAGTACCCGCAGACCGCCGAGATCGAGCAGCGCTGCATCCGGATGCTCGCGGACCTCTTCCACGCGCCCGGCGAGACCACCGGCACGCGCACCCAGGGATCGTCGGAGGCGATCATGCTCGGCGCGCTGTCGCTGAAGTGGAAGTGGCGCGCGCGGCGCGAGAAGGCGGGCAAGGGGACGGAGCGGCCGAACCTCGTGTTCGGCGGCGACGTGCACGTGGTGTGGGAGAAGTTCTGCCGCTATTTCGATGTCGAGCCGCGGATCATCCCGCTCCAGCGCGACCGCTTCGTCATCGGTCCCGAGGACGTCGAGCCCCACGTGGACGAGAACACCATCGGGGTCGCCGCGGTCCTCGGCACCACCTTCACGGGACACTCCGACGACATCGTCGGGATCAACGACCTCCTGGTCGGTCTCAAGCGCGACAAGGGCCTCGATGTCCCGCTACACATCGACGGGGCGAGCGGCGCCTTCGTGTGGCCGTTCCTGTACCCCGACTCCGCCTGGGACTTCCGCCTCGAGCAGGTGCGCTCGATCAACGCCTCCGGGCACAAGTACGGGCTCGTGTATCCAGGTCTCGGGTGGTTGGTCTTCCGTGAGACGAGCGATCTCCCCGAGGACCTCGTGTTCTACGAGAACTACCTGGGCAAGCGCGACGCGACGTTCACCCTGAACTTCTCAACGAACGCCAGCATGGTCCTCGCGCAGTACTACAACTTCGTCCGCTACGGGCACGACGGCTACCGCTACATCATGGAGACGATGCAGGCGAACGCGCGGGCGCTCGCCGAGCGGATCGTCGCGACCGGCAATTTCGAGCTGGTCGGGGACGAGCGGGCCGAGCAGCTTCCGCTCGTCGCCTTCAAGCTCACCGGGGAGCGCAACTACGACGAGTTCGACATCGCCTCGCAGCTCGCCGCGGAGCGCGGGTGGATGCTGCCGGCCTACACGCTGCCGCCCAACGCCGACCACGTGACGATCATGCGCGCGCTGGTAAAGCAGACGCTCGGCCACTCGCTGGTCTCCACGCTCGCCGACGACATCGCGCAGGCCTGTGCGACGCTAGACAAGAAGGGCGGGCTGCACGAGCTCGACCGGCAGCGGGTCAAGACCGGCACGGGCTACTGAGTCGGCTTCGGTCTCTTGGTTTCCTCGATCAGGCTTCGCTGGCCGAGCGTGAACAGGAGCGCGATCGAGGGCAGCACGAGCACTACCGCGACGCCGAAGACGATCAGCAGAGCGGTGAGGGTCGCGCTCGGTGCGGCTCCGTCGGCGATCTTGAGCTTCTCAGGAAGCAGGTACGGGTACTGAGCGACGCCCCAGCCCCAGAGCACGGCCACGACGGCGCCCACGGCCAGCGGCCGGACGCCTCGGGTGGCGCGGCGCCGGAGCGCCACCAGCACTCCTGCCCCGCACAGCACGGAGATGATCACCAGCGGCAGGCCCTCGTGGGTGAGGCGGTCGTAGAGGTAGCGCGCGTCGGAGTGCAGGACAACGATGCCGGCCACGCCGACCACCCCCGCCACGACGGCGGCCCCCAACGCACGCACGGTGAAGTAGCGCTCCAGGTCCGCGGCGCCGGCGCGGCGGGCTTCGCTCACCAGGAACACCGCCGCAAGGTAGGCGCAGGTGGCCACGAACAGCGCCCCCACCAGCAGCGAAACGGGGTTGAGCCAGCTCGAGACGGGGTCGCCCTTCGCGTTGCCGACCGGCACCCTGCCCGAAGCGACCGCGCCGACCACCGTGCCCATGAAGAACGGCGTGAGCAGCGACGAGACTCCGAACAGGCGTTGGGCCAGCTGGCGTCCCGCGAGCCTGCGCGCGGTCGCGTGGAAGGCGAACCCCGAGCCGCGCAGGACGATCCCGAGCGCCGCGAGGCTGAGCGGGATGAACAGCGTCGAGAAGATCGATCCGAACGCGGTCGGGAACGCGGTCCAGAGCACCACGAGAACGAAGATCAGCCAAACGTGGTTGGCCTCCCAGACCGTGCCGATCGCCGCGTCGATCAGGTCCCGCGGCCGCCTGCCGGCCTCGCCGCCGCCGGCGACCAGGGCCCAGAACCCGCCCCCGAAGTCGGCGCCCCCGAACACGGCGTAGAACGTCACGCCGACCCACAGGACCCCGGCGGACGCGTCCGCACTGCTCATTGGGCCCCCGAGACAACCGTCGGAGACCCACCCGGACGGGGGCCGTAGGGCACATCGTCCTCTTCGACCTCCACCTCGCGCCAGCGCCGCGCCATGACCCGCAGCGTGACGACCAGCGCGGCGCCGAGCACCGTGTACAGCGCCATGACCACCGAGAAGGTGACCCACACTCCGCTGGCCTGGGTGACCGCGTCCTCGGTCCGCATGAACTCGTAGACGATCCACGGCTGACGACCCACCTCGGTCACGATCCACCCGCACTCCAGGGCCACGACCGCAGCCACGCCGGACACGGCGGTGGCGCGCAGGAACCATTTGGTCTGTGGGATGTCGCGCTTGCGCCACCAGGCGATGCCCAGCCACAGGCCCAGGCCGATCAGCGCGGTGCAGATCCCGACCATCGCGTCGAAGGAGAGATGGAGCATCGTGTTCGCGGGCGGCCGGTCGTCGGGCGCCACCGAGTCGAGGCCCGTGACCTGCGTGTCCGTGCTCCACCCCACCAGGAAGGAGTCAAAGCCGGGGATGCCGATGCCGCCCTTGACGCCACTCGACGTGCAGCGCCCGCCGAGGTACTCGGTCACGTGGGTCGCGGTCTTCTGCACGCATTCCATCGCAGCGAACTTGACCGGCTGGTCGTCGGCGATCGAGCGGGCCGCCGTGTCGCCGACCGCAAACTGGATCGGGGTCACGATGGCGGCGACGGTCAGCGGGATCAGCAGGCCCAGGCGGTGGTAGCGATCCCGGCGCCCGCGCAGCATGCCGACCGCGTATACCGAGGCGATCAGGAAGCCGGTGACGAGGTAGGCGGCGAGGATCATGTGGGGAACCTCGTAGGGCACCGCCCGGTTGAAGATCACCTTCAGCGGCTCCACCTTCGTCACGTCTCCGCTGGACGGCGTGAAGCCCTGCGGCTGGTTCATCCACGAGTTGACGGCGACCACCGAGAAGGCCCCGCCGAGCCCCGTGACGGCTATCGGTACGCCGGTCCAGAAGTGAGCCCACGGAGAGAGGCGCTTCCAACCGTAGATGTAGATCGCGAAGAAGATCGCCTCGAGGAAGAAGAAGATGCCCTCGATCGCGAAGAGGACCCCGAAGACGTCGCCGAAGCGACTGGTGAACGCCGGCCACAGAAGACCGAACTCGAAGGACAGCACGGTGCCGGTCACGGCGCCGACCGCGAAGGTCACCGCGGCCACCTTCGACCAGCGCTGAGCGAGCAGGAGCGCGTCGGGGTCGGCGCGGCGCAGGCCGCGATAGTTGGCGATGAGCATCATCGCCGGGAAGGCGACGCCGAGCGACGCCAGGACGATGTGGAACCCCAGCGTGAACGCCATCTGGCTCCGCGCGGCCGGGAGCTGCGAAGCGAGTGGGAGGGCGTTGGTCAGCGTGGTCCGACCGCCGTCATCACGCCGCGTCGACGCCGGGCGGGACCCGCTCGACGCTCGAGAGCTCGCCCTCGACGATCTTGTTCTCGGGATGGCCCAGACGCGCAGACGTCCAGTCGATGAGCACCTTGATGCGGTGCCCCGGACTGCCGCCGAGGTAGTAGAGATGCACGCTGAGGTAGGTCGCGAACGCGGCCCGGCCGGACAATTTGTGACCCCTGATCTCGCAGATCGCCTTGCCGCGCCCGATGACGGCCAGCGCGCCCTTGTCGAAGTAGCGAAACGGGGTCGAAGCACCCGGCTGCCCGTGGTGAATCGCCTTGGCGACGTGCCGTGCCTGCTGGATGGCGACCGTGGCCAGTCCGGGCAGCGGCTTTCCGTCGGGTCCCCCGAGACTCGCGACGTCCCCGATCACCGAGATCTCGGGATGACCGGGGACCGTCACGTCGGGGTTGACCTCGATGCGCCCCGCGCGGTCGGTGCTCGCGCCGGTGGCTCGGGCCAGGACCTGGGCCAGTCCGGCGGGGCGCACCCCGGCCGCCCAGATCACGGTCCGGCTGGTGATCCGCTCTATCGCCCCGTTGGCCTCATATGTCACGCCGCGTGCGTCGACCGACGTCGCGCGGGCGCCCTCGCGCACGTCCACGCCGAGCTCGGCCAGCCCGGTGGCGGCCTTGGCCGACAGCGACTCGCTGAACGCCGGCAGAACACGGTCGCCCGCGTCGAGCAGGATCACCTTTGCGCCGCCGGGGCCGATCCGGGAGAACTCCCCCTTCAGCGAGTGCTCCGTGAGGATCGCGAGCGCTCCGGCGAGCTCCACCCCGGTCGCCCCGCCGCCGACGACCGCAAAGGTCAGCCACTCCGCACGCGACTCCGGGTCGGTCGCGCGCTCGGCCTCCTCCAGCGCGCCGTAGATCCGGTTGCGCATGTCGACCGCGTCGGCGAGCGTCTTGAGCTCGCACGAGACTTCCTTCCACTCGTCGTGGCCGAAGTAGGACGTCTCCCCGCCGCAGGCGACGATCAGGCTGTCGTAGTCGAGCCGCTCGCCCCGGTCGAGAATGACCTGGCGCCCGGCGACGTCGACGTCTGTGATCTCCGCCATCACCACCGTGGTGTTCGAGCTGAGCCTGAGCGACCCTCGAATCGAGGGCGCGCATTCGCCCGGCGACACCCCACCCATCGCCACCTGATAGAGCAGCGGCTGGAAGAGGTGATGGTTCATACGGTCGACGAGCGTGACCTCGACGTCGGTGTGCCGGAGCGCGCGCGCGGCGGCCAGCCCTCCGAACCCGCCGCCGACGATCACTATGCGGCGTCGCTGCCCCCCGCCGGACTCAGGGGACACGGACGGCCTCCTTTGAAGACCCCTCCGGGCCAAGCCGCTCGAGGAGGTGGTCGCCCACGCGCAGCGCGTTCGCCATCGCGGTGAGCGCCGGGTTGACCGCGCGATGCTCGGGAAGAAGCTCGTGTCGACGACGTACAGGTTGTCGAGCTCGTGAGCGCGGCAGTCGACGTTCAGGACGGACGTGGCAGGGTCCTGGCCGAAGCGGCAGGTGCCCGCCTGATGGGCCACGCCGGCAACGGGAATCTCGTTCTTGAGGCAGGCATGGCGCGGAACGAGGTGATCGGGGTGCATGCCCATGTGGGCCAGCATCGACTTGAGCTGGTTGAAGAGACGCTCCTTGGGCACCTGGTTGGACTGCTTGTAGCTCAGCTTGACGCGACCATCGCGGTCCAGGATGACACGGTTGCCGGCCGGGGCAGATCCTCGGTCGACAGCCAGAAATCGACCGCGTGACGCGCGACGTTCTCCAGCGTGCGCGTGGGCGCGAGCTTGGTCTGGATCGGCTTCTCGCCACGGTACATCGGCGCCTGCGACTTGCCGACCATCTGGATGTTGCCCATCGGGTACTCGAAGTCGTCGGTCGCGAAGTAGACGTCGTTGAGGCCGAGGGTAGGGTCTTCTGGAAGACCGTGGGGTTCTCTTCCTTGGAGAGCGCGAGCACCGCCTGGCTGTTGTGGAAGGTGTAGTTGCGCCCGACCTGGTCGGAGCCGTTGGCGAGGCCGTTGGGATGGCTGTCGCTGGCCGAGGAGAGCAGCAGCTTGGCCGAGTTGGCGGCGCCGCAGGACAGGACCACCATCTCGGCGGAGAACGTCTCACGCGTGCAGTCGCGCTCGACCTCCACTTCGGTGACGGCAGTCCCGGCGGGGTTCGTGCGCAGAGCCACCGCCGGGCGTTGGTGAGCAAGGTGACGTTCTGGTGCTCGAGTGCCGGCCGGACGCCGAGCACCTCGGCATCGGACTTGGCGTGCACGAGGCACGGGAAGCCGTCGCAGGTAGAGCAGCGGACGCAGTTGCTGTAGGGCATGTTGCCCTCGTTGAGCATCACGCCGCAGGGAGCGTGGAACGGCTGGTGCCCGGCGGCGGAGAGATCGTCGGCGAGCTGTTGGATCCGCGGCTCGTGCGAGACCGCCGGGCACGGATAGGGCGCGCTGGCCGGCGGCTCGGTCGGATCCTCTCCGCGCGCGCCGTGCACCTGGTACAGCTCCTCGGCCTGGGTGTAGTACGGCTCCATCTCGTCGTAGCCGATGGGCCACGCGGGCGAGATGCCGTCGTGGTGGCGCAGCTCGCCGAAGTCCTTGGAGCGCAGGCGGTAGAGCGCCGCGCCGTGGAGCTTGGTGGCGCCGCCGACGAAGTAGTGCACCTGCGGCTGAAAGCTCTTGCCCTCGGAGTCCGACCACTCGTCCGCGGAGACGTAGCGGTTGTCGATGAACACGTCGGCGGCGTCCCAGTTCTGCGGCTCGCGCGCCAGCCAGTCGCCGCGCTCGAGCGACAGGATCCGTTTGCCCGAGGGAGCGAGGTGCCGTACGAGCGTACCGCCGCCCGCGCCGCTGCCGATGACGATGACGATGACGTCGTATGGGGTCATGTCGTGTACTCCGCCACGCGCTCGGAGAGGATGATTCGCCCCGCCGCCTCGATCAGCGCTAGGTGGGAGAAGGCCTGGGGGAAGTTGCCCAGGTGCCGGCCTGTGCTCGTGTCGAACTCCTCGGCGTACAGGCCGAGCGGCGAGGCCACGCTCAGCAGGCGCTCCATCAGGTCGCGGGCGCGCTGCAACTCGCCGACGATCGCCAGCCCCGACACCAGCCAGAAGGAGCAGATGAGAAAGCTGCCCTCCTTGCCAGACAGGCCGTCGTCGGTCTCGTCGGTCACGTAGCGCAGGACGAAGCCGTCCTCGGTGAGGTCGTCGGCGATCGCCTCGACGGAGGCGCGCAGGCAGTCGTGGTCGGGAGGCAGGAACCCGAAGATCGCGGCCAGCAACGTCGACGCGTCGAGCGCCTCGGTGTCGTAGTGCTGGCGCAGCACGCCGTCCTTGACCCCGTGCTCCAGGATGTCGGCCTTGATCTCCTCGGCGGTCGCGCCCCAGGAGGCCTCCAGCTCAGGATTGCCGCGGATGTGCGCCAGCTTGGCCGCCCGGTCCAGGGCGACCCAGCACATCAGCTTGGAGGACACGTAGTGCTGCGGCTCGCCGCGCGCCTCCCAGATGCCCTGGTCGGGCTCGCGCCATACGCGGATCGCACACTCGGCCTGGGTTTGGACGATCGGCCACAGCCGGCGCGGCAGGCGCTGGCTGCGCCGGCTGTGGAGCAGGATCGAGTCCAGCACCGCTCCGAAGACGTCGTTCTGACGCTGGTCGAAGGCGCCGTTGCCGATGCGGACCGGCCGCGCACCGGCGTAGCCGGAGAGGTCCTCGCGCAGCGACTCGGTCAGATCGCGCCGTCCGTCGATCCCGTACATGATCTGCAGCGCCCCGTCCTCGTTGGGCTCCAGGTCAGCGACGAACTGCATGAACTCGTCCGCTTCCCAGTCGAGGTTGAGGTAGTGCAGGGCCTGCAGCGTGAAGGTCGTGTCGCGGATCCAGGTGTAGCGGTAGTCCCAGTTGCGCTCCCCGCCGGGGGTCTCGGGCAGCGAGGTGGTCAAGGCGGCGACGGTCGCGCCCGTCGGCATGTAAGTGAGGCCCTTGACCGCCAGCGCGGAGCGCTGGATCGGCTCGCGCCAGCGATGATCGATCAGGCGCGCCCGTCCCAGCCACCCGCGCCAGTAGCGCGTGGTCGCCGCGAGCCGGGCGTTGGCCTCGTCGACGTTCTGGGGCGAGACCAGGTCCTCGGCCCATGACAGCGAGCAGAAGAGCTGCTCGCCCTGGCGCAGCACGTGCCGCGCGCGGACCCAGTCCCCCTCGAGGCCCATCGCCATGCTGGTCTGCAGCCTGATCGTTTGCCCCTCGACACTGGCGTCGGCGGTGTGGCGGCCGTCGACCATCGACCACTGCGCAGGTGTCCGGCCGTAGTCGAAGACGGGCTCGCAGACCATCTGGACCTCGACGTTGCCGTCGAGGCACAGGACGGTGCGAACGAGCATGTGGTCGGCATCGTCGTCGGCGGGCGGGCGCGTGTGGGGCGTGATCTCGTCCTCCCCGTGCTGCGGGCCCATGGTCAGCGCGTCGCGAACCATGATCCAGCCCGTCGGCGTGTTCCACGTCGTCAAGAGCGTGTTCGTCCCGGGCTCGTACACACGCGCCGCCGGGACCGAGATGCCGAACGGGCCCAGCCGGAAGTGCCCGGCTGCGCGATCCAGCAGCGTGCCGAACACGCTGGGGGCGTCGAAGCGCGGCACGCAAAGCCACCCGACTGAACCATCGGGCGCCACCAGCGCTCCGGTGTGGCAGTCCGACAGGAAGGCGTAGTCGGCGATCGGCGGGAACGGCGACGGCGCCGCTGCGCTCTGCGGCTCCTGCGCGGTCATGACGCCACCCACGGCCCGAGCCAGGCACCGTGACCGGCCACGAGGCGCTTCGCCGCGTCCGGGCCCCACGATCCCTTCGCGTACGGGTGGACCTCGGGGGGCGACTCGAGGAGAGGCTGCAGGACGCGCCATGCCTCCTCGACGCTGTCCTGCCGGGTGAAGCGGGTGCTGTCGCCGATCAGCGCTGCTTGCAGCAGCACCTCGGAGGGCGTAGCCCCCTCGCCGCCCTGCTCCGCGAACTCCATGTCCAGGTCGATCTGCTCGGGCTCGCGCGCCTCAGCGCGCTGGGCATCCACGAGCAACCTGATCCCGGTCGAGGGATCGAGCTTGATGACGAGCTGGTTGGGCCCCGGGCGATGTGGCCCCCTGAGGCCGAAGCCCAGCCGCGGCGGACGCTTGAACACCAGCCGCAGCTCGGTCTGAAGGACTGGGAGGTGCTTGCCCGTGCGGATGAAGAACGGCACGCCCGACCAGCGCCAGTTGTCGATCTCCAGGCGCAGGGCCCCGTAGGTCTCCGTGGTCGAGTCCTCGGCAACGCCGTCGATCGCGGTGTAGCCCTCGTGCTGCCCGCGCACGTAATGGGCAGGGTCGGCGTCGGGCATCGCCCGGAAGACGGAGAACAGCGCGTCCTTGAGGGTCTTGGGGTCTCCCCCGGCCGGTGGCTCCATCGCGGCCGCGCCCACTACCTGCATCAGATGGTTGACGACCACGTCCCGAAGCGCCCCGACCGGGTCATAGAAGTGACCTCGGTCCTCGACCCCGAAGTCCTCCGCCATCGTGATCTGCACCGAGGAGAGGTAGTTGCGGTTCCACAGCGGCTCGAACATCGTGTTCGCGAACCGAACGTAGAGGATCTGGACGAGCCCCATCTTGCCCAGGAAGTGGTCGATCCGGTAGAGCTGGGACTCGTCGAGGTACTCGTGAACCTCCTCGTTGAGCGCCTGGGCGGAGGCGACGTCGTGGCCGAAGGGCTTCTCCACCACCACGCGCCCCGAGTCGGTCAGACCGGCCCCGGCCAGTCCCTTGATGACCATGCCGAAAAGGGCGGGGGGAATCTCGAGGTAGAAGACCGGGCTGCGCGCCGCGCCGGTCGCCTTCGCGACCCGCGCGTAGGTGTCCGGGTCGGCGAAGTCCCCGCTGAGATAGGAGAGGCGCGCGGCGAAGCGGTCGAAGACGTCCTCGTCCACGACCTCGCCCGTCGCCTCGATCGAGGTGCGCGCGTGCCGGCGCAGGTCGTCGACCGTCCAGTCGTCGGCCGCGACGCCCACGATCGGGCAGTCCAGCAGGCCACGGGCCTCCAGGCGGTAGAGCGAGTGGAAGGTCATCACCTTCGCCAGGTCACTGGTGATGCCGAACACGACGAACACGTGGGCCGGCTGGGGAGCGCCGTTGTGCCTCTCGCTCACGGCGCTTGCCGCACGAGGTCGTACCGTGGTGCTCATGCGTCCCTTTCGTCGCTGATGGGGCCCGGCGTGGCCATGGTGGCGGCGGACGCAGCGGCCTTCATCACCCGAACCGAGTGATTTGGCCGAGCTCATCCAAATGGGTTTGCGATCACGACCGTTCCCGACGGGCGAAGTTTCCCACGAGGATGCCGATGACCGTCACCAGGTAGAGCTGGCCGACCAGCATCTCCACGACGGCGAGCGCCTGCCCCGTCGAGGTCGCGGCGGAGTAGTCGCCGAACCCCGTCGTCGTGAGGACCGTGAAGCTGAAGTAGACCCGGGCGCCGTCCGAGACCTCCTTGCCCTGGGCGAAGTACGGGGCGCTGTCGACCGCGATGACGAAGCCGATGGCCCACGCGAACAGCAGGCCCACCAGCAGGTAGATCGCCAGCGCGCCTGCGACGGCCTGAACGGTGACGCCGTGCTCGCGGATGAGGCGGAGCATGCCGCGGAGCAATGCGGCCGCTATCGACACGGCAAGCAATCCACCCACGAGGAACGCACCACCGGCGGACAGCGCCCCGGTTGCGGTGCAGACCACGACCGCGACCGCGACCGCCCTGTGACCAGCACTCGCCCGCGGCGAACACGCCATCGCGCCCGTCGCGCGCCTCGTCGCACGACGTTGCGGTAGTAGAAGCCGTCGTCGTCGATGGCGAGCAGCGACGCGACGGCCGCGTTGGCGATCGTGAGCACCAGGGCAAGGACGATCGCGGTGAACAGGCCGTCGACCCTCAGCCCGGGATCGATCGCGCTTACCAGCAGAACCACGGCCCCGTTGACCACCAGAGCGCCGAGCCCGAGCGTGAGGACGGTGATCGGCAGTAGCAGCCGCATCGCGAGCGGCCAAAGGAGCGCGTTGACCAGACCGATCAGCGCAGCCGCGCTGAGGGCGGCGGCGACGTCCTTCAACTGCACTCCCGGCATGACCGCGCTCGCGAGCAGGAGCGTGGCGACGGTGACGAGCCAGATGACCACGATGCGCAGCACCGGCCATCCCCGGCGCGCAGCCCCTGTGCCGGCGCTCGGGCGGACCGTCGAGCTCCTAAGCCGCGGCGCGGCGGCGGCGCTGGGTGGATCCGCCGCCGTATGAGCCCAGGTCGAGCATGAAGGCGAGGCCGACCCAGAGCCACTCGACCCCGACGACGCCATTCCCGGACGTCCAGAAAAGGACGTAGACGAGCGTCGTCAGCGGCAGGAAGAGCAGACCGAGCAGCGGAATGAGGAAGCCGCTGAACGCGCGATCCACGTCGTCGGTGAACAGCCACAGCCCGACGAGCGCGGCGCGCGGAAAGAATCCCGCGAAGATCACCAGCAGGCATCCCATGGGCACAGATCATCATCCCAGGGGTGGCGGCGCATCACCCCGAACGGATGATGCAGGCGCCCGAGCGCAGCGTGAGGATCTCGGTCAGACCGCCGACCAAGGGAGGCTGGATGGAAGCGCACGAGGAGCTCGGCCCGATCGACATCGTGGTGATCGCCTACCCCGCCGGGGCGCCGATGACGGGCGAGGCTGTGCCGCACCTGGTGAACCTCGTGGACAGCGGAATAATCCGAGTACTGGACGCGATGTTCGTGAAGAAGGAGGAGGACGGGAGGTTCAGCGGCTTCCAGGCCAAGAACCTCGACGACAGAGACGTCGGAGACTTCCGCATCTTCGAGGGCGCCTCCTCGGGATTGCTCGGCGACGAGGACGTCGCCACCGCCGCGGAGGCTCTCGAGCCCGGAAGCGCGGCGGTCAGATCATCTACGAGAACCGCTGGGCAGCCCCGTTCGCCGCTGCCGTGCGTCGCAACGGCGGCGTGCTAGTCGCCCAAGAGCGAATCCCGGTGCAGAGCGTCATCGCCGCCCTCGACGCCGCTGAAGCGGCCGCCTGAACGAAAGGACGATCCCATGCCAGGACTTCTCCGCGGCATCGCCCGCACCGCCGCCGTGGCCGGCACCGCGACTGCGGTGTCCAACCGCGTCAGCCGGCGCCAGGAACAAAAATGGGCCGCGCAGGACGCGCCCGCGTACGCGCCTCAGCAGGCGCCGCCGCAGCAGGCGTACGCCGCTGCGCCACCAGCGGAGGCAGAGAGCCGCATCGACCACCTCAAGGACCTCTCCGCCCTCAAGGAGCAGGGAATCCTCAACGAGCAGGAGTTCGCTGCCGAGAAGGCGCGCATTCTCGCCGGCTGACCGCCGACCCGCCCAAGAGCGATGACCGAGCACAGGGTAGGAACGCGCGAGGAATGGACTCGCGCCCGCGAGCAGTTGCTCGAACGGGAGAAGGAGCTGACTCGCCGCAGCGATGACCTGGTGCGCGAGCGGCAGGAGCTGCCGTGGGTGCGGATCGAAAAGGACTATCGGTTCGACACCGACGACGGACCAAAGGCGCTCGCGGAGCTCTTCCACGGGCGCTCGCAGCTGCTCGTCTACCACTTCATGTTCGGCCCGGAGTACACGGCGGGCTGCCCGGTGTGCTCGTCCGGCGCCGACACCTTCAACGGGGCGGTCCCTCACCTGAGCGCGCGCGACGTTACGTTCCTCTGCGTCTCACGCGCTCCGCTGGAGAAGCTGCGGGGCTACCGGCGGCGCATGGGTTGGTCGTTTGAGTGGGTGTCGTCGCTGGGATCCGACTTCAACTTCGACTTCGACGCCTCGCACACCGAGGAGCAGCTGGCGCCGTTCCTGGACGGAGACATCCCTCCGCCCGTGGTCCAGATGGCCGAGGCGTGCGGAACCGACCCGGCGGGATACGTTGCGGAAGGGCCGGGGCTGAGCGCCTTCGCCCTGTCCGACGGCGCCGTCTACCACACGTACTCGACCTACGCGCGCGGCCTCGAGATCATGCTCGGCTTCTATCCGCTGCTCGACCGCGTGCCAAAGGGACGCGACGAGGCCGGCTCTACGGAGTTCTGGATCCGCCGCCACGACGAGTACTAGTGGCGGGTGTGCGGGCGGGTCAGAGGCGGGTGCCGGTCCTACGCGGGCGCGGCGCCGCGGGCCTGCGACGCCCGCGGCGGTAACGCGCCGCGGTGACGCTCGTACATCTCGCGCACGTACGCCACCGCCGGATGACCGGCGAGCTCCGCGCGCAAATCCATGAGCTGCGGCGAGGCGAGGTGCACCGGGCGCAGGAAACGCTCGGGCGCGAGCGGGAACGACAGCCCTGCCGCGGTGAGGTCAGCCAACGTGAACCGGTCGCCCACGAGGTAGCCGCTGGGCCCGATCTCGACCGCGAGCCGGTCTAGCATCGCCAGCGTGCGCCCCAGCCCGCGCTCCGCGGACTCCGGGTTGACGCCGTGCTCGGCGCCGATCGCGCGCGCGACCAAAGGCAGCGCCGGCCGCATGAACGCACGCCGCAGCGGCCCGGCGTCCGGCGCTGCCGCCAGCAGGGCGAGCTGCGGGTCGGCGAGCACGTGGACCAGCAGCGCCCGCCGGATCTCCGGCGCCAGCTCCTCGTCGAAGAGCCCTTCGAGCTCCAGGGCACGCGCCCGCTCTACGGGATCGGCCGGATACAGCGCCGGCTCGGGGAAGCGGCGCTCCAGCTCGGCGATGATGGCGGTGGAGTCTCCGACCGGCCGCCCGTCGAAGGTGACGACCGGCAGCGTCCTGCTGCCGGTCATCCCCAGGGCCAGCGCGAAGTGCACGCCGGGCGGCACGGCGCGGCGCACGTGCGGGACGCGCTTGTAGTCAAGCGCCCAGCGCGCCTTCTCGTTGTAGTGGGAGACGTCCAGGTGCCAGAGCCGGATCACACGGGCGACTCTAATGACAGGGGACCGGCCAGGGCCTTCCACGGCTGCGCCGGGGCCCGGTGGTGTTTCTTCGAGAGGAGACCCATGCAGATCACCGGCATCTGGCCACTGACCCACACCGGGAAGTACCAGGGCGACATCGTCGCGGCCAACATCCTCGGGGAGCCGCACGAGGCCAACTACGAGGCCGTGCCACGCGTCACCTACACCGACCCGCAGGCGGCCTCGGTGGGCGCGACGAAGGCCCGATTCAGCGCGACTGCCCCCCTGGCCGAGGTCTCCAAGACCGCCACCTACACGCGCGCCTACGCCGAGTCCAACGGCTTCCTGACCCTGCTCAGCGACGGCGAGGGACTGACCGGCGCCTACGCGCTCGCCCCCGAGGCCGGCGAGCGGCTCCAGCAGGCCACGCTGGCCATCCGGGCCCGCGTGCCGCTCGAGCTGCTGCGCGACACCATCCAGCCGTTCCTCACCTTCTCGGAGATCTACGTCCGCCTGATGGGCGGCGCTCTTTCTCCTCGCTGCGGCTGCTCATTCAGTGCCCCGCTTGGGCAGCTCGCCGAGCAGGCCGCTTACGGTCTGCGGGCCGGAGAGCTGCTTGACGATCCGTCCCTTTGCGTCGAGGACGAAGGTGGTCGGGAGGCCGTGGATGTGCCAGGCGCTGCCCGCGCGGCCGGCATCGTCGACCAGCACCGGAAAGGTCCAGCCGTGCTTACGGACGAAGGAGGCGGCGCCGGAGCGGCTGTCGGACCAGTCGACGCCGACCACCGCGGCTCGACCCCGCAGCGCCGAGGTCAGACGGGCCAGCTCGGGTGCCTCCTTGGTGCACGGCCCGCACCAGCTCGCCCAGAAGTGGACGATCGCCGGCCTGCCGCGCAGGTCAGCGAGCTGCACGCGCGGCCCGACGAGGACGTCTCGCGGGAGGGCCGGGGCAGCGCGAGCGGCTGCGGTGTTGCCCCTGCCGCTGAGTACCTCGGCCGCGCCAAACGCGAACAGCGCCGCGACCAGGATGGCCGGCCACAGCCAGCGGCGCCGCACTCCTACCCCGCCGCCAGGAGCGGGACGTCGTGCGCCACCCACTGCGGCTTGAAGTTCGACGGGTACAGGGCAAGTTCGCTGCCCTTCCCCGTGATTCCGTACACGAACGCGGAATGGCCGACCTCGCGCTGGTCCGGAGAGCCCTGGACCTGGACCCCGTACTTCTTCCACACCGGGGTGAGCTCCCGCTTGGACCCGATGAGGTACTCCATGCGCCCCGTCATGTCGTGGGTCGCGATGAACTTCTTGACCTCGCCGGGGGTGTCGCCCTTGGGATCGACTGACACGGCGATGACCTGCGCCGTGCTCGCCTTGGGCCCGAGTTGCTGCAGCGCGGCGTGCAGGTTGCCGACGATCAGCGGGCAGACGTCGGGGCAGTGCGAGTAGATGAAAGTCAACAGCACGGCCTTGCCGCGATAGTCCGACAGGCGGACCGTCTTGCCATCGGCGTTACGGAGCGCGAAGTCGGGCGCCGGTCGCGATGGTGTGGCGAGCGCCGGGGCGTCGTATTTGCTCTTCGATGCGGCATTCGCCGACATGCGGCTCGAGGACGAGCCCGACGAGCTGCCGCAGCCCGCCACGAGGAGTGAGCCGGCGAGGCCGACCAAGACCAGCATGACGCGAAGGCGACGCACGGGCACGGCCTGCGGAATAGTTCCCTAATGCGCTCAAGCTCGCCTAAAGCCTGCGGCTGGGAGACGGGCCCGCCGGGATCGTGGTCCGGTAGCGTGCGATGAAGCCGCGAGAGCGGCCGGCTCGTCCGCGTCAACGATCGGAGTTCGGCCCGTGCGAAAGACCGTCGTCGTTCTCCTAGCGGCCGCCGCGACTGCCGGTGTGCCGGCCGACGCCGGTGCCAGCTCTCAGTTCCGGGCGACCTTCAAGACGACCTACCTGTCCAAGCAGCCGGGCGCCTCGACGGGCTTGAGGACGCGCATCGCGTGGAGCGATCCCGGCGCACCGAACGCCGTGCCCAAGCTGATCAAGGAGATCAAGCTGCGCTTCGCGCCCGGTACGAGGTTCGACACCTCGGCGCTACCGAGATGCACTGCCTCCGATGAGACGATCAAGTCGGAACGAGCGTCGGCGTGTCCACCGGGTAGTCAGCTGGGCTCAGGCCAGACGATCGGCGTCCTCGCGTCGGGCACGAAGTTCACGACGAAGGTGAAGCTGTTCAACGCCAAGCGCCAGATCATCGTGCTCGTCACCCTCAACGGGGCGCTCGCTACCGAGTTCCGCGACCGGGTCGGCACGAACACCATCTTCGTCCGCCCGGTGCTTCCGCCCGGCGTCTCGCTGGGGCGGCTGGCGCTGCGGATGGGCGCGTTCTCAACCGGCAGCGGAGCGAAGCGAAAGGTCTACATGCGTACGCCGCCCACATGCCCGAGGAGTGGGCGCTGGAACATCGCCGGGCGCCTCACCTACGCCGACGGGTCGGCGCAGACCCTCAAGCGCGCCTCCCCATGCCGTCCCACTCGGCGACACAGAGAGCATTAGCGCGCGAGGGTACCTCGCGGCCGCGGGGGGCGCTGGCGCCTTAGTCCAGCGCGGCTGCCGAGAGTGAGAGCGCAGGCTCGGGGCCGCGGCCGTAGACCGCCGCGCTTCGGGCCACGGCCCGTGCGCTGACCGACGTCGTCCCGTAGCCGGGCGCGTTGGGCTCACACCAGTCGGCGGAGTCGGCTCCCACCCACGGGGCGGGGCACACGACCGAGCCGTTGACGCGGATCTCGAAGTGCAGGTGGGGGCCAGTGCAGCTCCCGGTGCAGCCGACGCTTCCGATCTTCTCTCCGCGCGAAACGGTGTCACCCACCGACACGAGGATGTTGGTCTGGTGGGCGTAGCACGAGCTCACCGTGGCGGTGTGCCGGATGCAGGTGTAGTTGCCGTAGCCGCCCGAGTAGCCGGCGGTGGTCACCCTTCCCGCGCCGATCGCCTTGATCGTCGTTCCGCTGGAGATCGCCAGGTCCACGCCGGGGTGGTTCTCATAGCTGCGGGCCTCCCAGAACTTCGAGGTCATGACCCAGCCCCGGGACAGCGGCCTGCCGTAGGAGCCCGACGAGGCGGACGGTGGCGTCTTGGGGGCGGGTGCAGCGGTGATCCTCACGGACTTGCTCGGCCTCGAGCGCGGCCCGCCGCGGGCGTAGACCCTCAGCGGCCCGCTGCGGGCGCGAGCGGGTACCACGACGTCGAGCCAACGGTCCGACTGGGCGGCCGGCCTGGCCTTTGCTCCGCCGCCGAACACGACCCTCGCCACATAGGCGAGGTTCGCGCCTCTCAGCCGCAGCTTGCTGCCGATCTGCGCCGAGGTCGCGCCCCCGCTCGACCTGGTTGACGCGACCGCGGCGCAGCCGCTGCGGCACGCGACACGGGTGATCTTGGCCCGGGGAGGAATGCTTGTCCCGCCGGTGCTGGAGGCGGCGGCGACGCTCACCGAGAGAAGGGAGCCCAGCATCAGGAACGCCGCCAGCGCGGCCGTCTTTGCGATTGTCTCAACGCTCGCGCGCTGGATGGGTCCCAGCAGGGTGCTACCTCTCTTTCGGTTGCCTCCGGGGTTAGCTGTCGGGCTCGCGCGGAAAGAGCAGCGCTACGTCGCGGCTTTGCGACGATTCGCCCCTCAGATGCTGCACGCATCTGTTTGGGTCCCCCGGCCGCTTGCAACGGGTCCTGCATCGCGCAAACGGTTCGGCAAGGCTTATGTGAAGCGCAGGTAAGGTAGCGAACTCCGCGGCGCGAGTCCTGAGAAGTGCCTGAGCGCTCGACTTACACTGGCCGCTTGACCGTCGGCGCTCCGCCCCCCGACTGGTACGCAGATCCTGCCGGTGCGCCGTTCTGGCGCTACTGGGACGGCGGCGCTTGGACCGAGCAAATGCGACCCTGGTTCGCCTCGGTTCGCGACGCCGCGGGGCAGACGCTCCGGCTCGACCAGGGCGGCATCACCGCTGAGGCCGACGACGTGAAGCTCGGGGACGCGGTCGTCGCGCGGCTCGTCTGGGGCGGCGCGATGAGCCGCGCAGGCGGCGACGCCACGGTCCAGACCGGCGAGGGGGCCTGGCGCCTGGACCAGCAGGGCTTCCTGCACGCCAAGGTGGTCGTCCTAGACGCTGCGACCGGCGCCCAGGTCGCCGTGTTCGAGTGGGCTGACGCGCTGCGCCGGGGCACGCTGCTCATCGCCGACGGCACGAGCTTCCGGTGGGCAGCCGAGAGGGTGTCGCGAAACCGCGCGCGCGTCGGCATCCGCTCCATGTCCTACGTGGGCAACTTCTGGCTGTACGACCCCGAGGGGCAGCCGGTGATCGGGGCCGATCTCGCGGAGGGAGTCATCACGATCTCCCCGCTTCCCCGGAGCGCAGCGCTTCCCCACCTGCCCCTGCTCGTCGCGCTCGCCGCCTACTTCGTGCTGCGCTGGTGGGACTCGCAGACGGCCTCGACGCGCGACGACTGACCGGCAACCTCACGTGTCGCCGTCCGCTATGACTTCCCGCCACCAGCCGAGGGTCGACGAAAGGATTCGATGCGCAGAGCGATGATCGTTGCCGGGCTGGCCTGCGGGCTGGCCGTCAGCGCCGGCGCGGCCGCCCAGGCCGCCACGGTGGAGTACACGGCAAGCGCGGGCGCTGCCTCGGACGGCTACATCCAGTACACCGCGAGCAAGGGCGAGGACAACCGCGTGACGATCCGCGAGCTCAAGCGCTCCTTCATCATCACCGACAAGGGCACGAAGCTCCTGCGCGCCAAGACGAACGAGGGCTTCAAGAACACCTGCAAGAGGCGCAACGCCAAGTCGCTGATCTGCCCCAACGAGTTCGCGGTCGCGGTGTTCGCCAACCTGCGCGACGGCAACGACAAGATCAGCTACCTGCCCCGCAAGCCCCCGCGCAAGCCGGAAGTGGCGATCACCGACCCGGTCAAGCTCGCCGAGTCCTATGAGGACACCGAGGGGGCGCTGCAGGAGTCGGCCTTCATCGACGGAGGGTCCGGCAACGACGTCATCCGCGGCACCCGGTTTGACGACACGATCGTCCCGGGGACGGGCAAGGATCGCGTCTATGGCCTCGAGGGCCCGGACAGGATCCTCCTGCAGCCGGACGGCGAGAAGGACCGGATCAGCGGCGGCCCGGGGCTCGACACCGTCCAGTACAGCGGGTCCAAGGCGGTGACCGTCGACCTCGCGGCGGGCACAGGCGGCCGAGGCGACGACCTCGACACGCTGCTGAGCATCAACCGGGTGCACGGCACCGACTCCAACGACATCCTCAGGGGCTCCGACGGCGCCGACGCGCTCTACGGCGAGGGCGGCAACGACGAGATCGACGGCCGCGGGGGCAACGACCTGCTGGTCGGCGACTCGCCTATCACCACCGACAGCTCCGCGAACCGCATCACCGGCGGTCCGGGCGACGACCTCGTCGACGCGCGTGGCGCGAAGCTCGCCCCGACCACGACGATCTCCTGCGGCGAGGGCAACGACCGCATGGCCGGCGAGGTGGACGACCGCGTGGACGCAACGTGCGAGAGCGCGGTCTACCGCGAGCCGAGGTCGTTCCTGCCCGACGAGACGCCGCTGTTCGACGTGCTGACGCCGATCGAGCCGGTCACGCGCGGCGCGGACGGCGCGCCGACCTTCGCCATCCCCTGCCCGACCAGCGAACAGGTGCCCAACACGGGCTGCACGGGCACGGTCACACTGCAGACGCCGCCCGTCGCCGGCGCGACGGGCGGCGTGCAGGCGCTGGGAAGCGGCAGCTTCGCGATCACCCCCGGTAACGGCGCCAACGTGGCGGTGGTCCTCAACGCGGCCGGCAAGTCAGCGCTGGCCGTCCCCGGAGCGCCGATCTCCGTTCACGTCAAGGCCACCCTCGCTCCGCCCGCCGGCTCCTCGAGCACTCCGGGCCAGGCCGACTACGGCTGGCAGGAGGTGCTCACGCCGTAGTCCCGCCCGCCGATCGCCCCAGCCTCCGCGAGCGCCTGGGCCCGGGCGTTCGCGCCGGGCTTCCGCTCGGGCTCGCCGCTCTGCTGCTGTCGTTCTCCTTCGGGGTGGTGGCGCGACCGGTGATGGGCCCGGTCGCGCCGATCGTCATGTCGGTGATCGTCTTCGCCGGCTCGTCGCAGTTCGCCGCACTCGCCGTCCTCAGCGGAGGGGGCGGCGCGTTCGCGGCGATCGTCGCCGGCATCCTGCTCAACCTGCGCTTCGGCCCGATGGGGATCGCGCTGGCCCCATCGCTTCGCGGCGGGCGGCTGCGGCGCGGGCTCACGGGCCAGGCGGTCGTCGACGCCTCGTGGGCGATGGCCAATCAGGGTGCAGGGCGCTTCGATCCCGACCTGCTGTTGGGCGCGACACTGCCCCAGTACGCCGGCTGGGTACTGGGGACGGTGCTCGGAGTGCTGGGTGGCGGGCTGATCGGCGACCCGTTGCGCCTCGGCCTCGACGCGGTCTTCCCCGCGTTCTTCCTCGGCCTGCTCGCCCCCGAGCTCAGAGACGGGCGGGGCCGCGCCGCGGCGGCCCTCGGAGCTGCGATTGCCCTGGCACTCGCGCCGTTCACGCCCGCCGGCGTGCCGATCCTCGCGGCCTGCCTGGCCGCCCTCGCCGGGCTGCGCGAGCGATGAGCGCCACCTGGATCACGGTCGCCGGGCTCGCCGTCGCGACCGCGCTGATCAAGGCGGCGGGGCCGTTGCTGCTCGGCGGTCGCGAGCTCTCCCCCCTGCCCGCCCGCCTGATCAGGCTTCTGCCGGCCGCCCTGCTGGCCGCCCTGGTGGTCACCGAGACATTCACGAACGCGCGCGGCGGTGACCTGTCGATCGACGCGCGTGCGGCGGGGCTCGCGGCGGCCGGCATCTCGATCGCCCTTCGCGCCTCGCTGGTGGTCACCGTGGTCGTCGCGGCGGTCGCGGCCGCCGCCGTGCGCGCCCTCGGGTGATCCGGTGCTAGGCGGGCGCAGAGCTGCCGGCCACGGCGGCGCGCGAGCGGGCTACCGGCGGTGCGCCGTGATGGCGGGCCAGGGCCAGTGCGAAGGCGTAGGGCACGGGCTCGCCGGCCCGCTCGCTGAGCGTGCCGACCCAGCCGGCGGCGGCGCGGCCGAGAGGGTCGGAGGGCTCCCGAACGGGAGTCAGATGTCGGCGGACGAGCATTGCGGGCACCGTACGGACCCGCCCCGACGGCGTGCAAGCGACGTTGCAGAACGCCCTTACCGGCCCTCGCCGGACTCGCCCGTCGGCTCGCGCTTCTGCTCTTCACGGCGGTCGTGCGCGCGCCGCGAGCGGGAGCGCGTACCAGAACAGCGCAAAGGCGACGCCCGTCCCCCCGGCGCTCGAGACGACCAGAAGCCTGCTCGCGTAGGGGTAGTCGGTGATGAGGAGCACGACGCCTGTCATCGCACGCCAGGGCGAGCAGCCCTGCGACCGCGGAACGATGGGGACTCCTGCCCTCGGCGTTCGGGCCCCTCTTTGCCAGCGCGCGCGGCGGACACGAGCCATGTATAGCCCGTCTCGCTCCCTGCCGGCTGCGGTCTTTCGCGCTCGACTAACCTGATCCCAACCGGCCCCCGCCGCGGATCAACCTCGAGCGCACAACACTCGCGTCCGATGGTGCCCTCACGGTCTGGATTCTCAGCGGGCGAGCGACGGGGGCTCGCCCGCTTCGTGCTGGTCGCACGCTGGTGGCCGGCGACCACAGCCGTGCTGGCGGGCCTCACCGGCATCACGCTGGCGGGCTCGGCGATCGACTGCACACAGCTCGGGCGTGTGGCCGGACCGCTCGCGGTGGACCCGGCCTCGGCGCTCGCCCCGGGGCACGTGCTCGCCGCCGTAGCCGGAGCCGGCCTCCTGGTCCTCGCGGGGGGTCTCGTGCGGGGCAAGCGCCGGGCCGCGGAGCTCGCGGCCGCCGCCCTCGCGGCCGCCGCGATTCTGCCCATCCTGGACGGCGGAGGAGGGAGCGCCACCGCCCTGGCGGCCGGGCTGGCCGGCCTGATGTGGGCTACGCGCGGAGTGTTCGCCCGTGGCGGCGGCGCGACGGTTCGGCGAGCGGGGCCCGCGGCGATCGTCGCGGCGATCGCAACCTACGCAGTTGCCGTGGCGGCACTCGCCTCTGGCCCGACGGTCACGGTCGGCGCCGCGGCGGTGCGCGGCACGTCCTGGCTGCTCGGTGGAACCTGGTGGCTTCGCTCAGACGACCCCGTCTCGATCACGCTCGACGCCCTCTTCGTGGCAACGATCGCGGCCAGTGCGTGGCTCTTCCGGGCGCTGCTGCGCCCCGCGCCGGCTGCCGAGGGGCACACACCGGCGGAGCACTGGCGGGCGGTCGACATAGTGGGCGCTCACGCCGGCGACTCGCTTGATCCCTTCGCGCTGCGCGAGGACAAGGCCTTTCACTTCGCCGCGGGCGGAATGCTCGCCTACCGGACTCTGCAGGAGACCGCGGTGGTGGCCGGCGACCCTATCGGGCCGCCGGGAACCGCTTCCGCCATCCTTGCGAGCTTCCAGCGCTTCGCCGTAGATCGCGGGTGGGACGTCGTCCTCACCGGCGCCTCGTCGCGCCACCTCGCCGACTACCGGGCCATGGGGCTGCGCGCGCTGTGCATCGGCGAGGAGGCAGTCGTGGACCCGCGCACCTTCTCGCTGGAGGGCCGGGCGATCCGCAAAGTGCGCCAATCGGTCGCCCGTGTCGCGCGAGAGGGCTGGGCAGTCGAGGTCGTGGACGGCGACGGGCTGGACGCGCGGACGGTGGGTGAGCTCGAGGACCTCGAGCTTACGTGGCGCGCGAGCCAGCGCCGCCTGTACGGCTTCGCGATGACCCTCGGGCGGTTGCTGGGAGCCGAGGAGCAGGGTGCTGGGGTGTACGTGCTGGCACGCGACCCCGCGGGCCGCCTGCGAGCCTTCATCCGCTTCGCGACCTATCCCGCGGGCCTGTCACTCGACGTCATGCGACGGCCAAGCGACGCCCCGAACGGCCTCATGGAGGCCCTGGTCGTGGCCGCGCTCGTCCAGGCACGCGAGCGAGGGTGCACCGAGGTCAGCCTCAACTTCGCCGGCTTCGCGCACGTGATGGCCGCGCGCCCGGCACTCACGCGGGGCCAGCGAACGCTGCGGTGGCTGCTGAGCCGCGCGCACGGGCGCTTCCAGCTCGAGCGGCTCGTGCGCTTCAACGAGAAGTTCCAACCGGCCTGGCGTCCACGCTACCTGGTCCACCGCAGCGCGCTCGGCCTCCCGCTCGCCGGCCTCCGGGTCCTTCAGGCCGAAGCCTACCTGCGCCCGCCGCGCTCGCGCCCGCTCAGCGCCCGCTGGCGGCCCGCCGGCGCGTCGCTCCCGCGCGGCGCTCCGCATGCCGTCCGGTCAGGGGCAGCGAGCCGATGACCATCAGCGCGACGGCCGTCCACGTCCCGCCGCGGCCCAGCTGCGCCGGGAGGTGGCTGAAGACAGTGTCGGAGATCGCGGCCGCGTCGGCCACGGCCCCCGAGACGATCAGAAGCGACCAGCACCCGAGCGCGATCGCCACCGCACGCCCGGCGAGTCCCAGGCGTGTCGTGCCGGCGAGCGCCGCCCCGGCCAGCGCTCCGGCCGGCAGCCATGCGCAAGCCTGGCGGGCCAGCGGCTGGTCGTCGGAACCCGCGAGCTGCTGGAGCGGCAGCGCACCGGCGATGTGCGGCCCGAGGGCCAGCGCACCGACGTCTCGGAGCAGGTACAGCCAGCCGGTCGCGGCCACTATCGACGCGACGACGGCCAGCGAACCGAGCACCGCCGCGGGCGCACGGCGATGACGCGCTTGGCGATCCTGCTGTCGCTCGCGTGGCTTGGGCTGGGCGGGTACGGCGCGTTTCTCTACGGCCACAACTATTACGTGTTCCGCGGCTTTTCCCCGCCCGTGGATCCGAGGGGTGTCGCCCCCGGCCGGCTGGTGGCGACGCGCTTCTTCTCGGGCGCGATGGGCAGACGGCGATCGTACGACATCTACCTGCCGCCAGGATACGCGCGCGCGGCGGCCGCCGGTAAGCGCTTCCCAGTCCTCTACCTGCTCCACGGCAGTCCAGGATGGCCACGCCTGTTCCTGAACGCCGGCGCGCTCGGGGTGTCGCTCGACGTCCTAGAGGCCCGGCGTCGCGTGGCTCCGTTCATCGTCGTGATGCCCGATGGCCGCGACGGCTCCCTGCGCAGCGACACCGAGTGGGCCGATACCCGGCACGGGCGCTACGAGTCGTTCGTGCTGAACGTGGTACGCGACGTCGATCGCCGCTGGGCGACCCGGCCCGACCGCCGCTTCCGCGCGATCGCCGGGAACTCAGAGGGCGCCTTCGGCGCGGTCAACATCGGATTGCGCCATCTGAGCACCTTCTCGGTCATCGAAAGCTGGTCGGGCTACTTCAGCCAGCAGCGCACCGGGCCGTTCAAGCGCGCCTCCGGCGCGAAGGTGCAAGCCAACAGTCCCGCAGCGTACGTCGGCTCGCTCAAGGGCCAACTGCGCGCGTTTCCGCTCCACGCCTTTCTCTACGGAGGCACGAGCGACAAGGACCTGGAGCAGACGCGCGCGTTTGCCCCGCGCTTGCGTGCAGCGGGGGCAAAGGTCAGCGTGGGCATCTATCCGGGCGGCCACGACTGGCGACTGTGGCGTGAGCGCACACCGGCCATGCTGCGCTACGCGGCTCGGTGGTTCGGCCGGTGAGCGCGCAGGTGGTCATCGGGCTCGGCCTGGCGCTGCTGGCGTCGCTCGCCCTGAACGGCAGCTTCCTGCTACAGCACAGCGGCTCGCGGGAGACCGCGCCCGTCACGCTGCGCCGGCCGCGAGCGGCGCTGGCCGGTCTGCTGGGCTCCCGACTGTGGCTCGCCGGGTTGGCTCTGGGGCTGGCGGGCTGGGGATTGCACGTCGCGGCCCTATCGAAAGCGCCGTTGGCCATGGTGCAGGCGTTCGCAGGCGGAGGTATCGCGCTCGCCGCGGCGGTCGCGGCGCGGGCGCTCGGGGAGCGGCTGAGCCCAGGCGAGCGCCGTGGGATCATCCTCACGGCCCTGGCGCTGGTGCTGCTCGCGGCGGGGTCCGGCGCAACAGCGACGACGCACCGCGTGCCGGCAGCCCCGCTCGCGGTTTACCTGCTGGCGGCCTTCGCGCTGGCGGGCGCCTTGACCCTCGCGCCGGCCGGCCGGCGCCGAGCCCAGGCGCTCGGGCTGGCTGGCGGCGTCCTGTACGGCGCCGGCGACACGACGACCAAAGCGCTGACGACGCTCGCGCACGAAGGCCTGACAACGGCTCTCCTGAGCCCATGGGCGGTCGTGCTTGTGCTCGCGAGCGCAGGCGCCTTCGTGTGCTTCCAGCGGGGCCTGCAACTCGGCCCGGTCGTGCCGGTCATCGCGCTGATGACTGCCGCGACCAACCTCATCTCCATCGCGGCCGGCCTCGCCGTCTTCGGGGAGCCGCTTGGCCATCCGCTCGCACTCGCCGCGGCCCACGGGCTGGCCTTCGCGCTGGTTGGCGTCGCGGCTTGGCTGCTGGCGCCCGCTCAGGCCAGGCTGTCGACCGGCGCTGACCTCGACGAGCGCGGTGGGACGTCCACGGAGTCACCCGCCGCGCCTCGGGACCGTCCACGTGAGCACGCCACCACCCCGGCGCCGAGCGCGAACGCTAGCGCGTGCTCGGTGCCCGCCAGCTCCCGCGTGAGCGGAATCTCGGTGACGAACGCGGCGAGGCACCCGGCGGCCACCACCAGCGCGAAGGGTCGGATCGCAGGCGCGCGGATCGCCACTCCTGCGACGAGCGCGCCCAGCGCTCCGGCCCAGACGCACGAGATCCCGTAGTCGGGGGCGTCCAGGACCGGGTCCACGGAGGGGCTGCCGGCGAGCCACAGCACCGCGATCCCCGCGTAGGCGAGCACCGCCGAGCCGAGATGGGCGACCGTCGCGGCCAGCCAGAAGGCCCTTGAGCCGAGCAGGCCGACGACGGCGACCGTGGCCGCCGCGGTGCCGCAGAGCTGTGGCAACGGATCACCCGCGACGACCAGGCCGCTGGTGAGCAGGCGCCACGCCTCGCCGCGAGCGACTCCGGCTGGGCTGGACGCGAGCTGCGCCGCGCCCGGCAGGCCGAGTCGGGACGGAAGCAGCGACAGCGCCGCGACGACGGCGAGGTAGGCCGTCGCGAACGAGAGTCCTCGTGCCCTTCCGACTTGCGGTGGGGGCAGTCGCACCCATCGAGGATACTGCCGCCGCCACGCGGCGCTTGAACCAGGCGGCGTGGATGTTGACCCCAGGTTATGAAGCCCGGCTTCGGGGGGCGTGCCGGATACCTTCGCGCCGGTGCGAGCTCGCCAGGTCTGCTTTCGGGTCCTCGTTCCGGTGGTCGTGGTGGTGCTCGCGCTCGTCGTCATCGGGTGGAAGGGTGCGGGCCCGACGAAGTCGACGGCGGCGTCCGCCGCGGGTGCCGGTGGCGTCTGCGCTCCCGCGCGCACGGGCGACCTCGCGATCCGGATCGTGAGCCGGGGGCGGCGGCGGTCCGCGCTCCTCCACGTCCCGGGCGGGCTCACGGGCCCGGCGCCGCTGGTGCTTGCCTTCCACGGAGCCGGCGGCACCGGCGCGTTCATGCAGCGTTACTCGGGGCTGTCGCAAGCGGCGGCTCCGCGCGGGATGGTGGTCGCCTACCCCAGCGCTGATCCCGACTACCGTCGCTGGACGCTTCAGGGCGACCCTGACGACGCGCCCGACGACGTCGAATTCATCCGTGACCTCATGGCCGAGATCAGGCGAAGGGTATGCGTCGATCACTCCCGGGTCTACGCGACCGGTGTCTCCAACGGCGCCGGCTTCACGGCCCTACTCGCCTGTCGGCTGACCGGTCAGGTGGCGGCGATCTCCCCGGTTGCAGGCGCCTACCGCGTCGGCCCTTGCGGCGCCCCGACCCCAGTGTCGGTGCTCGAGATCCACGGCACGGCGGACGATGTCGCGCCCTACCGCGGACGCGCCCGGGTGCAGAGCGTGCGCTCATGGCTGGAGGGCTGGGCACGTCGCGATCGCTGCACCGGGCCCCCGGTCGGGCGCTACATCGCCCCGCGCACGCCGCATTTCGCATGGCGCTGCGACCAGCGCACAGCGGTCGTCGAGCACATCGCCATCACCGGCGGCACGCACGCCTGGCCGGGCGCTGCGCCGCCCGATCCCGGACCGCCGAGCACGATCCCTGCTGCTGAGCAGATCGTCCGATTCTTCGCCGGCCGCCGGCTCGCGAGCGCTCCGGCGCCGTCTCGCTGACGTGCAGCGGGCTCACTCAGGCGTGACGTAGGCGGCGGAGAGGCCTCCGTCGACCAGAAACGTGGTCGCGTTGACGTAGGAGGACTCGTCGCTGGCCAAGAAGAGCGCCGCGGCCGCGATCTCGCCGGCCTGCGCGAAGCGGCCCATCGGCAGGTGCACGAGCCGCCGAGCGGCCTGCTCGGGGTCCTTGGCGTAGAGCTCGCGCAGGAGCGAGGTGTCGACCGGTCCGGGACACAGCGCGTTGACCCGCACCCCCCGGCGGGCGAACTGCACACCGAGCTCGCGCGAGGCGGCCAGCACCGCGCCCTTGGAGGCGGTGTAGGCGATCTGCGACGTCGCCGAGCCCATCGTCGCGACGAACGACGCCGTGTTGATGACTGAGCCGCCGCCCGCCTCGAGCAGGTGCGGTATCCCGTGCTTGCAGCACAGCAGCACCGACCGCAGGTTGACGTCGAGCACCTTCTCCCACAGGTCGGGTGCGCCCTCGAGCACCGAGCCGTCCAGCGGCGGCGAGATCCCAGCGTTGTTGAAGAGCACGTCGATGCGGCCGAACGCCTCGCGAGTGCCCGCGTACAGCGCGCGCACCGCGGCGTCGTCGGTGACGTCGGCCTCGATCGCGAGGTCCACGCCCTCCGTGCTCAAGAGGTCTACGCCCACGACGGTCGCTCCGTGCTCGCGAAAGAGCCGCGCCGACTCGGCCCCGATCCCGCCGGCGCTGCCCGTGATCACACACACCTTGTCGCTCAGCCGGCCCATCACTCGGTGGCGACGAAGACGTTCTTGACCTCGGTGTAGTGCTCGAGCGCGTGCGGCCCGAGCTCGCGGCCGACGCCCGACTGCTTGAAGCCGCCGAACGGAGTGGCTACGCGGACCGAGGTGTTGGAGTTGATCGACAGCACGCCGCAGTCCAGCGCGCGTGCCACGCGCAGGGCGCGGGCGCCGTCGCGCGTCCACACCGAGCCCGAGAGGCCGTAGACGGTGTCGTTGGCGAGGCTGATGGCGTGTGCCTCGTCCTCGAACGGGATCACGCACGCGACCGGGCCGAAGATCTCCTCGCGCGCCGCGCGGTCGTCGTTTGAGACCGGCGCGAGCACGGTGGGCGCGAACCAGTACCCCGGACCCTCGGGCGCCTGGCCGCGTACGGCGACGGGCGCGCCCGCGGGCACGTAGGAGGCGACGGCATCGCGCTGGCCGGAGGAGATCAGCGGGCCCATCTGCGTGCTCTCGTCGAGCGGATCGCCGACCCGGATCTCGCGGACCGCCCGCTCCAGGGCGGGCAGGAAGCTCTCGAGCGCCGAGCGCTGCACGAGGATCCGCGAACGCGCGCAGCAGTCCTGGCCGGCGTTCCCGAACACCGCCATCGGCGCCGCGCTCGCCGCGCGCTCGAGGTCGGCGTCGGCGAACACGACGTTGGCCGACTTGCCTCCGAGCTCCAGCGTGACGCGCTTGATCGTGCCCCCAGCCCCAGCCGCGATCCGCCGGCCTACCTCGGTCGAGCCCGTGAAGGCGATCTTGGCCACGTCGGGGTGCTCGACCAGCCGCTGCCCGCAAACGCTGCCCGGCCCGGCCACTACGTTGACCACGCCCTCGGGCACGCCGGCTTCCAGGGCGATGCGCTCGAGCTCGAGTGCGGTGAGCGGGGTGAGCTCGGCGGGCTTGAGGACGAGCGTGTTGCCGGCGGCCAGCGCGGGGGCGACCTTCCAGCTGGCGATGGTCAGCGGGAAGTTCCAGGGGACGATGAGCCCGACGACGCCCAGCGGCTCGCGGAAGGTCATGTCTACCCCGCCGGTCACCGGGATCGTGTCGCCGAGCAGGCGCTCGGGCGCGCCGGCGTAGAAGCGGAAGGTCTCCACGACCATGCCCATCTCCCCGCGTGCGTCGGCGATCGGCTTGCCCGCGTTGCGTGCTTCGAGCGTCGCGAGCTGCTCGCACTCGGCCTCGAGCGCGTCGGCGAGCCGGCGCAGCAGCGTCGCGCGGTCGCCCGGGCTGACCGCGCGCCACGCCGGGAAGGCCGCCCGCGCGCGGTCGACGGCGGCGTCCACCTCCTCCGCACCTGCGGTCGGCAGCTCCCGCAGCACCTGCTCGGTCGCCGGCTCGAGGACGGTGGTCACCGCGCGAGCGACTCCATGCGCTCGCGGGCCTGCTCCACGAAGATCCCGATCACGCGGCTGGCCTCGTCCTACTCCGGGTGCCACAGCACGCCGACTGCGAAGCTGCGGTCGGGGAGCTCGACCGCCTCGACGGACCCATCCTTGACGTCCCAGCCTGTCGCGACGATGCCATCGCCGAGGCGGTCGGGCGCCTGGTGATGGTGCGACTTGACCGACGTCGAAGGCGCCCCGACGACACGCGCTGCGAGCGATCCGTCCCGCAGGCGCACGTCGTGGTCGGCGTAGCTCCCGGGGGTGTGGCGGTGCTCGTCGTGGCCGACCACGTCGTGCAGGTGCTGGTGAAGCGTCCCTCCGGCCGCCACGTTGAGCAGCTGCATGCCGCGGCAGACCCCCAGCACGGGCATGTCGCGCTCGAATGCCCGGCGAGCGAGCGCGACCTCGAAGGCGTCCCGCGGGGGCTGCGTTCCCTTGGTCTCGGGGTGGGGCAAGGCGCCGTAGCTCGCCGGGTCGATGTCGCAGCCGCCGGCGAGCAGCAGCCCATCGAGCACGTCGAGCAGGCGGTCTGGCTCCGCGGTCGCGCGCGGGTCGGGCGGCAGGATCAGCGCGAGCCCGCCCGCGCGCTGGACGGCGACCGAGTAGGTGTGGGGCAGCAGGTCGGCGACCTCCTCCCACGCTCCCCACAGGCCGAGCTCGACCGAGGCCGGCATGCCGATCACCGGCCACGCCGCCGCGTTCACAGCCGCTCGAACCCCCGCTCGAGCTCCCAGTCGGTCACCGCGGCGTCGAAGGCGTCGAGCTCGACGCGGGCGGCGTTGAGGTAGTGCTCGACCACTTCGTCGCCGAGCGCCCCGCGCGCTACGGCGCTGCCGGCGAAGAGCTCGCGTGCGTCGCGAAGGGTGTGGGGGACGCGCGGCTTGTCGGATTCATAGGCGTTGCCCTCGACCGCGGGCTCTGGCTCGAGCTCGTTCTCTACCCCGTGCAGCCCCGCCGCGATGATCGCGCTGAGCGCGAGGTAGGGGTTCACGTCGGCGCCGGGCAGGCGGTTCTCGAAGCGCCGCGCGCCGCCGTGGCCGACCACCCGCAGGGCACACGTGCGGTTGTCGCGCCCCCAGGCGACCGCGGTGGGCGCGAAGGAGCCCACCGCGAAGCGCTTGTAGGAGTTGACGTTCGGGGCGAAGAGAAGGGTGAGCTCGCGCAGGCACGCGAGCTGGCCGGCCAGGAATCGCTTGAAGAGCTCCGGGTCGCGCGCGAAGGCCGGCTCGCCGGCGGCGTCGCCGAGCGAGAAGTGGATGTGGCACGAGTTGCCCTCGAGCTCGTTGTACTTCGCGATGAAGCTGAGCGCCATTCCCTCCTGGGCGGCGATCTCCTTGGCGCCGTTCTTGTAGATCGCGTGGCCGTCGGCGGCGGCGAGCGCATGGTCGTAACGGAAGTTGATCTCGTGCTGGCCGAAGTTGCACTCGCCCTTGGAGTTCTCGACGGCGAGGCCCGCGCCGCCCATGGCGTTGCGGATGCGCCGGATCAGCGGCTCGACGCGCGCGGTCCCCAGCAGCGAGTAGTCGACGTTGTAGAGGTTGGTCGGCTCGAGGTCGCGGAAGCGCTTGTGCCACGCCGCCTCGTAGCTGTCGCGGAAGAGGAGGAACTCGAGCTCGGTGCCGGCGAAGGCGGTCCAGCCGCGCTCGGCGAGACGCTCGAGCTGGCCGCGGAGGATCTGGCGGGGCGAGGGTGCGACGGGGCGGCCGTCCTCCCACTGGACGTCGGTGAGACACAGCGCGGTCGCCGGCAGCCACGGCACGAGCCGCAGCGTCTCGAGGTCGGGCCGCAGCGCGAAGTCGCCGTAGCCCCGCTCCCAGCTGGACATCTCATAGCCCTCGACGGTCTCCATGTCGACGTCGACGGCGAGCAGGTAGTTGCACGCCTCCGCGCCGTGCTGCGCGACGTCGGCGAGGAAATGGCTCGCGGTCAACCGCTTGCCCTGCAGGCGCCCCTGCATGTCGCACATGGCGAGCAGGACGGTGTCGATCTCCCCCGCTCCTGCGGCCTTCTCGAGCTCCTCGAGGGTCATCGGGGGTGGCCTAAAGGTTTGCGCATCCGTCCATTTATCGCCGAGCCTGCGCCGGGAGTCAACCAGGCGCTCGACCGCCGCGCCGCCCGCTACGTTCGCGGCATGTACCGGGAAGGCGCAGGCTGGAGAACGGCGGTCGCGCTGGTGCTGGTCGGCGTCGCCCTGTGCGCGGGCGCCGGCACGGCCTCGGCGGCCTTCGATCCGCCCCCGCCCGGCGCCAACGACTGGACCTGCAAGCCCACCCCCGCTCACCCCCGCCCGGTCGTGCTCGTCCACGGCCTCGGCGCGACCATGGCGGTGAACTGGAGCTTTATCTCGCCCAGGCTGAGAGCCGCGGGCTACTGCGTCTTCGCGCTGACCTACGGCGTCGACCCGCGCACCGCCGCGCTGCCCTACGCCCCGGGTGGCGTGGTCGCCATGGAGCGCAGCGCCCCTCAGCTCGCCGCCTTCGTCGACTTCGTACGCGTGTTGACCGGCGCGCGCGAGGTCGACCTCGTCGGTCACTCGGAGGGCACGGTCATGCCCCGCTACTACCTCTCCCGGCTCGGCGGCGCGAGGGCGGTCCGCCGGTTCGTGGCGCTGACCCCGCTGTGGCGCGGCACCGAGGTCGGCGGCGCGGCGTTCCTGCGCGACGTCGGCGAACGGCTGGGGATCGCCCGGGCGGTCATCGACCTGGTCGCCGGGCTATGCGGCTCGTGCCCGGAGCTGCTGCGCGGCTCGCCGTTCCTGCGCGGCCTCAACGCGGGCGGCGAGCCCGTCGCCGGCGTGTCCTACACGAGCATCGTCACGCGCTATGACGAGCTCGTCATCCCCTACACCAGCGGCATCCTCAACGCCGCCGGCACTACGAACATCGTCCTGCAGCGGGTCTGCCCGTTCGACCTCTCCGAGCATGTGGCGGTGGCCTTCGACCCCGCCGTCGCAGCACTGGTTCTAAGGGCGCTCGACCCGGCGAACGCACGGCCGGTGTCCTGCCTTCGCGCTCGGGGCTGACGGATCTCCTACGCTGGGCCACTGCCCCCCCCCGACCCAGGAGGCACGACGTCGATGATGCAGCGGCTCACCCGCACGGTTCTGCGCCACAAGCGCATGGTGGCGATCGCCTGGGTACTCCTGACCATCGTCGGGGTGGTGGCCGCCGGCCCGGCCTCCAAGGCGCTGAACCAACGCTTCAGTGTTCCGGGGCGCGAGGGCTGGGAGGCCAGCCAGGAGATCGAACGGGTCTACGGGAACGGCGGCGAGACGCTGCCGATCGTCCCGGTGGTCCAGCTGCCACAGGGCAAGACGGTGAGCTCCCCCGGGCTGCGCGCCGAGCTGCTCCGCCTCGAGCGCGAGGTCCAGAAGGCAGTCCCGAGGGGCCGGGTCGCCGGCTTCGGATCCACAGGCGACCGCGCATTCGCCTCCAAGGACGGCCGGACGGCGTTCATCTATGCAATGCCGCCGCGCACCGCGGACGCGTTCGGGGGCAACGTCGACGACCAGCGCAACGTGCGCAAGGCGCTGCAGGGCGCGACGATCTCCGGAGCGCCGGTGCGGGTGACGGGCTATGACGCCCTGGCCGACTCCTCGGGCGGCGGCGGTGGAGGTCCCGGCGTCCTGCTCGAGGCCGTGATCGGTGGCGTCGGCGCGCTGGTGGTGCTCGTGTTCGTGTTCGGCTCGTGGCTCGCTGTGGTCCCGCTGCTCATGGCGATCTGCTCCATCCTCGTCTCGTTCCTGCTGCTCTGGGGGCTGACCGCCATCACCGACGTATCGCCGGTGGTGCAGTTCCTCGTCGCCCTGATCGGACTGGGAATCTCGATCGACTACGCGCTGCTGATCGTCGTGCGCTGGCGCGAGGAGCGCGACAAGGGCCTGGAGGGCGACGAGGCGGTGGCCGCCGCGATGGCCACCGCAGGGCGAGCGGTCGTCTTCTCGGGCACGACCGTCGCAGTCGGGCTGCTCGCGCTGATCGCGCTGCCGCTGCCGTTCCTGCGCAGCATGGGCTACGGCGGACTGCTGATTCCGCTGGTGGCGACGCTCGCCGCCATCACCCTGCTGCCCGTGGTTCTGGCGACGATCGGGCCGCGGCTGGATCGCCGGCGCCTGCGGCGCAGCGACCGCAGCGTCAGATTCTGGCAGCGCTGGTCTGAGGCCGTGGTGCGCCGGCGCGGCGTCGCGGCCCTGGTCGCGGTGGCGATCCTCGCCGCGCTCGTCGTTCCCGCCACCAACCTGCACCTCGGCAACGCGGACCCGAACACGATTGCCAGGAGCGGGCAGGCCAAGCAGGGCCTGCTCACGCTCGAGGACTCCGGGATCGGCAGCGGCGCGATCGCGCCGGTCGAGACGCTCGTCCCCGCCGCCGGGGCCGCAAAGGTGGCCGCCGCCCAGGCGAACGTCGAGGGCATGCACGGCGCGGTCGCCCCGACCGGGCCTGACTGGCGCCGCAACGGCTTGGCGGTGGTGGCGGCGGTGCCGCACGCGGGCGACGACTCCCAGGCCGGGCGCGACACCGTTCAGGGCGCGCGCGTCGCCGCTCACTCCGCCTCCCCGGGCGCGCGAGTCGGAGGCTCGGGCCCGCTCGACGCCGACTTCATCGATGCCGTCTACGGAGCCTTCCCGCTGATGATCGCGCTGATCTCGATCCTCACTTTCCTGCTGCTCGCGCGCGCCTTCCGCTCGCTGCTCTTGCCGGCCAAGGCGGTGGTCCTCAACGTCCTGTCGGTGGGGGCCGCCTGGGGCGTCATGACGCTCGTGTGGCAGGAGGGCCACGGGTCCGAGCAGATCTGGGGCATCGCCGCCACGGGCTCGATCGCTTCGTGGGTCCCGCTGATGGTCTTCGCGTTCCTCTACGGCCTCTCCATGGACTACGAGGTGTTCATCCTCGCCCGCATGCGCGAGGAGTACGACCACACGCGCGACACCGACGAGGCTGTCATCTTCGGCCTCGCCCGCACCGGCCGGCTGGTCACCAGCGCCGCGCTGATCCTGTTCCTGGCCTTCGCGGCGCTGGCCTCGGGGCCGGAGACCGACGTCAAGACCCTCGCCACCGGCCTCGCGGCGGGGATCCTCATCGACGCGACCGTGGTCCGCGCCCTGCTCGTTCCCGCGGTGGTGTCGCTGTTCGGGCGCTGGAACTGGTGGCTGCCGGCGGGGGCGGCGCGACTGCTGCGCGTCCGCCCCTCGCCCGAGCCGGTGGCCGAGCCGGGCCCGGCGTAGCGGGCCGGCGCCAGGGACGCCGCGGCTAGCGCTTGAGCCGCTCGGCCAGCTTCGTGCGCGCGTTGAAAGCGCTCTTCAGCGCCCTGTCCGCGCCCGACCCGTCCGGCGGCATCATGCCGATCTGGCGGGCGTACTGCAGCTGATCGACGACCACGAAGTTGGACACGACCTTGCCGTCGCGCACGACGAAGTGGTCGATGCCGTCGATGGCGAGCGCCTTGCCGGTGGGCGCGATGCCCAGCAGCGGGCCCGCGTGGGTACCCGTCAGGTGCCATTGCACGAACACGTCGTCGCCCTGCGCGGCGATGGTGACGACCTCCATGTGCCAGTCAGGTAACGCGTCGAAGGCGTCCTGGAAGTAGGCGCCGATCTCCTCGGCGCCGTGGCAGGTCTTGTCCGGGAAGCGCTCGACCGTGGAATCGGTCCAGAACTGCTTGAGCGCGGCGACGTCGCGGCGATTCAGCGCGTCGAACGCCCAGCGGATCAGCTCGGCGTTGGATGCGTCTGTAGGCGGGGCGGTAGCGGTCATGCCGCGATCCTCGCACGCGCCTGGCGCCGGCGCAACGGCAGCGCTATGTGGCGCCGCCGAGAAGAGAAACGGGCGGCGCGCCGGCAGGGGTGTGGGCGCGCCGCCCGGTCGAGCGCGGGGAGAGGTTCGGCCTCCGGCCTGCCGCCCCCCGGCGTGACCCGTCGCGTGGCCGCCCCTGGGATACCCGGCGGTCCGACACGACAGCTTGGTAAGGGTGGGGTCGAGTGTTTAAGGAAGGGGCCACGCTGACGGTCGCGAAACGTGCGATCAAAAGTCAGTCGGTGCTGCCGGGACCCCAGTGGGCCACGACCCCAGCCTCCTGTCCTTTAAGTCAAGAAGGTACCAGCGGAACCGGCTGGTGTGTAGGGGGACCGAGCATGAACAGCTCGAGCTCGAGGTCGGGACCGACATGGTGAGTCGATATGAACCTCGTGACCTGGCGGCCAGTGATGCGCTCGACCACAGAGATGAAGCGCGGCTCCATCGCCTGGTGGAAGGTGCTGCGCGTTTCGTGCACGAGCGCCTTGCGCTGCAGCTCGATCATCGTCTTCTCGACGCATGATCTGCGAGGTGTTCGTCCTCGCGCCCAGCGACGTAGTTCACTGAGCGCCGTCGACCCGGTCAACGCCCGAGCTCAGGTCGGGTCGGTCGCGATCATCACGTCGGAGGCTTTGACCACGGCGGTGACCTCGGCGCCTTCGGTGATGCCGAGCTCGTCCACCGCTTCGACGGTGATCGAGGCGACTACGCGCTGGCCGCCGACGTCGAGCTCGACGTTGGCGATCGACGCCCCGCGAGCGACCTTCGTCACGGTGGCGCGGAGCTGGTTGCGAGCGCTGATGCGCATCGGGTGTTCTCCTTGTCGTGGCGGAGGTTGAGCCTAGAGGTCGAGCAGCCGCGTGGCAGCGGCTTTCCAGGTTGCGGTCACCTTGGCGCCAGGGGCGAGGGCGAGTTGCCGAGCGGCGGTCTCGGTGATCTCGGCCGCGACGGGCTGCGGGCCGGCGAGGCCGAGGCGCACGCGGTTGCCGACCGAGGTGATGGAGACGATCTCGACCGCCAGGTGGTTCTGGGCCGAGCCCGTCGGGGGGACGCCGGCATGCTCGATCGCAATCTCCCACGGAAAGACGCTGACCGCGACGGGGCCGCGCGCGTGATCGAGTGCCGTGACCCTGCCGCCGCCGTCGAGATCGACGACGGTGACTCCATCTTCGCCGGCGCGGGCGCTGCCGGTCAGCACGACGGCGCCGGTGAAGTCGGCGACGAACGCGGTCGCCGGGGTGGCGGCGAGCTCGCTGGCGCTGCCCCGCTGGATGATGCGACCACCGTCGATGATGGCGGCTTGGGTGCCGAGCAGCGCGGCCTCCGAGAAGTCGTGCGTGACGAGCACGGTGGGGACGTCGATGGCGCGCAGGATGTTTGTGAGCTCCCGCGCGGCGCGCGCCCGCGTGCGCGAGTCCAGCGCCGACAGCGGTTCGTCGAGGAGCAGGGCGCTGGGCCGGCGGGCGAGCGCTCGCGCCAGCGCGACCCGCTGACGTTCACCGCCTGAGAGCGTGCCGGGGCGCGCATCTGCGAGCGCGGCGATGCCCAGGCCCTCGAGCAGCTCGTGCGCGCGCGCGCGGCGCCGCGCGCGAGATTGCCCGCGCAGCGCGTAGGCGACGTTCTGCCAGACCCGCAGGTGCGCAAAGAGCGCGTAGTCCTGGAACACGTAGCCGCAGCGCCGGCGCTCCGGCGGCGCATCGATGCCCTGCGCGGTGTCCAGCCAGACCTCGTCCTCGCACTCCACGCGCCCGCGGTCAGGCGCCGCCAGGCCGGCGATGATGCGCAGCAGCGTGCTCTTGCCGGCTCCGGACGGCCCGGCAAGAGCCAGGCACTCGCCGGCAGGGACTTCGAGCGCTGCGTTGAGCTCGAACGTGCCCAGCCGCGTGCTGGCGTCAATGCGCAGCACCGCGAAACGCCCCGTCTCCGGCCGCGAGCTTGACCGACAGGAGCAGCGCAGCGGAGACGATCACCAGTACGGCAGAGAGCGCGATCGCGCCGGTCAGGTCGGTCGCGAACTGGTCATAGATCGCGAGCGGCGTGGTCTGGGTGATTCCGCGAAACGACCCGGCGAAGATGAGCGTCGCGCCGAACTCACCGAGCGCCCGTCCCCAGGCGAGCGCCAGCCCGGCCAGCAGGCCCGGTCGCGCGGCGGGCACGGCGATCCGCGCGAACGTCGTCGCCTCGTTCGCGCCGAGCGTGCGCGACGCCTCCATCCAGCTGCGGTCGACTGCGCCGAAGGCCGCCTGGGCCTGGCGAAGGTAGAACGGCGCGGCGACGAAGGTCAGCGCCACGACGACCCCGGCCGTCTGCAGGACGAGCTCGATGTGCGCGTCGCGCAGCGCGTGCCCGAGCAGGCCGGCCGGGCCGAACGCCGTCAGCAGCGCGATCCCGGCGACTGCGGGTGGAAGCACGAGCGGCAGCTCGACGAGCGTGATCACGACTGCGCGGCCAGGGAACGACCGGGTGGCCAGCAGGTAGGCCGCCGGCGTGCCGACGACCACGATGATCGCCACCGCGATCGCGGTCGTCTCCAGGCTGAGCTTGAGCGCGTCGGTGGCTACCGGGTCGCCGAGGCTGGCGACCAGGCGCGCGGGGCTGGTGTCGGCGAAGATCGCGACGATCGGCAAGACCAGGAACGCCAGCGCCACGACCACCGCCACCGCGAGCACCAACGAGAACCAGCCCGGCCGACGTCCCGGCCGGCGGCTCACTTGGGGGGTGGGAGGAAGCCCGCCGCGCGCAGATCCTGCTGGCCGGGCCCGCGAAGCAGCCCCGCGATAAACGCCTGGGCCTCCTTCGGGTGCTTGGCTCCCTTCACGACCGCCACGCCGTAGGCGACCCGCGGCTGCAGGCTCGCGGGCAGCGCGACCGCCTTTGCCTTGCCCGAGCTGGCGGAGACGGCGGTGACATAGACGAACCCCGCATCGACGGCCTTCCCGGTGACCTTGGCGATCACGCCCTTCACGTCGGGTTCGTTGGAGCGCACGTTGGCCAGGATCTTCTTCTCTTCCGCAGAGGGCAAGCCGGACAGGACGTTGCGCGTGTAGGCGCCGATCGGCACGCTCGCCGACCCGATCGCGATCGTCACGCCGGGCTCGGCCAGATCGCCTACCGAGCGCACCTTGCTCGAACCCGCCGGCGCCGCGATCACGAGCCGATTCGAGGTGAAGACGACCGGCTTTGAGACGAGCCCCTTGCCGTACAGCATGTCGGGCAGCTTGGTGTTCGCGGCGGCGAACACGTCGGGCTTCACGCCGCGCTGGATCTGGGCCGCCAGCTCATCTGAGCCGGCGAACGAGAACTTCGCGTTGGCGTCGGTGAACTGGGTCCCGTACTCCGTGAACGCCTTCGTCAGCGACGCTGCCGCCGACACGGTCAAGTCCGGTTTGCTCCCGTCGCCCCCGCTCGAGCTCCCGCACCCGGTCGCGACCGCGAGGATGCCGGCCACGAGCATCGTGACCACCCTTACGCGTGCTCTCATTCCGCCCCGCCCTTTTCCACCATCACCGAGGTTGCCTTCACCGTCGCGGTAGCCGGTGCCCCGCGCACCAGCCTCAGCTCTTCGACGGCGTCACGTGTCACGGCCGCGGTGACGAGGAACGGACCCGCCTCGATCTCGACCAGCGCCATCACACCGTCGACCTCTACCGACCGGACCACACCGGCGAACCGGTTGCGCGCCGACAAGTCATGCCCCGCCGCGTGGCGCTTGGGATGCGCCGCCAGGCGCTCGACCTCCGAGGAGGCGACAAGTCGGCGGTTTCGCTCGTCGCGTGTCGTGCGCAGCTTCCCCGCACGGTCCCAGCGACGCAGCGTGTCCACGCTCACCCCCAGCGCCTGAGCCGCTTCACCCAGCGACAAGTCCGCCATTGCCTAAGCATCGCATAGGCGGCTGGCGGTTGACGAACGGCATCGACGAGGGAGAGGGAGGGTCAAGTTCGGCCGCGGCGCCGTTCTGCGACGAATTAAGCCCACGCGCCGCACCTCCACCCCGGCGCCGAGCTGAGCGCCGCCGCGGCGAGCCCTACGCCGCCCGCCTGTCGGACCCCTCTGTCAGGGGTCTCCTAGGGAAGATGGATCAGGAAGGTGAAGCGGTCGCCGCTTGGTTGCTGTTGGACCCTCACGGTCCCGGTGGCGCGGGCGTAGCGGCCGGTACCACCAGTGATCGCCTGGGTGTAGGTGCGGGTGCCTCCTAGGCCGGGTTGTAGGAGCTGGACCATGACCTGCCCGCCCTGCAGGATGTAGGTGCCGGTGCACAGCGAGCGCTGGTCGAACAGCGTCGTGCACGACGCGGCGTCACGGCCGATCACGCGGCCGTCTTGATCGAGCAGCTTCTCGGTGAAGATCACCGCGTCGCCGGCCGATCGCCCGGCTGGCGGGTTGTCAACCGATCGCGCCTGTTCGAGCTTGGACGTCGCTCGCAGAATGATCTTGCCGGGTCGCTCGCGTCCGTTCGCCGGCCCGGCCAGCGCGACTGCGCCGATCAGAGCCGGGCCGAGGATGCAGATTGCGATCGTCCGTCGCATGTCCCCTCCTTCGGTTGGCCGGTAAAAGTCGCCCTCCGCGAGACTATCGGCGTGGTGGACCAGCCAATCGCTCATCGCGGCCGCGACGTCGTCCTCGGACTGTCAATGGTCCTGCTCGCCGCGGCGTACTTGGCGGCGAGCCCGAAGACCGCGGATCTCGCTGCGAGTGAGTACCGGACCCATCTCCTCGCCACCGAGGGGTGGGCACTCATAAACCTCCAGTGGTACGGCGGGCACAACGTCCCGGGCTACTCCGTAGCGGTACCGGCGCTGGCTTCACTCATCGGGCCACGCGTCCTCGCGACCATCGCCGGAGCGCTGTCGGTGCTGCTCGTCGGTGTGGTGGTGAGCCCCCACACGACAGCGCGCGCCCGGCTCGCGGTGATGCTGGCGTTCCTGCCCTCGGTGGCTGCCGGTGTCGTGATCGGCCGGGTCACCTTCACGGTCGGATGCGCCGTGGGCTTGGCTGCGCTGGCGGCAGCGGACCGCAGACGTGCTGTCCTTGCCAGTGCCTTGTCGGTGTCGACGGTGCTCTGCAGCCCCGTCGCGGGCTTGTTCCTTTGTGTCGCCTCCGCCGCCGCCGTGATCGGCGGCCGACCCGACGATCGACGGCGGTGGAGCGTTCTGGCCGGGACGACGCTCCTGGTGAGCGTGCTGCTCAACGTCCTGATCTTCCCCGAGGGAGGTGCGCAGCCGGATCCCGCCTCGTCCTTCCTGCCCGTGGCCGCAGTGGGGCTTGGCGTCGTGCTCGTAGCGCCTGTCGGGCGACGCTCGGTGCGCATCGGCTGGCCTCCTTGCGCTCGCGCTTCTAGTGGCGTCCTACGCGATCCCCTCTCCGATGGGATCCAATGCCGACAGGCTCGTCGTCAGCTTCGGACCCGCGGCCCTGGTCGCCGCATGGTCCTCCCTTCCAGCGGGGGTCAGAGGTCGATCCCTCCCCATCACCTCGGCGCTCGTCCTCGTCCTCGGCGCACTGCTGTTCCACGAGGTCCGACCGGCCGTCGACGCCGTTGCCAACTCAGTGGACGACCGATCGACCCAGCGCTCCTATTACGACCCCTTGCTCCGGTTCCTTGCGCGTTCCGCCGGACCCGGGGATCGGATCGAGATTCCCTTGACCCTCAACCACTGGGAGACGGCGTACGTGGCGCCGTCGTTCGCGCTTGCCCGAGGTTGGGAGAGGCAGCTCGACGTCAAGTACAACGGGCTGTTCTACGACGGCCGTGGTCTGACCGCACGCCGGTACGAGCGCTGGTTGCGCCGGTCCGGGGTGCGCTGGATCGCGCTGCCGAGCTCCACCCTGGACAGCTCTGCGCGCCAGGAGCCTCGCATACTGCGATCCTCGCCCTCGTATATCCGACGCGCCTTCGCCTCTAGGGACTGGACGATCTGGGAGTACCCTCGCGGAAGGACGGTCCAAGGTCCCGCACGTATCACGGCCGCCGACGCCGACGCGGTCGACCTCACGGCCACCCGAAACGGCAGCGTCCTGCTGCGCATCCACTACACGCCCTACCTGAGGCTGGTGGCCGGCGCAGGGTGCATCGGTCCAAGCCGCCTTGGCTGGACCCGCCTTACGGTGAAGCGGCCGGGCCGTCTCACGCTTGACTCGGGCTTCTCAGTCCGACAGTTCCTGTCGGACGACCCGATCTGCCGCAACTAGAGCCGGCTCATGGCAGCTTTATGTGGCGTTTCGCCGGCGTCGTGACCCTTTCGGCCATGGGGTCCAGGTTGACTCGGGCTGCCGCTCTGGTAGGCGTCGGCTGCGCGTGCGCGTGGCTCGGCTGCGGGGGCGGAAGCGGTGTTCGCCAGGCGCGGAGCGGCGCCGGCGATCGGGCGGCGCGCCCTCCGGCCCCGGCACGTCGATCGGCGCGTCCGCCGCGCCTCGTGGCCGACCGGCGGCCGCTCAGCCGGCTTCCGGTGGCCGTGCAGGGCGCCGCCTCGGTGCTCAGTGGCGGCCGCATCGTGGTCATGGGCGGGCTTACCGCGAATGGGACATCCAGCCAGGACGTAGTGGCCGTTCCTCCCGCCGGTGGACGCGCGCGCATCGTCGGTTCGCTGCCTCGTCCTGCGCATGACGCCGCCGCCATCGCACTCGGCCCCCGGGTGATCCTCCTCGGTGGAGGGCCGGTGGAGGGCACCGATCAGATCGTCCGTGTCCTGCCGGGCCCGGCTGCACAGGCAGGATCGCTGCGCCGGCCGCTGTCGGACGGCGTCGGAGTGACCGTCGGCGGGGCGGGCTACCTCGCCGGGGGATGGGATTCGACCGTCCTCGATCCGAGGATCTACCGGGTGGCGCCGAACGCCACGGCAAGGCCGATCGGCCGGCTCCCGGTCGGAATCCGCTATCCGGCGGCCGCCGCGATCGGCGGACGCATCGTGATTGCCGGAGGCGAGACGGCGGCCGGTGTCGCCAGCGCGGATGTGTGGTCGTTCGACCCTCGGACCAGGAAGGTTGTGGCCGGGCCTCGGCTCCCGACCGCGATCGATCACGCCGCCGGCGCGGCGCTGGGTGGACGCTTCTACGTGATCGGCGGGCTGAGGGGCGGTGCGCCGTGGTCGGGCGTGCTCTCGTGGGCGCCCGGTGAGCAGCGCTTCAGCCGCGCCGGGCGGCTTCCGCGCGCGCTGGCCGACGCGTCGGCTGTCCCGGCTGGAGCGGGGATCGTGCTCGTCGGGGGCCGGACCGGTGGCGGCCGGGTCGGGGATGTATGGCTCCTTCGCGCCAGGGCCCGGAGATGAAGGCGAGGGCAGCCTCCTACCGCTCCTCTGGGATGATCCATTGGCATCGGGGCCCCAGCTCAGTCCACCAGAGGAGGCCGCATGGCCGGTCGGTTCGAGGCGAATGTTGTGATCGACCGTCCGATCGAGGAGGTGTTTGCCTTTCTCGCGGACGGTGAAAACGATCCGAAGTTCAGCCCGAGGGTCCTGGAAATGGCCAAGACGACCGACGGGCCGCCCGGCGTCGGCACCGTCTACGCAAGCACGGTCAAGGACGCCGGGATGAAGACCAAGCGGGAGTTCAAGCTCACCGAGTTCGAGCCGCCCGAGCGAATTCGCTGGGCGGAGGTCTCCAAGAACCTCGTCACGGCCCCCGAGGGTGGCTACGACCTCGCTCGGGAGGGGAGCGGGACCCGACTCACGGTCTACAACGTGCTCGAGGGACACGGTCCGGGCAAGCTGATCGCCCCGCTCGCCCTGCGCTCCGCCCGCAAGGGTGCGGACGACTTCGCGAACGCGATCAAGACGGCCGTAGAGGGGTCCTGAGGCAGGGCATGCACTCGAGTGAGCTGGCGGGCACCGTCGGGGCGTTGTGGCGATTTCCGGTGAAGTCGATGTTGGGCGAGCAGCTCGACGCGGTCGATTTGGGTGAGGGCGGAATCGTCGGTGACCGCACGTATGCGCTTCGAGATCGGGAAACGGGCAAGGTCGCGAGCGCGAAGCACCCCAAGCTGTGGCCCGACCTGCTCGCGTGCCGGGCCGCCTTCGTCGAGGCGCTGCGCCCGGGCGACGAGCTGCCGCCGGTGCGAATCGAGCTCGCCGACGGAACTTCGGTGCTGAGCGACGCTGCGGATGTCGACGCCGTGCTGTCGCGGTTCTTTGGCCGCGATGTGGAGCTGGCCCACGCCGCGCACAATGGCTACACGATCGATCAGTACCACCCTGACGAGGATGACTTCGACCCTGAGGGACACCGCGACGAGATCACTGAAACGCAGCTCGGTGCGGCGTTCTTCAACGAGCGGGGGCTTCCCTCGGCTGTCCCCGAAGGCTCGTTCTTTGACCTCTTCCCGCTCAGCGTCCTGACCACGTCAAGCCTGGACCAGCTGGCCGAGCTCGAACCACAGAGCCGGTTCGACGCGCGGCGGTTTCGCATGAACGTGATCGTGGACAGCCCCGCGCGTGGCTTCGTCGAGAACGATTGGCTCGGGCGCACGCTCTCGATCGGCGACGACGCACAGATCGCCGTGGCCCTGCCGGATCCCCGCTGCGTCATGCCAAGCCTTGCCCAGCAGGACCTCCCCAGAGATCCCCAGATCCTCAAGGCCCTCGCCCGGCACAACAGAATCGACGTCGCAGGCGCGCTCTACCCCTGCGCCGGCGTCTACGCCATCGCCCAATCGACAGGCACGGTCCGCAAAGACGACGCCGTCAACCTGATCTGAGCTCGCCGGCCGTCATTGACCGCGTTTGACGGCCTCCGAGTGGAGGGACCTGTTCGTAGCGACCGCAGGGGCTTCCGCGGCGCTTGCCGGCATGCTGTTCGTCGCGGTCTCGATCAACGTCGAGCGCATCCTGAACTTCGCCGGCCTTCCGGAGCAAGCGCTGGCGGTAGTCCTGCTCGCGTCACGCCGGTTCCTGAACTGGCCCATGTCGCCTAGGGCGACTATGCCGGCAGCCCGCCGGCTTCCAGGGCCTCCGACCACTCGACGAAGTACTCGAGCCGGACCATCCTCCCGTCGCGGAAGGTCCGAGCTGGTGATACAGCTGCCCTTCGACCACTACCCCGCTTCCCTTGCCCCGTGAGTAGTAGCGAAGCCGGGTCGCCACGTGGTCACCACCAACGACGAACTCCTGCGGATCGAGCCTCAACTCCTTGAAGGTGTCGTCGAGGTTTGCCCAGAAGCGCCTGATCTCGTCCGGGCCCCTGCAGGAGTCCGAGCTCTGGCGCGCAGGAAGCACCCACTCGATCTCGGGATCAAAGTTCTCGACGGCAGCGTCGAAGTCACGCCGGTTGTAGGCCGCGATGTAGTCCCGGGCCTTGGCGAGGTTCTCCTGCGACATCGGTCAGGAGTACGCGCGAGTCAGTCCGCCGGCCACCAGCCCGGCTCGCTCTCGCCGTCGCCCTCCTCGGGTCGCGGACCGCCGATCGCGATCAATTCGATCCCCTCCTCGCCGGCCTCGATCGCGCGCATGACCTCGGGGGCGACGCGCACGACATCCCAGCGGCGCAGGTCGATGATGTCGTCGTCGAGCTTCATCCGGCCCGATCCGGCGACGACGACGTATGCCTCCTCCTGCTCACGGTGGTAGTGGCCGAAGGGGGGCCGAAAGCCCGGGGCGTAGCTGAAGAAGCTCACCCCGAGGTGCTTGGAGTACAGCGCGGACCTGCCGAGGCGCGCCTCGACGCTTCCGGCAGCCGGGCTTCCCTCAGAGGCGTCGCGGATGTCCTCGCGCAGGTTCTTGTGGGTGAAGCCAGGCATCGCCGCCCACTCTAGCCCGGCACACGAGGGTACGCTTCCTTCCTCGCCATGCAAGACCCCGGACCAAGCCTCCCGCCCGATTCGCGTGGTGAGGGGCCCGGCCGCGATCGCCTCGTAGGCCGTCGGATCCTCGTCGTAGGCGGCGGCCAGCAGACGCACGGGCTCGAGGACCCGCCGATCGGAAACGGGCGCGCCATGTCCGTTCTGTTCGCCCGCGAGGGGGCGGCCGTCGCGGTAGCGGACCTCGACGCAGAGTCGGCACAGGCGACCGTCGAGCTCGCCGAGCACGAAGGCGGCCGGGTGCTCGCCCTACAGGCCGACGCCGCCGACGAGGACGCCGTGCGCCGGATGTTCGAGCAGGCGGGCGAAGGCCTTGGCGGGCTCGACGGGGTGGTCCTGAACGTCGGCGTCGGCGCCGGCTTCGGCCTGGCTGGCACCAGCGTCGAGGACTGGGATCGCGTGCTCGCGGTCAACCTGCGCGCGCACTTCCTCGGCTGCAAGCAGGCGCTCGGCACGCTCGGCGACGGCGGGGCAGTCGTGCTGGTGGGCTCCCTGGCCGGGCTGGAGTACATCCCGATCCCCGCCTACGGCGCCTCCAAGGCAGCGCTCGAGAGCCTCACGCGGTCGGCGGCCGTCGAGGGCGCGCCACGGGTGCGCGTGAACCTCCTGGTCCCGGGCCTGATCGACACCTCGCTCGGACGGCTCGCCACCAAGCTGGCGCCGGACCGAGCCAAGGTGCACATCCCGCTGCGGCGTCAGGGCACGGCGTGGGAGGTCGCCCACGCCGCCCTCTATCTGCTCTCGCACGAGGCCGCATACGTCACCGGAACGTCGCTCGTGGTCGACGGCGGGCTCTCGCAGGCGCCGCGCCGGTAGCTCAGTACCCGGGCGGATTCGCTGACTCGACGAACAGGTCGACCCCGAGCTCGGCGTCGGCATCCGCGGCGCTGTACTTGGTCAGGTCGGTGACGCCCGCCTCGACGAGCACGTCCTCGCACAGGAACGCGTTGCCGGTGGACTCGCGACTGGGCCGGGTGAGAACCTCGTAGGCGGCGTCGGCGTAGACGGCGGGCGTCCGCGCCCGGCGCATCGCCTCGTCGCCGCCGAGCAGGTTCTGGACGGCAGCGGTGGCCACGAGCGTGCGCGGCCACAGCGCGTTGGACGCGATGCCCGCCTCGCGGAGCTCCTCCGCCAGCCCGAGCGCGACGAGCGTCATGCCGTACTTCGCGATCGTGTACGCGGTGTGCGGCGCGAGCCACCGCGGCTCGAGCGAGATCGGCGGGGAGAGCGTGAGGATGTGCGGGTTGGTCCCGTTCCGGAGATGGGGTACGCACGCCTTCGACACGACGAAGGCCCCGCGCGTGTTGATGTCCTGCATGAGGTCGTAGCGCTTCATCTCGATCGCCTCGACGCCCTGCAGGTTGATCGCGCTCGCGTTGTTCACGCAGATGTCGATCCCGCCGAAGCGCTCGACGGCCTGGGCCGCCGCCTCGTTCACCGCGCCTTCGTCCCGGATGTCGCCGACGATCGGGAGCGCCTTCCCACCGGCCCGCTCGATCTCCTCGGCGGCCGTGTACACGGTCCCCTCGAGCTTGGGGTGCGGCTCGGCCGTCTTTGCGATCAGGGCGACGTTCGCGCCGTCGCGGGCCGCGCGCAGCGCGATCGCAAGGCCGATCCCCCGGCTCGCGCCGGAGATGAACATGGTCCTGTCGCGAAGGTCGGTCATGAGCAGAACCTACCTGCGCGTGCCCTCAGCCAGCGTGCTCGTACTGATCGTGCAGGTGCCACCATTGGTAGGGCGGGGTCTGGGGGTAGCCCTCCGGCGAGTCCTCCCACTCCTCCTCGCGTCCGAGCGCCGTGATGTCGAGGTAGCTCCAGGTGCTGCCCATCGCCTCGTCGCCGCGGTTGTTGACGAAGTAGGTGCGAAAGACGCGGTCGCCCTCGCGCAGGAAGGCGTTGGTGCCATGCCACTGGTCGACGCCGAAGTCCGCGTCGAAGTCGTCGGTGAGGGTGAACCACGGGATCTCCCATCCCATCCGCGCCTTCCAGCGCTGGATGTCCGCCAGGGGCGCGCGCGACACGAACGCGAGCGTGGTGTCGCGGGCGTTGAGGTGGGCGAGGTGGGCGACCTGGTCGGCGAGGAACGAGCAGCCGACGCACCCGCGCTCGGGCCACCCGGCGACGCCCGGCTCGAAGAAGAAGCGGTAGACGATCAGCTGCCGCCGGCCGGCGAACAGGTCGAGCAGGTCGCCTTGCCGTCGGGCCCCTCGAACTCGTACTCCTTCTCCACGGCCACCATCGGCATGCGCCGCCGCTTCGCCGCCAGGGCGTCACGGGCGCGGGTCAGCTTCTTCTCCTCGACCAGCAGCTCCTCGTGCGCAGCATCCCACTCCTGGGGGGAAACGATCGGTGGTGTGTTCATCTCGGCCTGTCCTCCTTCAGCTACTGGATGGCGCCGGCGCGTGCAGGTCTTGATCATTTTCCGCTATGACCGCCGGAGGGCCCCGAAATCATCGCTCGAACGACCTGTCGTCGCTGGCGCAATAGGCTTCGCCGCCGTGGGAGTTGGTTGCTTCGTCCTGGCGGGCCGCTCGCTCGACCGCGCCGTCGCGCGCGTCAAGCTCGCCGAGGAGCTCGGCTACGAGGCCGTCTACCTGACCCACGTCGCGGGGCACGAGCCGTTCATCGTCCTGACGGCATACGCGCTCGCGACGCAGCGCATTCGCCTGGGCACGGGCGTCACCCCGATCTACACGCGGACGCCGGCGAACATGGCCCAGACCGCTGCGACGGTCGACGAGCTCAGCGCCGGGCGGCTCAACCTGGGGATCGGCGTCTCGCACCGGCCGGTGGTCGAGGGCTGGTACGGGCAAACGATCGACAAGCCGGTCCGCGAGATGCGCGAGTACGTCGCGATCGTGCGAGCGATCCTGACCGGCGAGGACCCGCCGGCGGGCGAGAAGTGGCGCACCGGCTTTCGCCTGGCTGGGCTCGAGCCCCGGCCCGAGCTGCCGATCTACGTCGCGGCGCTCTCCCCGGCCATGCTGCGGGCCGCGGGTGAGATCGCCGACGGCGTCGTGCTGTGGCTGTGCAATCCCGAGTACATCGAGCGCGTCGTCGTCCCCGAGGTGACGCGCGGGCGCGAGCGCGCGCAGCGGCGGCTCGAGGGCTTCGACATCGTCGCCGCGGTGCCCTCGGCGGCTACCGAGGACGTCGACTCCGCCTACAGCATGATGCGCCGCGAGCTGCTGACCTACTTCGGCCTGCCGTTCTACCGGGCGATGCTCGAGCGTTCGGGCTACGAGGACGACATCGCCGCATTCGATCAGGCGGCCGGCAGCGGCGATGCCGACGTGATGCAGGCGGCGATCTCCGAACGCTTCCTGCGCGCGCTGACCGCGGTCGGGGACGAGGCGGCGGTGCGCGAGGGCATCGAGCGCTACCGAGCCGCCGGCACGACGTCGCCGTGTGTCGGGGGCATCCCGAAGACGGACTACGAGGCCACGCTTCGCGCTGCCGCGCCACGGTGAGGCGCGCTCTCGTCCCTGCTCGTTGCGCTTGTCCTGGTTGAGGACGGAACCTGACCTAAATCGCGAATAGGTTGAGCGCACCCGAGAGTCAGCGACCGAGAGGAGCAGCCGTGCCCGAGCGAGACGAATACATCCCCGGCGTCCCCTGCTGGGTGGACACGAGCCAGCCCGATCCCGAGGCTGCCGTCGCCTTCTACCGCGACCTCTTCGGCTGGGAGCTCGAGGACGTGATGCCGCCGGGATCGGAGGCCAAGTACTTCATCGCCAAGATTCGAGGCGGCGACGTCGCCGCGGTCGGATCGATCCCCGAGCAGGCGCCGCCTGCGGCGACATGGAACACCTACATCTCGGTCGAGAGCGCGGACGCGACGGCGTCGAAGGTCCGCGATGCCGGCGGCAGCGTCGTGATGGACCCGTTCGACGTCATGAACGCCGGGCGGATGGCGGTGTTCACCGATCCCGAGGGAGCGTTGTTCTGCGCATGGGAGGCGAAAGCGCAGAAGGGCGCGCAGATCGTCAACGAGCACGGCAGCCTGAACTTCAACGTCCTCAACACGCGCGACGCCGTACAGCGAAAGCGTTTTTACGGCTCGGTGTTCGGCTGGACGACACTCGACCTGGGGGGTGGCGCCCAGATGTGGTCGCTTCCCGGCTACGGCGACCACCTCGAGCGCGACAATCCCGGCCTCCGCAAGGGTATGGCGGAGATGGGTGCCCCAAAGGGCTTCGAGGACGTTGTCGCGTCGATCTTGCCGATTCCGGACGACCAGCCGGACGTGCCCGCGCACTGGGGGGTGACGTTCGGCGTCGACGACGCGGATGCCGTCGCTGACAACGCGTCCAAGCTCGGCGGCAATGTGCTCGTCCCGCCGCTAGATGGTCCGTGGGTCCGGATGACGGTCATCGCCGACCCACAAGGCGCGACGTTCACGGCGAGCAAGTTCGTCCCCGAGAACCGCGACCTCGCCGCCTAGGCCGAAGCCGAGGACCGAGTCGGGGCCGACGACGTCGAGCCTGAAGCCGGAGAAGCTTCCGGTGCGCCGTACCGAGGTTACGGCGCAAAGCGTCGTGCCGATTTAGGCGCCGACGCGGGTCCCGCCCGGCAGCTGGCGGCCGTCGGGGCCGAACACCTCACCGGCGAACCGCGCGCGGGGCGAGCTAGCCGCGGGCAGATATCTGCTGCACGGCCCACGCATTGCCGTCCGGATCGCTGAAGAAGACGAACCCGACGTTGTCGAGCGCGTGCGGCTGCGGACTGGGATTCTCGCCCATGACCTGGATTTCGCTGACCTCCACCCCTCGCTCTGCGAGCTGAGCACGTGCCACCTGGAGGTCGGAGACGACCAGCTGCAAGCCCTTGAGCGAGCCCGGTGGCATGTCCGGGACGATCCCCTCACCCACGACGATCGAGCAGCCCGACCCGGGAGGGGTGAGCTGAACGATCCGATTCCCCTCGCTGACCTGGGTGTCGTGATCCACGCTGAACCCGAGCCGCTCGGCGTAGAAGGCCTTAGAACGGTCCACGTCCGAGACCGGAACCACCACCACTTCCAGCGTCCAGTTCATGTTGCGTCTCCTTGTGCGTTGTGGTCACGATCCCTTCAGGTCAGAGACCGCCCAGCTAACCACGAGGGAGACGGAGAGGGAGGGATTCGAACCCTCGAACGAGGTTGACCCCCGCTACGCGATTTCCAGTCGCGCCCGTTCAGCCGCTCCGGCACCTCTCCGAGCGACGGAAGGGTAGTGGCTGACCTGCCGCGGGTTAGACGCGCCAGGAGCGGTCGATGAGCACGGGCACCCGGTCGCCGTCGGCGGTGATGCCCGAGACCTTGATCTCGGGGGCTCCGATCATGAAGTCGATGTGGATCTCGCTGTCGTTGATGCGCTCGAGATCGGGGTCCTCGACGCCCATCGGGTAGGCGCGGCCAAAGGCGATGTGGCTTGCCGCGTTCTCGTCGAGCAGGGTGTCGTAGAAGATCGTGTCCAGCGCGCCGATGCGGCCCTCTCCGTCGACCAGGGCGAGCTCGCCGAGCCGTGCGGCGCCCTCGTCGCGACCGGTTCGCGTGCGCAGGGCGTCGACGCCGGTGTCCGCCTGCACGTCGACCGCCCGGCCGCCCTCGAAGCGCACGCGCAGGCCGCGGACCGTCGTTCCCTGGAGGTCCAGCGGCTTGGTCGAGGTGACCCAGCCCTCGGTGCGTGCGGGATCGGGCGAGGTGAAGACCTCCTCGGAGGGAAGGTTGGGAAGGTGGACGATTCCGCCGACGGTCTCCATGCGGGCCGCAAGCCAGCGCGAGGTAGGCAGCAGGCCGACGCGCAGATCGGTGCCCGGGCCCTCGAAGTGCAACAGGTCGAAGCGGCGCTCGGTGAGGCGCTGGGCGACCGCGCTCAGCGCGTCGAAGCGCTCGTTCCACGCCGCGGCAGGGTCGGGCTCGTCCAGGCGGCAGACGTGGGCGATCTGCTCCCACAACCGCTCGAAGGCCGCGCCCGGCTCGAGGTCCGGGTGCACGAGGGTCGCCCACCCGGTGGTCGGCGCCGGCACGATCGACCAGTTGGTCGTCGACTCGGCGACGAGCTTGGCGGCCTCCTTGATCCAGGGAAGCATGTCCGTGCCGGCGCGCAGCGGGTCGAGATCGTCGAACAGGCCGGGCGCCGCGTTGCCGCTCAGCGCGATACGGGCGCAGCGCTGGTCACCGAGCGCGAGGACACGCTCGCCGTACCAGGAGGGCACGAACTCCAAAGTGTCCTCGGCGGCATGCCGCAGCCGGGCTCGCTTGACCCACGGGTCGAAGTAGGTGACGTCGACGAAGCGCGCGCCGTGCCGGTAGGCGCTCTCCGCCACCGCCCGGGTGAGTGACTCCTTGCCGGGCTCGGAGCCGAGAGCGACGATCTGCCCCGGCTGCACGTTGGCGCCTGACACGACAACGAGGTCGGCCAGGCGTCGCTCCAGATCCTCGAACACGGACCGCAGATTAGTAGTCGGACGTCGGTGGCCTTGCGCCGCCGGGGCGCCAGCGGGTAGCGTCGTCGTCATGAAGCCAGAAGACGCCATTCGGAACCTCTCCATGATCCGCCTCGCCGTGGGCGCCGGAGCGTGGCTCGCGCCGAGGCTAACGGCCAAGGCCTTCCTGCTCGACATGGACGCGAACCCCCAGGCCCCCTACCTGGGTCGCCTCTTCGGGGCACGCGACGTCGCGCTCGGCTACGGGACGATGACCTCGAGCGGCCCGGCGCTCAGGAAGTGGCTAACCGCCGGCCTGGCCTGCGACGTCGCCGACACGCTCGCCGCCGTGGCGGGCGGGCGCGACGGCTCGCTCACGCGCCTGCAGACCGTCCTCCTCCTCGCCCCGGCGATCACCGGGGTGGGCATGGGTCTCGTCGCGCTCAAGGGCCAGGGCGGCGGCTCAGCAGCAGGCGCGGGCGTCTGAGCGCCGCGCCGGTCGCGCTGATCGGCGCCCCCACGAGCGCCGGGGCCTTTGCGCCGGGTCAGGAGGACGCGCCGTCGGCATTGCGCGATGAGCGCCTCGCCGACCGGCTGGCTGAGCACGGGCGCGAGGTGGTCGACCGGGGCGACACCCCACGCTGGCGCTGGCGCCCGGACCGCGAACACCGCCGCGCGCAGAACGTCGCGGCGGTCGCCGCCGGCGCGAGCGCGGTCGGCGCGCTCGTGAGCGCCGCGCTCGACGCCGGCGAGCTGCCGCTGGTCATGGGCGGCGACTGCACGGTGGAGCTCGGCACCGTCGCCGGTGCCGCGGCCGCCGGTCACGATCCCGCCCTGGTCTACTTCGACCTCCATCCCGACCTCAACGTTCCGGAGGCGGTGCCCGACGGGACACTGGACTGGATGGGCGTCGCGCACCTCCTCGACGAGCAGGGCGCGGTCGAGGAGCTTGCCACGCTAGGCCCGCGACGACCGCTGCTCGACCAGGATCGCCTCGTGCTCCTCGGCCACGACCCCGACCACTCCACCGACTTCGAGCGCGGGGTCATCGAGCGCCGGGGTCTGCGCGGCGTCCCGCTCGCACAGGTCGCTGATGATCCCCGCGGGGCGGCGCGCCGTGCCGTCGAGCTCGCCACCGGCGACCGGGCGCGGGGCTACCTCGTGCACTTCGACGTAGACGTCGTCGACTTCGTCGACATGCCTCTGTCGGAGAACACCGGCCGCAACTACGGGCTGTCCTTCGACGCCGCGATGACCGCTCTGGAGGTCCTGCTTGCCGACAGCCGCCTCATAGGGCTCACCGTCACCGAGCTCAATCCCCATCACGGGGCGCCGGACGGGTCGACCCTGCGCGCGTACGTCGAGCGCCTCGCCTCGGCCCTGGGCGCCTGAGCCGCAGCCCGTCTACGGCGCGCGGCCCCGCCGCTCAGAGCGCGCGGATCAGGACGTTCAGCAGCACCGTGAGGACGATGCTGAGCACGATCGACCAGATGAGGCAGCCGGGGAGGAAGCGAACTTCCGTCCTCCTCCCCGGCCTCTTGCTGAACAACAGCACGAGGAGCCTCGCTCGCTAGCGCAGCCCTGCGTCCTGGTCGTCGTGCGCGCGGTTCTGCCCGCTGTCGGACCAGTAAGGCTCGCGGCTGCCGGACTTCGCGAGCCCGCGGCCGACCAGGTAGGCGCCGGTGACGATGGCCACGTAGAGCCACGCCTGGCGGGCGATGAACTCGTCCGTCCCACCGGTGTCGCCGCCCTTGATGAGCGCAGCGCTCACGAGGATCGCGGCGACAACGGCCACGAACGACCAGAACTCGGTCGTCTTGAAGGCGGCCTTGGTCTCGGTTGCGAGCCTGGTCGCGAGTCCGCCGCCGGCGGCGCTTGCGCCACGGGAACGTGTCTCATCAGCAGTAGCCACTTCGTACCTCCTTGTTGGAAACGCCGTACACCCGCGTTTCCAGGCCGCCCCGTTTATGAGGCACCTGTTTCCGAAGGATGAAACGTGCGCCCGGTGACGCCGTGGGCTTCACCCACTTCGCCGGACGTCGGGACCCGTCGTCCCCGTTTCCCCGCTCGAGCAAACATTCGATTTCAGATCTTGGGGGCGTGGGGCTGGTTTACGGCGCGCCCGCGGCCTTGGGGGCCGTGGGGTCGGCGGCCTCCTCGGAGGCCTCCTCGCGCGCGACATAGTCCTCGATGTCGGCGACGTCGTCGCGCGAGCGCTCGGCCACCCGCAGTAGCGTGCTCATCGTGGCGACCTCCTCGATCTGCTCCTTGATAAACCACTGGACGAACTGCTCGGAGGTGTAGTCGCCTGCCTCGCGCGCGGTGGCCGCCAGCCCGTTGATCTGCTCTGAGACCCGCTGCTCCTGCTCGAGCGCGAGGGCGATCGGCTCGACCACGTCGGAGAAGCGGGAGCGCGGCTCGGCGACCCCCGGGGTCGTCACCTCGGCGTCCGTGTCGAGCAGATACTGGACCATCATCATCGCGTGCTCGCGCTCCTCCAGCGCCTGGCGGTAGAAGAAGGCGGCGAGCTGCGGAAGTGCTTCGTCGTCGTAGTAGATCGCGCAGGCGACGTACTGCTGATGCGCGGCGAACTCGTTGGCGATCTGCTCGTTGAGCCTCGCGGCGAAGGCATCGGCGGGTGGCACGGGGCGAAGCCTACAAGCGGCGCCTACGATGCGGATCATGGCGAAGCCGGTAAAGGTCAAGCGCTCCTGCTGCCAGAGCCGGCCGCGCTGCAAGCGCTGCCCGGTGGTGCTCGAACGCCTCGCGCGCGCCGGGGCGGCCGAGCGCACCGGCAAGCGCACCTACGAGCTCGGCAAGGTTCGCAAGCGCAAGCTGCGCGCGGCCCGCGCGCGCTGAGGCGAAGCGCCTGGCGGTGCTTCGAGCGCCCCCTCCCTCTCTCTCGTCGCCCCAGACCACGCGGCGCACGCCAGCCCGGCGCGAACGGAGCGCCGCGCGGCGAGCCCGACGCCGCCCGTGCGGGAGAACGTGGGCGCAGGGAGATCGTCGCCTCCAAACGAGTCGGACCCCTTTTAGGGTCTCCCAGGCTAGGGGGCGGCGCCCGCGCGTAGCGCCGCAGCCTCCTCCGCGAGCCTTCCGTCGGCTATCGCGGTCCGCATGCGCTCCATGAGCCGCGCCACGAAGGAGAGGTTGTGCAGAGTGACGAGGCGCAGGGCGGTGAGCTCGCGGCGGCGCAGCAGATAGCGCAGGTACCCGCGCGAGTAGCCCGCGTCGCAGGCCGGGCACGGGCAGCCCTCCATGATCGGCTGCTCGGCGTCCTTCCAGCGGGCGCCCGTCAGGTCCACACGCCAGCGCGCGCCGGGATCGGGAACCACGGCGACGCCGTGGCGGCCCAGGCGCGTGGGCATCGCGCAGTCGAAGCTGTCGATTCCCAGCTCTACGCCCCGAATGAGGTCGTCGATGTCCCCGATGCCCAGCAGGTGGCGGGGACGGTCCTCCGGCAGCTCGTCCACCGCCCACTCCACCACCTCGTACATCTGCTCCTTCTCGCGCCCCAATGAGCCTCCCACGGCGATTCCGTCGCAGTCAGACCCGGCGACCTGGAGCGCCGACGCTCGCCGCAGGTCCTCGTGGACGCCGCCCTGCACGATCCCGTAGACCGCCTGACCCTTGGGGCCGTGCTCCGCGTGCCAGTCAAGGCAGCGGCGCAGCCAGCGATGCGTGCGCTCGGTCGAGCGTGCGGTGTAGTCGCGGGTGGCGTGGAAGGGCGTGCACTCGTCGAAGGCGAGCGCGATGTCCGAGCCCAGCGCGGCCTGAACCTCCATGGAGGTCTCGGGTCCCAGGAAGCGCTCGCCACCGTCGACGTAGGAGCGAAAGCGCACCCCGGCCTCGGAGATCTGAAGGATGGCTCCGGCGCGCTGCGCCCCACGCGGAGCGCGGCCCTTGATCTCGTCGGCCACCGTCCCGTGGCCCATCGAGAAGACCTGGAAGCCGCCGGAGTCGGTGATGATCGGGCCGCCCCAGCGCATGAAGCGGTGCAGTCCTCCGAAGCGCGTGATGAGCTCGGGACCCGGGTCGAGCAGCAGGTGGAAGGTGTTGCCGAGCACCATGTCGTAGCCAAGGCCCGCCACCTCCGCGGCTGCAAGCCCGCGCACCGAGCCATTGGTCGCCAGCGGGACGAAGGCCGGGGTGTGAACCACGCCGTGGGCGAGCGCGATCCGGCCTGTACGTGCGCGTGTCGCGCCGTCTGTCGCGCCGAGCTCGAACCGCTTCACGGGCATCACGGCACTGCGAGCCCGCCCGGCGGGCTCGCTTGCGTCAGTCCTCGGCCGACTCGGGCGCGACGCGCCGCCACATCTGGGCCAGGCGCTCGAGCTCTGAGTCCGAGAAGTGGGCGACGAAGTCCTGGCGGACCGCGGCCAGGTGCGTCGGTCGCGCCTGCTCCACGCGCTCGCGGCCCGACGCGGTGAGCACGGCGTAGGCGCCGCGGGCGTCGACATGGCAGCAGGCGCGGGCGATGAGGCCCTCGCGCTCGAGGCGGTCGACGAGCCGGGTGAGCCCGCTGCGGCTCAGGGCCACCGACTCGGCGAGCTCGCACATGCGCATCTTGCCGCCGGGAGCGTCAGCCAGTGCTGACAGCACTTGATAGGTGGAGAGACTGAGCCCGTGGCCGGTCTCGAGCTCGGCGTCGAGGCGCTTCACGAGGGCCGCGTGGGCCCGGACGAGGCCGCGCCAGGCGCGCAGCTCGACGTCGCGAAGGTCGGCCTCGTCGGCCAGTGGTGTCGCCGCCGTGCGCATGGCTAGGTGGCTCTCAAACCGGGCTCAACATAGCAGCGCCCGCCGCGGCAGCCGGCGACTCAGGCGAGCAGCGAGCGGCCGGTCATGTTGGCGGGCTGGCGCTCTCCGAGCAGTGCGAGCACGGTGGGCGCGACGTCGGCGAGGATCCCCGGCCCGTTCAGTTCTCCCTCCCCAATCGTGATGACGAAGGGAACGGGGTTGAGCGAGTGCGCGGTGTTGGGGCTGCCGTCGGGCTCGAGCATGTGGTCGGCGTTGCCATGGTCCGCGGTGACCAGGCACACCCCACCGCGCTCGTGGACCGCGCGAACGAGGTCCCCCAGGCACGCGTCGACGGTCTCGATGCCCTTCACCGCTGCCGGGATCGACCCTGTGTGGCCGACCATGTCGGCGTTGGCGAAGTTCACGACCGCAAACCCCGGCTCGTCGGCGCGCCAGTGGCGCACGAAGGCGTCCGTCACGCCGCGCGCGCTCATCTCGGGCTTGTGGTCGTAGGTCGGGACGTCGCGCGGCGAGGGCACCAGCTCGCGCTCCTCGCCCTCGTAGGGGTGCTCCTCGCCGCCGTTGAAGAAGTAGGTCACGTGCGCGTACTTCTCGGTCTCCGCGACGTGCAGCTGCCGGATCCCGCGGTCGGAGAGCACCCGCGCGAGCGTGGTCGCCGGGCGGTCGGGCGGGAAGGCGGCCGGATAGGGCCAGCCCTCCTCGTACTCGGCCATGGTCGTCAGGCGCGCGACCGGCTCGTGCCCGCCGCGGTCGACCTCGGCGAGCCCGGGCTCGGCCAGCGCCCGGACGATCTCCCGCATGCGGTCGGGGCGGAAGTTGAAGCAGATGACGCTGTCGCTCGCCGGGCGGATCGCGGCGTCCTCGCCGACCAGCGTGGGCTGGACGAACTCGTCGGTCTCCCCGCGCTCGTAGGCGTCGCGCACCGCCTGGGCGCCGGTCGCCGCCCGGTACGGGGCGTCGCCGCCGACCAGCAGGTCGTAGGCGCGCTGCATGCGATCCCAGCGCCGATCGCGGTCCATCGCGAAGTAACGCCCGACCACGCTGCCCACCCGCGCTGCACCGGCTGCCCGACACCAGCTCTCGACGGTCTCCAGGTAGCCGGCGCCGGCGGTGGGAAGGGTGTCGCGCCCGTCGGTGAAGGCGTGGACAACGAGCTCGCCGACGCCGAGCTCGGCGCCCATGGCGATGAGCGCCTCGAGGTGGCCGAAGCCCGAGTGCACGCCGCCGTCGGAGACCAGCCCGAGCAGGTGGACGCGCTCGCCTGCGGTGAACGCAGCGCGCAGCGTCTCGTTGGAGCGCAGGGAGCCGTCGGCGACGGCGTTGTCGATGCGCGTGAGATCCTGGTGTACGACCGACCCTGCTCCCAGGTTGAGGTGGCCGACCTCGGAGTTGCCCATCTGGCCCTCGGGCAGGCCGACGCGCGGCCCGCAGGCGATGAGCTCGGTGCGAGGGTAGGTCGCCCACAGCTCGTCGAACACCGGCGTGTCCGCGAGCTCCACCGCATTTCCCGGCCCCGGCTCGGCGAGGCCCCAGCCGTCGAGGATGACCAGGCAGGCCGCAGGCACCGGGACGTGCGCCGGGCCGGGCGGGACGGTCATCGAGGCGCGGCCGCAACGATCCGGGCGAACGCCTCGGGGTCGAGGCTCGCCCCGCCGACCAGCGCGCCGTCGACGTCGGGTAGCCCCAGCAGCTCGTTCGCGTTGTCGGGGGTGACGCTGCCGCCGTAGAGGACGCGCACCCGCTCGGCCGCGGGCGGGTGACGGTCGCCGACCAGCGCGCGGATGAACGCGACTGCCTCCTGCGCCTGCTCGGCGGTGGCCACCTGCCCCGTGCCGATCGCCCAGATCGGCTCATAGGCGATCACCACCTCCGCCAGGAACTCGTCGGACACCTCGCGCAGCCCCTCCTGCACCTGGTGGCGCAGCCGGCGCTCGGTGTCGCCGCGCTCGCGCTCCTCCTCGCTCTCGCCGACGCACAGCAGCGGCACGAATCCCGCCACGAGCGCCGCCGAGACCTTGAGCTGGAGGCTGCGGTCGTTCTCGGCGAACTGCTGGCGACGCTCGGAGTGGCCGAGCACGACCCCGTCGACGTCGAGCTCGGAGAGCATCGGCGGCGAGATCTCGCCGGTGAACGCCCCCTCGGCCGCCTGGTGCATGTTCTGTGCGAAGACCTGGACGCGCGACCCCCGCGCGCTGTCGACGATCGCTCCCAGCGCGGTGTAGGGCGGGCAGACGACGACCTCCACGCCCTCCTCGGAGGAGACCTTCGGCAGCAGCGCCTGGATGTAGTCCTCGGCCTCGCGGATCGTCTTGTACATCTTCCAGTTGGCGGCGACGACGGGTACGCGGCTCATCGCAGGGCCTCGACACCCGGCAGCGGGCGGCCCTCGACGAGCTCGAGCGACGCGCCGCCCCCCGTCGACACGTGGTCGACTCGGTCGGCCAGCCCGAAGGCGTGCAGCGCGGCGACCGAGTCGCCCCCGCCGACGATCGTCGTTGCGCCGGATCGCGCGACGGCCTGCGCGACGGCCTGCGTGCCCGCGGCGAAGGACTCGAGCTCGAAGGCGCCCATCGGGCCGTTCCAGAAGACCGTCGCGGCGGCGGCGATCCGCTGCGCGTAGCGCCCCGCGCTGCGCTCGCCGATGTCCAGCCCCATCCAGCCGTCGGGAACCTCGATCCCGTCGAGCTCGCGCCGCTGGGCATCGGGGGCGAAGCGGTCACCGAGAACGAGGTCGTCGGGCAGCTCGAGATCGGCACGCCCGCCTTCCGCCGCGGCCTCCAGCGCGCGCCTGGCGGGCTCGATGCCCTCCTCCTCGCACAGCGAGTCTCCCGTGGCGTGGCCCTGGGCCCGGAAGAAGGGAAAGCACATCGCGCCGCCGACCAAGATGCCGTCGGCGACCTGCGCCAGCCGGTCGATGACCCCGATCTTGTCGGTCACCTTTGCGCCGCCGAGCACGGCGACGAACGGGCGACCGGGTGCGGAGAGCATCCCCTCCAGCGTCTCGACCTCGCGCTGGAGCAGTCGCCCGGCGGCGACCTGCTCGACGTGGTGGGCGACCCCCTCCGTGCTCGCGTGCGCCCGGTGCGCCGCGCCGAAGGCGTCGTTGACGTAGACGTCGGCCAGCCGCGCGAAGGCGCGCGCGAGGCCTTCGTCGTTGCGGGTCTCGCCCGGCTCGTAACGCACGTTCTCGAGCATCAGGACGTCGCCGGGATTGAGGTTGGCGGCGAGCGCCTCGACCTCCTCGCCCACCACTCCTGGGGCGAGCGTCACGTCGGCGCCGGTCAGCTCCGCGAGCCGGTCGGCGGCGGGACGGATGGACAGCTCGGGCTCGCGGTCTGAGGGACGGCCCAGGTGCGAGCAGAGGATCAGCTTGGCGCGGCGCTCGCGCAGCTCCTCGACGGTCGGCAGCGCGGCGCGGATCCGCGAGTCGTCGGTGATGGTCCGGCCCTCGAGCGGAACGTTGAAGTCGACCCGCACGAGGACACGTCGTCCCTCGACGTCGACATCGTCGAGGGTCCTCACGAAGCGCCCACCGGGGCAGGCCGCTCCGCGAGCACGCGCTGGACCACCTCCACAACGCGGTTGGAGTAGCCCCACTCGTTGTCGTACCAGGCGATGACCTTCGCCAGTGTGCCGTCGATGACCGCGGTGAGCTCGGAGTCGAATACCGCCGAGTAGGGGGACTTGACGACGTCCGAGGAGACGATGGGATCGTCGGTGTAGGCGAGGATCCCCTTCAGCGCGCCGCTGTCGGCGCGCTCGCTGAACGCGGCGTTGATCTCCTCGGCGCTGGTCTCGCGCTCGGTCTCGACGGTCAGGTCGATCATCGAGCCGGTCGGCACGGGCGCGCGCACGGAAAACCCGTGGAGCTTGCCGTCCAGCTCGGGGAGGACGAGGCCGACTGCCTTTGCCGCCCCGGTCGAGGTCGGGATCAGGTTGATCGCGGCCGCGCGCGCGCGCCGCAGGTCGGAGTGGGGCATGTCCTGCAGGCGCTGGTCGGCGGTGTAGGCGTGGATCGTCGTCATCAGGCCGTGCTCGATGCCCACCGCCTCGTGCAGGACCTTCGCGACCGGGGCCAGGCAGTTGGTGGTGCACGACGCGTTGGAGATGACGTCGTGGCTGGTGGGGTCGTAGACGTCGTCGAAGTTGACCCCCAGCGCAACGGTGACGTCCGGGCCTTTGGCGGGCGCGGAGATGATGACCTTCGTGGCGCCCCCCTCCAGCTGCTTGGCGGCGTTCTCGCGGTCGGTGAAGAAGCCCGTCGACTCGATCACGACGTCGGCCCCCAGCTCTCCCCAGGGGAGGTTGCCGGGGTCGCGCTCGGCCAGCACCCGGAGCTCGTCGCCGTCCACGCGCAGGTTGGCGCCGTCGGCTTCCACCTCGCCGGGATACGGGCCCAGGATCGAGTCGTACTTGAGCAGGTGAGCGAGCGTCTTTGAGTCGGTGAGGTCGTTCACCGCGACCCACTCGATGTCTGCTCCGCGCTCCTTCGCTGCACGGAACACGTTACGGCCGATACGGCCGAAGCCGTTGATTCCCACGCGTACGGGCATGCTGCGTTGTCCTCCTCGGCGACGTTCTGTAAGCCGGCCTGCGGACGGCCCGGCGGGCTGGGAAGGCTAGCGGTTCAGAGTCCGTCTCAGGTCCGCGGAGCCTTGTCGACGTCGCGGTGGCTGACCTCGACGAGGTACTCCCCGCGACGGCGGTACAGGGCCGACAGGTACTCGGCGATGACCACGGAACGGTGGCGCCCGCCGGTGCAGCCGATGGCGATGGTGAGGTGCGCTTTGCCCTCGGCGACGTACTGGGGAAGCAGGTAGTCGAGCAGCGGAACGAGGTGGGCGTAGAACGCCTGCAGCTCGCCGCCACGATCGACGTAGGCGATGATGCGCGGGTCCACCCCGGTCAGGGATCGCAGCCGTGCCTCGTAGTGTGGATTGGGCAGGAAGCGCACGTCGAAGGCAAGGTCGGCGTCGCGCGGGGGGCCGTGCTTGTGGCCGAAGCTCATGAAGGTGACGGCCAGCTTGCCCGGCGTGCTCGTAGGGAGCATCTCGTCGGCGACCCGCCTGCGCAGCTCGGAGGCCTTGAGCCCGGTGGTGTCGATCACGATCTCGGCGCGCTCCTTCAGCGGCTCGAGCAGCGCGTGCTCGGCCGCGATGCCGTCGGCGACGCTGCCCATCGGGGACAGCGGGTGGCGGCGGCGCGTCTCCTTGAAGCGGGTGAGCAGCGCCTGCTCCTCGGCATCGAGGAACAGCACGCGGTGCGCGATGCCGGCCTGCTCCAGGCCGTCGAGCACCTCGACCAGGCCCTCGAAGTAGTCCCCGCCGCGCACGTCGGTGACCACGGCCGAGCGCTCGACCTGCGAACCCGGATGCACGAAGAGATCGGCGAGGTGGCGGATCATCTCGGGCGGCAGGTTGTCGACGCAGAAGTAGCCCGCGTCCTCGAACAGGTGCATCGTGGTGGACTTGCCGGCGCCGGAGTAGCCGGTGATGATCACCAGGTCGCGCAGCGGCGAGGGCTGCTCGCGGGGCGCGTCGCGCCCGTTTCGCCGGCTCAGGCGCAGCCGCTCGCTGAGGCGAACGGGCCGGGCGGCCTCCATGCGACTGATTCTGGCGGGCTCATCGGTCATGGGGTGACGATGCTGTTAACGCAGCGGGTGCGCATGCGGTTCGGGGAAGCTCTCGGCCGGCGGGATCGCGGGGCTCGCTCAGCGGCCGGTCTTGTTGAGCGAGGCGTAGAGCACGCGGGCCACCTTGCCCGGGATCCCCGGGACCGCCTCGAGCTCCTCGCGCGACGCCGCCAGGACCGCCTCGGGGGATCCGAAGTGGTTGAGCAGCGCGCGCTTGCGGGCGGGGCCGATGCCCTGCAGCCCATCGAAGATCGACTCGGTCATCTCGCGGTCGCGGCGCGCGCGGTGGTGAGTCAGCGCGAAGCGGTGCGCCTCGTCGCGAACCCGCTGGAGCAACTGGAGCTCGGGCGTGTCGTGGTCGAGCATGAGCGGCGCCTGCCGTCCAGGGAGGAAGACCTCTTCGATGCGCTTGGCGAGGGCGATGACCGCGACGCCGCGCTCGCGGAAGCCGGGCAGCGCGGCCATCGCGCTGGACAGCTGGCCCCTGCCGCCGTCGATGACGATCACGTTGGGCAGCGCGGCGAAGCTCGCGTCGTGCTCGCGGTCGTGGGGCGAGATGTCGTGCTGGCGCTCGAACTGGGCGAGGCGGCGGCCGAGGACCTCGGACATCGCCGCGAAGTCGTCGGCGCCCTCGAAGCCGCGGATCCGGAAGCGCCGGTAGTCGGACTTCTTGGGCGCGCCGCCCTCGAAGACGACCATCGAGGCTACGTTGTTTGTGCCCATCAGGTTGGAGATGTCGAAGCACTCGATCCGCAGCGGGACGGAGTCGAGGCGCAGGGCGCGCTGAAGGCCGTCGAGCGCTTCGACGCGCCGCTGCCGGCGCCGCTCCGCCTTCAGCTTCTCCTGGTCGAGCGCCAGGCGGGCGTTGCGTTCGGCGAGGTCGAGGATGCGCCGCTTGTCGCCGCGCTCGGCGTGACGTAGCTCGACGGGCCCTCCGCGACGCTGCGCGAGGACCTCCGCCAGCGCAGAACCCTCCCCCACTCCGCGCTGCACCACCAGCTGCGTCGGGATGGCCATCGCGCTCGCGTAGTACTGGAGGATGAACTCCTCGGCCACCTCTTCGACCTCGCGGCCCGCCTCGTTGAGCAGGTAGAAGCTCTGACGGTCGGACAGCACGCCGTCACGGACCTGGAAGACCTGGGCGTTGGCGTCCGCGTCCTCGACAGCGACGGCGATGGCGTCGAGCGTGCCCACCGCCTCGTTGGAGATCCGCTGGCGCTCGAGCAGCGAGCGAACGGCGCGCAGGCGGTTGCGCTCCAGTGCGGCCTGCTCGAAGCGCTGGTCCTCGGCCGCCCGCTTCATCCGCCCCTCGAGCTGGGCCTCGATCTCCCGGTAGCGGCCGGAGAGGAAGTCGACAACCCCGTCGATCATCCCCCGGTACTCCTCCTTGTCGACATAGCCGACGCAGGGCGCCTCGCAGCGCTTGATGTAGTAGTCCAGGCACGGCGAGCCGCTGCGCCTCCCCGGCTCCGGCCCCTCGCAGGAACGGAACAGGAAGATCTTCTGCAGCAGGTCGAGCGTGCCGCGCACCTTCTTGGCGTTGGAGTAAGGGCCGAAGTACGCGCGCTCACGGCGGTGGCGCTCGCGCGTGAAGAACACGCGCGGGAAGTCCTCCTCGAGGCTGAGCGCGATGTAGGGGTAGGACTTGTCGTCGCGCAACCGGATGTTGAAGCGCGGCTTGTACTGCTTGATGAAGTTCTGCTCGGCGAGCAGCGCCTCGGCCTCGGTCTCGGTGGCGAGGTACTCGATCGCGTCGACCAGCTCACGCAGCTCGACGAAGCCGCGCGTGGCGGGGCTCGAGAAGTGTGAGGCCACGCGCTTGCGGATCGACTTCGCCTTGCCGACGTAGATCACCCGTCCGCGCGCGTCGCGGAAGAGGTACACCCCCGGCCCGTCGGGCAGCGCGCGGCGCTGCTCGGCGAGGCGGCTGGGGGTCCGCTTCGTCGTCTGTGGAGTCGTCGAGGCCATCGCCTCGAGGATAGGTGCGGCTTGGGCGGGCGGCTCAGGTCTCGCGAGCCGCGGCGTGCGCCGCGACCGGCGCCGAGGCCCCGCGCATGAGCACGATGCTCGTCACCAGCACCCAGACCACGAAGACCAGGAAGCTCACGAAGCCGGCGGCACCGCCGATCGAGACGAATGCGTCGCTCTCTCCGTAAATGCTTAGTGCTCCGAGGATCGACACGATGGCGGTGAGGACCCCCAGCGCCCCGACGGCACGGGGCAGCACCCCGGTGCGCAGGATGACGGCGGCGCTCGCCGCGGTGAGCCCAGCGGCCGGAAAGGCGATCAGCGCGTAGACGTAGATCTGCGCGTCGTAGAACGCTCGTACCGTGGCGTCGTCGAGCTGCTCGGCGTGCAGGGTCGGCGCGAGTCCCAGGGCCGAGCCGACCAGGACGAGCGCGAGCAGGGCGATGCCGCTGCCGAAGGCCACCTCGGTGAGGCGGCCGGTGCCGCCCTCGGCCGCGCGAAGGTGACCGCGCAGCGTTCCGAGGAACCACAGCAGCGCGATGACCGCGAGCCCGGTGAAGAACGTCGCCGCCTGCAGCGTGTCGCGCTCGTCGACGAAGAACTTCCGGATGTCTGCGACCGGATCGGTCGCCGCCGGCGGCTTGCCCGGCAGCAGGCTGGCCGCGACGATCAGCACCACGAAGGCGATGCCCGCCGCCGCGTCGAACCGCTCGGTGCGATCCTGGTCCATGCCTCAGCTCCTCCCCGGCGATCCTTTCACTGGTGATCACCGCGGGTCAAGCCGCGGTCGTGATCTGAGTACTAGCTTGGACGGCGTGGGCGTCAACCTGTACAGCGACACGCAGACCCGCCCGACGGAGGGGATGCGGCAGGCGATGGCGCGGGCCGAGGTCGGCGACGAGCAGCGCGGGCTCGATCCGACGGTCAACGCCCTCCAGGAGCGCGTCGCGCAGCTGCTCGGCCAGGAGGCGGCGCTGTTCCTGCCCACCGGGACGCTGTGCAACATCATCGCCACCCGCCTGCACGTCCGCCCGGGAGGCGATGAGGTCCTGATGCACCACAGCGCGCATCCGTTCCACGCCGAGGCGGGCGGGCCGGCGGCGATCTCTGGGGCGACGCTGCATCCCCTCGACGGGGACGGCGGCATCGTCGCGCCGGAGGCGTTCGAGGCGGCCATTCGCCCGACCGGCGACCGCTACGGCCCGCGCACGCGCCTGCTGTGGGTGGAGCAGACCGCGAACCTGACGGGCGGCCGAGTATGGCCGCTGGAGACGGTCCGCGGGGTGCTGGACGTGGCCCGCCGCCGCGGCCTGCGTGCGCACCTCGACGGAGCGCGGCTGCTCAACGCCGTGACCGCGACCGGCGTTCCGGCGGACGGATGGGCGACGAGCTTCGACACCGCGTGGCTGGACTTCAGCAAGGGCCTGGGCGCGCCGGCCGGGGCGTGCCTGGCCGGCTCGGCCGAGATGGTCGAAGAGGCGTGGCGCTACAAGCAGATGCTCGGTGGCGCGCTGCGCCAGGCCGGCGTGCTCGCCGCCGCGGCGCTCTACGCGCTCGACCACCATGTCGAGCGGTTGGCCCAGGATCACGCCAACGCGCGCGTCCTCGCCGCGGGCCTGGCGGAGCTTGAGGGCATCGCGCTCGACCCCTCGGCGGTGGAGACCAACATCGTGATCTGCGAGGTCGCCGACGCGGGCGCGCTCGCGTCAGCGCTGGCGCGAGCGGGGGTCCAGGTGAGCACGGTCGACGACCGTCGGGTGCGCATGATCACCCATCTCGACGTCGACCTGGCCGGCGTCGGGCGCGCACTCGACGCGGTACGCGCCGCGCTGGCCTGAGCCGGCCGCGCGGGGGCCGCGGGGACGGCGATATGCTCGCGTCGTGGCCGAGCCCCGCGTCGCCTACCGCACGTGCCCGCTGTGCGAGGCGACCTGCGGGCTGGAGATCACGGTGAACGGAGGTGTGAGCGCGATCCGGGGCGACCGCCAGGACGTGCTCAGCCACGGGTTCATCTGTCCCAAGGGGCCGTCGCTCAAGGCGCTGCACGAGGACCCCGACCGGCTACGTACACCGGTGCGACGGACGCCCGCGGGTGACTTCGAGCCGATCGGCTGGGACCAGGCCTTCGAGCTCATCGACGAGCGCCTGGGTCCGATCCTCGCCCGCGACGGCCGTGGCGCGGTGGCCACGTACTTCGGCAACCCGTCGGCCCACAACCTCGATTCCCTGATCTACGGGCGCGCGCTGATTCGGGCGATCGGCTCGCGCAACGTCTTCTCGGCGAGCACGGTCGACCAGATGCCCAAGCACGTCTCCGCCGGGCTGATGTTCGGAACGCCGATCAGCGTCCCCGTGCCCGACGTCGACCGTACCGACTACCTGCTCATGCTCGGGGCCAACCCACTTGCCTCCAACGGCTCGCTGCTGACCGCCCCCGACATGCGCGGCCGGCTGCGTCGCCTGCGCGAGCGCGGCGGCCGGCTGGTGGTCGTCGACCCGCGCCGCACGCGCACCGCTGAGGTGGCCGACGAGCACATCGCGCTGCGGCCCGGCACCGACGCCCAGCTCCTGTTCGCCATGGTGAACGTGATCCTGTCCGAGGGGCTGGACGCACCCGGACCGCTCGCCCCGCTGTGCGAGGGGCTCGGTGAGCTGCCCGCGCTCGCGCGCCCGTTCACCCCGGAGGCGGTGGGCGCCGCGTGCGGGATCCCCGCGGACGACGTCCGCCGGCTCGCGCGGGACCTCGCGGGCGCGCGCCGCGCGGCGGTCTACGGCCGGATCGGAACCTGCACGCAGGAGTTCGGGACGCTCGCGAGCTGGCTGGTCGACGTACTGAACGTGCTGACGGGAAACCTCGACCGGCCGGGCGGCGCGCTGTTCCCCAAGGCCGCGGCGGGGGCCCGCAACACGAGCGGCGAGCCGGGGCGCGGCCGCGGTCTGCGGATCGGGCGCTGGCAGTCGCGGGTCCGCGGGCTGGGCGAGGTGCTCGGCGAGCTGCCGGTCGCCTGCCTGGCCGAGGAGATCGACACGCCGGGCGAGGGCCAGGTCCGGGCTCTGCTCACGATCGCCGGCAACCCGGCGCTCAGCACGCCCAACAGCGGCAGGCTCGGACGCGCGCTGGCGTCGCTGGAGTTCATGGTGAGCGTGGACATCTACGTCAATGAGACCACGCGCCACGCCGACGTCATCCTCCCCGGCGACTCGCCGCTGGCGCACTCGCACTACGACCTCGCCCTCTACCAGTTCGCCATCCACAACGTCGCGAACTACTCGCCGCCGGTGGTCGATCCCGAGCCGGGGCTCGAGCCCGAGTGGCGGACGCTGCTGCGGTTGGCCGGGATCGCCGCCGGCCAGGGAGCCCACTGCGACGTCGACGCGCTCGACGACCTGGTCGTCGGCGAGCTCGTGCGCCGCGAGCTGGCCGATGCCCACTCGCCGCTGACCGGCCGGGACGCGGGGGAGGTGCTGGCGGCGCTCGAGCCGCGCCGCGGACCCGAGAGGGTGCTCGACCTGATGCTCCGTGTCGGCCCCTACGGTGACGGCTTCGGCGCGCGGGACGGCGCGCTGTCGCTCGCGGCGCTCGAGGCCGCACCGCACGGCGTCGACCTCGGCCCGCTGCGGCCACGGCTGCCCGAGGTGCTGCGTACGCCGAGCGGGCGGATCGAGGTGGCGCCCGAACCGATCGTCCGCGACGTGGAGCGGCTGCGCGCGGCGCTGGAACGCCGGTCGAGCGAGGGCGGGCTCGTGCTCGTCGGCCGCCGCCAGCTGCGCTCCAACAACTCCTGGATGCACAACCTTGCTCCGCTGGTGCGCGGAAAGCCCCGCTGCACGGTGCAGGTGCATCCCGAGGACGCCGCGCGCCTCTCGCTGACCGACGGCGAACCCGCGGTGGTGAGCTCCGCAGCCGGATCGATCGAGGTTCCAGTCGAGATCACGGACTCCGTGATGTGCGGTGTCGTGAGCATCCCTCACGGCTGGGGCCACGACGACCCGGGTGTGCGGATGCGCGTGGCCGCCGAGCACGCGGGCGCGAACAGCAACATTCTCGCCGATGAGGCGCTCGTCGACGTGCTGTCGGGAAACGCGGTCCTAAACGGCTTCCCAGTGCGAGTTTCGCCGGTGTCCGTGGCCGTCGGCTAGGCTGCCTTCGCGCGCTCCGGCGGGGCGGACTTGGCGCGTCGACACCGAAGTCGCGGTAAGATGGTCCGCGAGTAGGACTTTTCGAACGGAGATCGAAGGCGGGGCAGGGATGGACCAGGGGAGCCGGGACGCCGCCGTAAGCGGCCATAGCTTGTCGGAGGCGCCGGTCAGGCGCTGGTCGCGCGCTGCGCTGCTGCGGCGCGCCGGCGCCGGCGGCTTGGCGGTTTCGCTCGGAGGGGCGCTGCTCGCCCGTCGGTCGGGTCCCGCGGTGTCTTCCCCTTCGGTCGACGCCCGCGTGCTGCAGTTCGCCCTGATCGTCGAGCGCCTTCAGGCCGCGTTCTACGCCGAGGCCAACAAGAACGGGAAGCTGCGCGGCGAGGTTGCGGAGTTCTCGCGCGTCGTCGGCGCCAACGAGCGTGAGCACGTCGCCTTCGTCACGAAGGCGCTGCGGGGCTCGGCGGCCGCCGCTCCGCGGTTCTCCTTCGGCGATGCCACGACCAGCGAGAAACAGTTCGTCCGTTCCGCGGTGGAGCTCGAGGACCTCGGGCTCGCGGCCTACAACGGCCAGGCCACGAACCTCAGTCCCGCCGCGCTCGCGGCGGCTGCCAAGATAGTGTCGGTCGAGGCTCGACACGCCGCCTGGATCCGCGACCTGGCCGGCAAGCCGCCCGCCCCTCTCGCGGTGGATAAGCCGCTCGACGAGGCGCAGGTTCGCGCGGCGCTCAAGCGGACCGGGTACATCAAGCCATGACTCTCACCGACCCCCTGCCCGATCTTCGCTGGGTCGACATCGACGTCGACGGCGCACTGGCCGAGACCGAGGCCGCCGCCGCCCCGTGGACGCGAGCGGACTTCCTGCGAGGCGGCCTCGGCGCCCTGCTCGGCTCGCTCGCCGTACCGGCACTTGCGGGCGCGGCATCGAAACCCGACCGCGGCGACGTCGCCATCCTCAACTACGCGCTGACGCTTGAGGAGCTCCAGGCAGCGTTCTACACCGAAACCGAGCAGGCCAACGCCCTGAAGGGGGAGACCAAGGTGCAGGCGCGGGTCGTCGGGGGGCACGAGCGCGCCCACGTCAAGGCCTTCCGCGACGTGCTGGGCAGCAAGGCCGGCAAGCAGCCGTCGTTCGACTTTCGGGGAGTGACCGAAAACGAGGACGATTTCCGGCGCACCGCCGTCGCCTTCGAGGACCTCGCCGTCGCCGCCTACAAGGCCCAGGCGCCGGCGATCCGCAGCAAGGCCTACCTTGCCGCAGCCATCGGCATCCACTCCGTCGAGGCCCGCCACGCCGGGTGGATCCGCCGGCTCGCCGGTCGGTCGCCGGTCAATACCGCCTTCGACGAGCCGATAAGCGCCACCCGGGTGCGGGCGATCGTCGCGAAGACCAACTTCGTCACCTCCAGCCCGAAGACCGGAACGAAGAAGGGGAGCCCGCGTTTCACCGGATGATCACCACCGCCGGCGAGGCTTGGCGACGCGGTGGGCGGGTCGCCGGGGCGGCCCTGGGTGCTCTGGTGGTGGGACTGGCGGGACTCGTGCTCGTCGGCCCTTTCGGGGCCGGTGGCGACGACGGTGGCGGGCTGGGCGCGCCCCTTCCTGCGCCGCCCAAGTCGGCCCTGAACATCCCGCGGCCGCTCGCGCTGGCGGCCGCCGACCGGCGCGCCACGCGCTGGGCGCCGGTCCGCATCCCGGTCGTCGCCCGCAGAGCTCCTTCCCTGCGGGCTGCCGGGGTCACGATGCTTGCCACCAAGACGCCCGAGGGCACGGCCAACCTGGTCGTGGTCCTTCCCGGCGCGCTTCGCCGTGGCGGCCGTCTGTGGGTGAGGGCCCGGGTGCCGGCGCGCGCCCAGGAGCCCATGACGGGCTGGGTGCCACGGCGATCGCTGGGCGGCTACCGCGTGGTGAAGACGCGCCTGGTGGTCGACCTCCGCGGGCGCACCGCCACGCTGATGCGCGCGGGTCGGGTGGTGCTGCGAGCGCCCGTCGGCGTCGGCCTACCGGCGTCGCCCACCCCGCGCGGAGAGTTCTACGTGCGCGACCGGCTCGAGCGCTACGCGAGCCCGGTCTACGGACCGCTCGCCTTCGGGACGAGCGCCCGCAGCAACCTGAGCGAGTGGCCGGCCGGCGGCTTCGTCGGCATCCACGGGACCGACCAACCGCAGCTCGTGCCGGGAAGCGTGTCGCGAGGGTGCATCCGTATGCGTAACGCGGACATCGAAAGACTCGGCCGGCTCATGCCGGTGGGAACCCCGCTGCGCATCCGCTGAACCCATGCTCCGTCGAATTCTCATCGCCCTCGCCGCCGTCATGGTGTCAGCCCTGTGGATCACGGCGGCTGTGCCCGCCGCGCCGCCGGTCTACACCACTCCCGGGGGAGCCGACACGGCACCGGCCGTGTCCACCCCCCCGGCAGCCGCAGGCCGCCCCGATCCCTCGCCACTGTGGCGCGAGTTCCCGCTGGGCACGCCTCGGCGAAAGGGCGCTCCCAAGACCGGCGGCACCCAGACGCCACCCGCTGATGGCTCGACCGCACCCGCCGGCCGCTCGGCGCCCACCAGCACCACAGCTCCTGGTGCCGGCGGCGACGACTCGGGCCCGAGTTGGCTGCTGTTGCTGGCGCTGGGGACGCTGCTGGTCATGGTCGGAGTCCTCGGCTTTCTGTTCAGCAGGCGGCGGGCGGAGCGGCGCCGGGGAGAGAGTGGGACCGAGCGAGTGGGCCCAGCGCTGCATGGCCCGCAGCCACGGCGGCCCGCGGTCGCCGACGCCGCCGGCCCCGTGAGAACCGGCAGGCCGCGTCGTCGTAGCGAGCCCCTCCGGGCGGCCCGTCAACCCAACGGCACGCCGTTGCAGAGCAACGGCGGCCCCCCCGAGCCGGTCAGTCCACGCGAAAGCGAAGGAGCGTCTAACGGGGGAGCGCCGGCATCCTCACCGTGGCGGCCGGCCGACGCGGACGGCGACCCTCCCTTCCCGGAGTCTGGCTCATCCTCCTTCGGCCAGGGCGGCTCCCCCACGGGCGCCGCCTCCACGCCGCAGACGACCTCTGCCCCGCGCCCGGCCGAGCAGGACACTCCGACCAGCGGCTTCCCGCCCGTCAGCGAGGATGCCGCGCCGCTGACACGGGCGCTACCTGCCACGCCGGCGACCCCCGCCGCTGAGCCGAACTCCCCGGGGCACCAGGACACCCCGCCCAGCGGCTTCCCGCCCGTCGAGAGGGACGCCGGGCAGGCACGCGACGCGCGACCGAAACCCGCCCTGCGCTGGGAAGCGAAGTCACTCGGCCGGGCCGAGGCCGAGCAGCCGCCACTCCCCGCGCCCGACGCCGTGCCATGGCGACCGCCCGAGGCCGCGCCGCAGCCGGAGAGGTCATCAGGGACCCCGCCCGAGGAGAGGCCTCGCCCGGCGGTGGCCGGTCGCCCTCGCGACCCGCGCAACCTGTGGCGGCGCGCGCGGTCCCGCTGACGGCGTAAGTCCGGGTCTGCCTTCGCCGTGCCGGGCTGAACGGCGGCAACGAGGGAGAAGGGTGGGGCGATTTCCGGTCGTAATGCGTCCGTTATTCGACCCACCCCCGCTCAGTCCATCCCCTCCGCCGTTCGTCTTCTTGCAGGCGCCGAGCGCTCAGAAAGGTCACTCGGCGGGGCCCGAGAGCGCTCAGCGCTCCTCTCTCACTTCACCAGCCGCACCTCCAGCCCGACCAGGCCGGTCGCGTCGCCTGCTCCGCCGAGGAGGCCGAGAATTCGCGCGACGTAGCCTCGGGTCTCAGGGATCGGGGGGACGCACATGCAGGCCGCCACGCGGGCGGGGCCTGCGTTGTAGGCGGCCAGGGCGAGCGGGACCGCGGCGAAGCGACGCAGCAGGTCGCGCATCAGGCGCCCCTGGGCGTCTATGGCCTGCTCGGGATCGAAGGGGTCGCGCAGTCCGAAGCTGGCGGCGGTGCCGGGCATGAACTGGGCGATGCCCTGGGCGCCCGCCGAGGAGGTGGCGTTCGGGTTGAAGTTCGACTCGGCATAGAGCTGGGCGGCCAGCAACCCCGCCGAGACGTTGTAGCGCTGGGCCGCACGCGAGATCATCGGCGCAAAGCGCGCCGGCACGAACGACGGGATCGCGCTGCCGCCATCGCCTCGCGGCCCGCCCCACCCAACCGACCGCGAGCCGGGGTTGCGGGTGTAACCCCAATGCCAGGGCTCCCAGGAATACCGCTGGATGAAGCCGAAGCGACCGCCGTTCGTGCGCATCCAGGCCATCGCCGAAGGCGGACCGAGGTCGAGCTCGGTGGCGAGGCGGTGCAGCGAGCGGCCGGGAGGGGCGACCCAGCGCGGGTCCGGATTGGCCGCGAACAGGCGGGCCTGCTCGGCGTCGCTGCGGTAAGCGCTGTTGATGATCAGGTTGACGCCGGCTGCGCGGGCGGCCGCGTACATGCGGTCGAAGGCGAGCGCGACGTCGGGACGCATGGGCTTGCCCTGGCGGTAGGCCAGTGGACCGTTGTAGCCGCCTCCCGTCGCGAAGCCGGAGGCCCCCGCGCCGAAGGCGGGAGCAAGCTCCGCCTCGGCGCTCGACTTCACCATCACCGATCGTCGCTTGCCCGCCGCCTCGACCGTGACCGGGTCGCGCACGACCACGCGGATGAGCACCGGCGCGATCGTGCGTCGGTCCGGGAAGGTCACGGTGACGACGCGTGCCCCGTTGCGGCCGGCCGTCTCGAAGGCCACGCGCCGGCCCAGCGCGAGGTAGTCGCCCTTCTCGAGGTGGCGCGGGTTGCGCCGGCCGCCAACGCGGGGCGGCTCGAAGAGGCGCGGGTAGGCGACGAGCATCGCGCGCGCGCCGGCGAGCGCGCCGAGGTCCGCGGCGCCCTGGTGGCGCCCCTTCGCGCCGATCCCCCGGGCTATGGCGCCGAGGACGAAGGCCCCGACCAGCACCGCCGCCATCGCGCCAACGAGGAGCAGCAGCGCCTGCCCGCGCTCCTCGCGCAGCGCGCCCCATACCGGCCGCCGGCCCCTCATCACGCCTCCTCCGGGAACGGAGCGGGGACCTTGGCCGTGAGCCCGGCCAGCGCCAGCGCCCGCGAGATCGGTGGCAGGGACGCCGGGATTCGCCGCACCGGCGGACCGAGGGTGGCGAGGCGGGCCGCGGCGAGGCGGGACAGCGGGTCGTCGGGATCCTCCGAGGCGATAATGAGGGTGTCTTGGTCGGCGAGCACGTCGTCGAGCGCTGCCGTGCGGGGGCCAGTTACGACGAAGACGCATGGCGCTTCCGAGGCCGCAGTCGCCCGGCCCAGGGCGCCGACGGCCGCCTCCGCGTCGCCCGGCAGGTCGATCCGCACTACGCGACCCGCCGTGTAGGCACGCAGGCCTCGTGCTCGCAGCGAGCTGCAGAGGCGGCGCGCACGATGACCCGACGGCGCACCGAGGCCGGACGTGGCAGGCCCTCCGGGCCGCCACAGCGCAGCGATCGCGAACGGCGTCCGTGCACGCCGGGCCGTCGCCAGTGCGACGCCCGAGCCCAGCGCGACCGCCTCCTCCGGCGGGCAGAGCAGGGCGATCGACTCGGCGGGGAGAGACGAGGCGACGGTCGCGAGCGGCGGGCGGCGGGGCGCGGGCTGGACGAACACCGAGGACAGGCGCCCGAGCAGCTCGTTCACGTCGACCTCCGTCCCGCATCGGCGCGGGCATCCGCGGTCAGCATCCTGGCTATGGAGCGAGTGAGCGCCGGGGGTCGCATGCTGACCCGGACCGTGCGGCCACGCACCTCGATCGTCACCCGATCACGCGACCACCCGGGCAGGGCGTCGCGCACCGCCTGCCGTGGCTCTCGCTGCTGGAGGATCGCCACCGCGCCCGCCTCCGCCGCATGGTCGGCAAGCTCGGCGGCGACACCCGCCGCGAGCAGTTGCATGACCGCTGCGGCGACCAGCGCGAGCATGGGAAGCAGAGCGACGATCTCCACCGACGACTGGCCACGCGACGAGCGGGCCCTTCCGAGCGCGCGCCTCATCCCTTCCCCTGCGGCTCGAAGCGGGCCGTCGCACGCACGGTGGTCAGCGCGTCGCCGAAGATCACCGCACGGACGGGCACGGCGACCTGGATCCCGCCGTCGGAGCGCTTGCGCACGCGCAAACCCCGCTCGAGATTCTCGGGCAGGGCGCCGCGGGCGGCCAGAGCCGCGTCGGCCCCCACGGCCTGCGCCCGCGCCGCCGAGCGCGCCGCCGAGCCCGCGAGCCACAAGGCCTGCCCGGCGACCGCCGCCTGCCACATCATCGCCGCGAGCAGCGCCACGACCGGCAGCAGCACCACGAGTTCGACGCTCGCCTGCCCTCGTTCGTCACCCCACCGGCGCATGGGCGGCACGCTCCAGGAGCGCAGCGCGCGGAGCTACGCGCGATGGTTGCGAGTCAGCACAAAAGCTGTGGAGAAAGCGCTACGCGTACGCGCGCCAGGCGCGCCACACGGTGAAGATCGCGAACACGGCGCCTCCGATCAAGACGAACCACAGCATCGTTCCGATACCGGTCGCGAACAGCCGGTTCGACGCGGTCAAGGTCAGGACGACCACAGCAACGGCGCCGTAGAGCAGGGTTCGGTTGCGGTCGCCGATGCCGAAGAGGTCCAAGCGGTGGTCCGCGTACAGCCGGGCCACGAACCAAGCGAGGCCCCCGAACATGATCAGCGACAGCAACGTGCCGAAGAACGCCGCCGCCGGCCAGCCGCCCGGAAGGAAGGCCACGGCAGCCGCAATGGCGAGGACGATCAGTGCGTTACGCGCGGCGGTCACGTACGGGGAATGCTAGCCGTGAGACCGAGACTGCACTTGAACCGAATGATTCGGCTCAACAGCAGTCTCGCGCGCCCGAGGGGCCCAGGAGGCTCGCCGACCGATGCGGGCCGCCGCGTTCAGCCAGCGAAGCTCGGCGTCTGGAGCGACGCCGCCGTCGGCGCGGGCGCGCCGTCCTCCACCGCGGCGGGCGACGCCGTCTCCTCGCGCTCCCCCAGCGGCTCAGCCGCGAAGCGGTAGCCGATCCCGAAGTGGGTGTGGATGTAGCGCCAGTCCGGTGAGGCCCTCTCCAGCTTCTGACGCAGCTTGCGCACGAAGACGTCGACCGAGCGATCTCCGTGGGCCATCGCGTAGCCCCAAACGCGCTGGTAGATCTCCTCGCGCTCGAGCACGTGGCCGCGCGACTCGGCGAGCAGGTGGATCAGCTCGAACTCCCGGCGGGTAAGCTCGACGCTCTCGCCGCGGACGAAGGCCTGGAACTGATCCAGGCGTATCTCGACCTCGCCGGCACTCAGCGGCCCGCGCTCGTCGCGCGCCTCGGCGCGCTTGCGCCGCCGCACGACCGCCTCCACGCGCGCGATGAGCTCCTCCGGGTGGCAGGGCTTGGTCACCCAGTCATCGGCGCCCATCCTCAAGCCCCGCACCCGCTGGGCGACCGTCGAGGAGCCGGTGCAGACGACCACGCCGAGGCCCGGGAGGACACCGCACACCCGCTCAAGGTACTCCCAGCCCTGCGGGCCGAGCGTCGCCAGGTCGAGGACGAGCGCGCTCAGGCGCATCGCCACGATCGCGTCGGTGGGGACCGCGCTCGCGAGCACGCGGTGCTGCCAGCCGACGCCGTCCAGGCGGCGGGTGAGCACCTGCAGGAACCCGCTGTCGGAGTCGATGATGGCCAGCCGAGTCGCGGCGTGGCCTGGCGCGGCGCGACGGCCCGCGCTGGTATCGGGGGCCTGGGCGGCCAGCGTCATGTGATCCATGGCGCCGGTGAGGATAGAGGTCTGCCGCGACGCGACGTGGCGCGCGCGCCTGTGATCACGACTTCTTCACAACCCTAGGCGCAAAATGGAGGCAAAAGGCGAAGCTCACTCCTCCCGGCTGCTCACCCGCGACGCGTCCGCGAACTCCCGGAACAGGCCGGTCACGACGAACGCGACCTGCTCGCCGACGTCCACTGCGTTGTCCCCGACCCGCTCCAGCGCCCGGGCGACGAGGATCATGTGCATCGCCCACTCGCGCACGTCAGCGTCGTCGCCCGCCTCCAACGCGAGCTTGAAGACCTCGCGGTTGTGGGCGTTGATGAGCTGGTCCTGGCGCACCAGGTCCTCCGCCAGCGCCACGTCGCGCAGCTCGAAGGCCTGCTTGGACTGGCGCACCTCAGAGCGGGCGAGCTGCCCCATCTCCAGCACCTTCGCGAGGATCTCTTCGTGAATCGGCGGCTCGTGGCCGGACAGCGGGATGACCTTCGCGACGTTCACGCACTGGTCGCCCATGCGCTCGACGTGCTTGATGACGTGCAGCAGCGCGGCCACGAGCCGCAGGTCGCCGGCCACCGGCGCCTGGGTCGCGAGCAGGGACAGGATCCCCTGGTGCACCTCCAGGTAGCGGCCGTCGATCCGGTCATCGTCGACGATGACCAGCGAGGCGAGCTCGACGTCCTGGTGCTCGAGCGCCTCGAGCGCGCGGCCCAGGGTGCTCTCCACCATGTCCAGGCCGCCGAGGGCCTGCTCCTCGAGCTTGCGCAACTCCTGCCGGAAGGCGTAACGCGCCTCGTGCATGGCCGTCGCCGTCCCCTAGCCGAACTTCCCGGTGACGTACTCCTCGGTGCGGCTGTCGTCGGGGTTGGTGAAGATCTTCTCCGTAGCCGCGAACTCGACCATGTCGCCCGTGAGCATGAACGCGGTTCTGTCGGCGACACGCGCCGCCTGCTGCATGTTGTGGGTGACGATGACGATCGTGTAGCGCCGCTTGAGCTCGGCGATCAGCTCCTCGATCTTGAGCGTCGCGATCGGGTCCAGGGCCGAGCAGGGCTCGTCCATGAGTATGACCTCGGGCTCCACCGCGATCGTCCGCGCGATGCAGAGGCGCTGCTGCTGGCCGCCCGAGAGGCCGACGCCCGGCGTGCCCAGCCGGTCTTTGACCTCCTCCCACAGGCCGGCGCCGCGCAGGGAGCTCTCGACCTTCTCGTTGAGGTCCTTCCCGCGCGCGCCGCTCAGCCGCATCCCCGCGGCCACGTTGTCGAACACCGACATGGTCGGGAAGGGGTTGGGCTTCTGGAAGACCATCCCGACCGCCCGTCGCACCGCGACGACGTCGATCGACGCGTCGTAGACGTCGATGTCGTCGAGGAGCACCTCGCCCGAGGCGCGGGCCCCCGGGATCTCCTCGTGCATGCGGTTCAGGCAGCGCACCATCGTCGACTTGCCGCAGCCCGAGGGGCCGATGATCGCCGTAACGTGGTTGGGCTCGAACACGAGATCGAGGCCCTTCACGGCGTGATTGTCGCCGTAGTAGGCGTTCAGGCTCTTCACGGTGATGCGGCGCGCCGCGCCGGTGCCCGGCGCGGGCTTCGGCTCGGGCTTCGCCACTACCGCCTGGCGCTGGAGGGATTGGTCCGCCACCTCGTCGGTCGCCTCCCGTGTGGTCTCCGGGGTCTGCTGATCGGGATTCACGTGAGTCGGCTCCTTCGTTGGACGAGTCGTGCGATCAGGGTCAGCAGCAGGATCATCAGGACCAGGGTAAGCGCAGACCCCCACGCGCGCTCGACGATCCGGTCCTGGGCCTGCCGCACGTCGTTGAAGATCTGCGCGGGCAGCGAGTTCATCTGGTCGTTCAGGTTGAGCGTCGTGCCCTTGACGATCGTCGCCGTGAAGAGCAACGGCGCGGTCTCGCCGGCCGCGCGCGCGACGGCGAGCAGCGAGCCGGTGATCAGGCCGGGAAGCGCGGTGGGCAGCACCACGCGCAGCACTACCCGCCAGCGGGGCGCTCCCAGCGCCAGCGCGGCCTCGCGTAGCCCGTCGGGCACGAGGTTGAGGACAACCTCCCCGGCCCGCGTCACCACCGGCAGCATCAGCAGCGCCAGGGCCAGCGAGCCCTTCCACCCGGCAAAGCCGCCGAACCCCGTGGCCAGAATGAGCGTGATGTAGATGAACAGGCCGAAGACGATCGACGGGACGCCGGTCATCACGTCGACGAAGTAACGGACGACGTTCGCGAACTTGCTTTCCTTGCCGTACTCGACGAGGTAGAGCGCGACGCCGATCCCGAAGGGAACGGCCATCAGCGTCGCCACCCCGACGATGAGCACGGTTCCCACTATCGCGCTGCGCACGCCGCCCGGCGATCCGAAGAAGCGCCCGCTGGGGTCGGTGGTGAAGAAGTCGACGCTCCACGCTCCGACGCCCTTGCTGAACAGGTAGTAGAGGACTAGGACGAGGGGGAGGATGGCCAGCCCTGTGAGGACTCCCACGACTCCGCGCATCACGGTGTCGGTGCGGCGCCGGCGCGGGCTGACGGGAGGCAGCACGGCGCTCATCCGGCCATCCCCTGCGGCACGCTGCGCTGCCCGCGCTGGGCACGCATCACGAAGTAGCGCGCGATCAGGTTGATGAACAGGGTCAGCACGAAGAGCACGAGGCCGGCGGCGATCAGCGAGGCGCGGTGCAGCGGGTCCGCAGCCGCTTCGCCGAACTCGTTGGCGATCACCGCGGCAAGGGTGTAGCCCTGGTCGAAGACCGACTTGCCGATCTGAGGGGCGTTGCCGATCACCAGCGTCACCGCGATCGTCTCGCCGATTGCGCGCCCCAGCCCGAGCATCGCCGCACCCGAGATGCCGGCTCGCGAGTAGGGCAGGACCGCGATGCGGATCATCTCCCAGCGCGTCGCCCCGAGCGCGAGCGCCGCCTCCTTGTGCTCGGCCGGCACGGTCGCCATCACCTCGCGGCTGATCGCGCTGACGATCGGGATGATCATGATCGCCAGGATCAGGCTGGCGATGAAGTAGTTGGGGCCCGCGACGGTTGCCGTGGCCACGAACGGCACGAAAGAGAAGGTGTCCGAGAACCACTGCTCGGCAGGCCTGAGCTTGGGGATGAGCACGAACACCCCCCACAACCCATAGACGACAGACGGGACCGCGGCCAGCAGCTCGACGGTGATGGTGAGAGGCCCGCGAGCGCGCCGTGGACACAGCTCGGTGACGAAGACGGCCGTCGCGATGGCGATCGGCACGCCGATCAGCAGCGCGAGCGCCGACGTGATCAGCGTGCCGACCAGCAGCGCCAGCGCCCCGAAGGTCCCCTTGGAGACGTCCCAATCGTTGTCGAAGGTGAAGCCGAAGACGCCGAACTTGTCGAACGCCGGCTTGGCCTCGATGTACAGCCGGATGAAGAAGAACGCGATGATGACCAGGATCAGGCCCGCGAGGCCTGTCAGCCCCCAGCGCATGATGCGGTCGGGAAGCCGGGCGAGCGGCGACCGCTCGGTGATCGAGCGACCGCCGCCCTGGATTGCGCTCCCGGCTTCCACTGCCTTAGCTGCTGGTCCCGGTCGACAGCGCCTTGCCGTTGCACTCCAGCCCGTCGACCTTCTTGGTCGCCTGCGACTTGATGTTCGCCGGCAGCGCCGCGTACTGGATCTCGGGTGCCACGGCCTGGCCCGGCCCGAGGGCGTACTTGAGCCAGCTCTGGACCCGCTGCGCCGTGCCCTGGCTCTGCCCGGCCTTGCACCCGTCCTGGTAGACGAGCAGGAACGTGGACGAGGCAATCGGGTAGGCCTTCGGGTTGGGGGAGTCGATCGCGCTGAAGCGCAGGTCCGCCGGGACCTTGAGACCGTCACCGGCCGCCGAGGTCGACGCGAGCGTCGGCGCCACGAACTGGCCCGACTTGTTCTTCACGGCTGCGGTCGTGAAGTTGTTCTGCAGCGCGTAGGCCTCCTCGACGTAGCCGACGCTGCCCTGGTTCTGCTTCACGCACGCGGCGACCCCGTCGTTGCCCTTGGCCCCGGTGCCCGTCGGCCACTTGACGGTCTTGTCGACGCCGGGCCCGCTCTTCCACGCGGGGCTGTAGGCCGCGAGGAAGCTCGTGTACAGCTTGGTGGTGCCCGACTCATCCGAGCGGTGGCAGACCGTGACGGTCTGGCTGGGCAGGCTTGCGCCCGGGTTCAGCGCCTTGATCTTGGGGTCGTTCCAGTTCTTGATCGTGCCCAGGAACAGGTCCGCGACGGTCGCGCCGTCGAGCTTCAGCCCCTTCGGGGCGCCCTGGACGTTGTAGGAGACCGTGACCGCCCCGAAGACCGTCGGGATGTGGACCGGCTCGCCCTTCTTCTGTGCGGCCTTGAGCTCCTCGTCGGTCATCGCCGCGTCGGTCGCGCCGAAGTCCACGGTGCCGGCGGTGAACTGGGCGATGCCGCCGCCCGAGCCGATCGCCTGGTAGTTGACGGTGGTGTCGCTCCGGTCCTTGAAGCGGGCGGCCCACTCGTCATAGACGGGCTGGGGGAACGTCGCTCCCGCGCCGTTGATCTTGCCGCCCTTCGGGCCGCTCGCTGCGCTGGACGTCGACTTGCTGTCGTTGCTCGACCCGCAGGCCGCGGCGCCGAGCGCGAGCAGTCCGGCGGAGCCGAGGGCCAGCCACTGACGTGACTTCACTGGGTCTCCTTCGTTTCGCTTGATCTTGCGTCGCGAGGCTCCCACGGAGGCCCACCCACTCTGTTACCGACCTGTGGCGGCGGTGTGAAAAGGGTGTGAAGGCTCCGGGGAGAAGCGGTAGCCGAAGCCGACGTGGGTGTGGATGAAGCGCCAATCGGGGAGCGCGGTCTCGAGCTTGTCGCGCAGCTTGTGGACGTAGACGTCGACGCTGCGATCCCCGGCGCGCATGGACGCGTCCCACGCGACGGCGTAGAGCTGCTCGCGGGACACGATGCGCTCGCCGCGGCGGGCGAGCTCGACCAGCAGGCGGAACTCGCGGACCGAGAGCGCCAGCACCCGGCCGTCGGCCAGGGCTACGCTCTCCGCCGGCCGCACCTCCAGCCGGCCGGCGTGGAGCACTTCCCCATCTCGTGCGGCCTCCATACGGAGGTCAAGCGTCACCGCTTCGGCCGGCGACCTCGTTACCCGGGCGTGAAGGCGATGTGAAAGAGCTGTGACAGTCCCCGCCCCCGCCGCCCCACGCGACTACGGTGGCCGTCGATGGGCCTGCTGCGCCGCGCGACCAGCACAGACGCCGTACTGGAGGAGCTGCTTCAGGACTCCGGCCGCAACGTCGTACGCTCGTGCACCCTGCTGCGCGACATGCTGGCGGCGTTCCCCGATCGCGCCGAGCTCGCAGCTGCGCTGGTCGAGTGCGAGCACGAGGGAGACCGGATCACGCACGACATCATCCACCGCGTGAGCGGCGAGAACGGCGCGCGCATTCCGGCCGACGCCGCTGACTGGCACGCGCTCGCGACCGCGCTGGACGACATCGTCGACTACGCCGAGGAGACGGCCGACTCACTCGGTCTCTACGGAGTGGAGGCGCCTATGGAGCAGGCCGTCGCGCTGGCCGAGGTGCTCGCAGCGGGCGGCGGGCAGGTGGCGGACGCGCTTGGCGCCTTCGCCTCGCGCGGGGCCGACGGCGGGGAGCTCGCGCCTCACCTGCTCGAGATCCACCGGCTGGAGAACGAGGGCGACCGGCTCTCGCGCGACGGCGTGGCCTCGCTGTTCGTCGCCGGGATCGACCCGATGACCGTCATCCGCTGGAAGGACATCTTCGAGTCGCTCGAGCACGCGGTGGACGCCTGCGAGACCGTCGCCCACATCCTCGAGGGGCTCGCGCTCAAGCGGCGCAGCCGGCGCTAACGAGCAGCTCGGCAGTCACAGTGGCGAGCCCGAGCGCCTCCGGGCGCGGTGGGTGGACCTCCAGCTGCAGTGGCACTGGGCGGCCGGCGAGCAGTGGCGCGACCCGCTTCCAGGGCAGGGTGCCCGCTCCGGGAGGCAGGTGGAGGTCGAGGCGCAGAGGGTCGACGGTCGCCGGGCCTCGAGCCGTGCGACGGTTGCCGAGGTTGTCGTGCACGTCGAAGAGCGCGACGTGGGGCAGCGCCCGGGGCAGGGCGTCGAGCGTGCCGGTGATGTGGGCGTGCCCGAGGTCGAAGCACATCCTCACCCGCTCGCAGCCAGACGCTCGATCAAGGCGACAACCGACCCAGGGTCGTGGCAGGTTCGCGTCTCGCCGGGATAGACCGGCGCGAGATTCTCGATGGCGATGGTCAGGCCGAGCGCCTCGGCCTGCCGGGCGGCCACCGTGAGCGAGCGCTCCTCCGCGGCGAGGCGGCTTCGCGAGCCCGCCGAGAGCGAAAAGTTCGCGGCGTGGTAGACCAGAAGCTCTGCGCCGACGCGGCCGGCGTACCGCAGCGCGCCCTCGAGTCCGCGATCGCCGGAGAGATCGCCCGCGCGCAGCTCGACGGGTGCGTGCACGACGACCCGCAGGCCGCCGACGGCGAGCGCCGCGCGCAGCGCATCGGCATGCAGCTCAGCCTCGGCGCGGCACAGGGTGGCGGGCGGCGGCGCGAGGACCTGCACCCAGCCGTAGCCGGAAGCCTCGATCGACTTGAGCGTCGCGGCGGTCGGCCACCAGCCGTCGGGAACGTTGAGGCCCAGCCGCCCGGCCAGCGGGCGCTCGACGCTGAGCGGCTCGGGTAGCGACTGCCTGTTGGCCGTCCGCGTCATCGCCCAGCAAGTGTTCCCGGCGACGCCGATGGCCATGTGTCCGAGTGGTTGTCCCGGTGTGAAGAGGCGGTGACCGCCTCGCGCGGGCCAGGCGCTATGCGTCGCCGGCTCGGCCGCCGGCTGAGGTGGCGGTGAGCGCCTCGGCGGCGCCGAGGCGCTCGTAGAGCTCGTCGACCCGTCGCCGAGCCGCTTCGTGGCGCACGCCCGAGGCGGCGGAGCGCTCTGGATCGTGCCAAGCCGTGGGGTCGGCGAGCTCGTCCTCGAGGCCGGCGAGCGCCGCCTCCGCCGCCGCGATCTCGGCCTCCAGGCGCGCGCGGCGGGCCTGCTGGTTCTTCGACGGGCCGCGCTCGGCGCGCCCGCGGGGCTGCGCCGGCCGGTCGCGCGGGAGCTCGGAGGGCGGAGCCTCGGTGCCCGCCTCGCGGGCCCGCAGGTATTCCGGCCAGCCGCCCGAGTAGCTGCGCAGGGTGCCTTCCTCGACGGCGACCGTCCTGGTGCCGACCGCGTCGAGCAACGCGCGATCGTGGGAGACCAGCAGGACCGAGCCGCCGAAGCCCTGCAGGGCCGCCTCGAGCGCCTCGCGGCCGTGCAGGTCGAGATGGTTGGTGGGCTCGTCGAGGATCAGGACATTGGCCTCGGAGTGGACGAGGATCGCCAGCGCCAGGCGCCGGCGCTCTCCGCCCGAGAGCGCCGCGAGCGGCTTCTCGGCCTCCTCGCCGGAGAGCAGGAAGCGGCCGAGCAGCGCGCGCGCCTTGCCCGGCGTGAGCCCGGTGGCGCGCTGGGCCGCGGCGAGCGCCGTGCCGTCGGTTCCCAGCTCGTCGCTGTGCTGGGACAGGTACGCGAGCTGGATGTTGTGGCCGCGGCGCAGCTTTCCCGCGGCAGGCGTCCGGCGGCCCGCGAGGGTCTCGAGCAGGGTGGTCTTGCCGGCGCCGTTTGGACCGACCAGCGAGACGTGCTCGCCTCGCTCGAGCCACAGGTCGGCGCCGTCGAGCAGCGGCTTCTCGCCGGCCTGGATGCTCGCCCCCTCGAGCTCGAAGACCACGCGGCCGCTGCGCTTCGCCGGCGCGAACGCGAAGTCGAGGTCGCCTTCCGCGCTGCGGCGCACGGCGCGGCGGTCGCCGTCGCCGTCGCCGTCGCCGCTGCCCGTTAGGCGATCGAGCTTCTTGACGCGCGACTGCGCCTGCCGTGCTCGGGTTCCGGCGCGGAAGCGCTCGACGAACCGCTCGAGCCGCGCAACCTCGGCGGCCTGGCGCTCGGCGGCGCGTCCGGCTGCAAGCTCGCGCGCGGCCTTCTCCTTGCGCCAGGCGTGCCACGTGCCTGCGAAGAAGCGCGCCCGGCCTGCTTCGAGCTCGAGGACCGCGGTGCCGACCGCCTCCAGGAACCAGCGGTCGTGGGCGACCAGGACGATGGCCGCATCAAGCTCGGTCAGGCGCTGCTCCAGCCACTCCAGCGAGGCGATGTCCAGGTGGTTGGTGGGCTCGTCAAGGAGCAGCAGGTCGGGATCCGAAGCCAGCACGCGGGCCAGAGACGCGCGCGTCAGCTCGCCGCCTGAGAAGCTCTTCAGCTCACGGTCGAGGTCGTTGTCGACGAAGCCCAGGCCGTTGACCTGCGCGAGCGCCCGCTCGCGCCACGCGTAGCCGCCGGCGTGCTCCAGGCGCGCCTGGGCGGCGCCGTAGCGGTCGAGCGTTCGCTCGCTCGCGTCGCCGGCGGCCATCGACTCCTCCAAGCGCCCGAGCTCCTCCTCGATGGACACCAGGTCGGCGCAGCCGGAGAGCACGTAGGCGCGCAGGCTGAGGCCGCGGTCTCGCGGCGGGCGCTGGTCGTGCAGGGCGATGCGCACGCCCTTCTGCACGACGAGCTCGCCGCCGTCGAGCCCGGCCTCGCCGGCGAGCATGCGCAGCAGCGTCGTCTTGCCGGCGCCGTTGCGACCGGCGAGGGTCAGGCGGTCGCGGCGCTCGAGCTTGAGCGAGACGCCTCGGAGCAGGGGCGTCCCGGCGACGTCCTTGGCGAGATCGGAGGCGATGACGATGGCCATGCGTCGATGGTAGGCACGTGGAGAACGTACGCAGGTACGTTTGAATGTAGGTACCGTAATCGGGATGGAGCGGGATACCTGCGAGCTGTTGTGTCTCGATCTGCCCAAGGCCGAGACCCTGCGGCGAGCGCTGCCGCCCGTGGAGCAGCTGGAGGCGTGGACAGCCGGCGCCAAGGCGCTAGGCGACCCAACGCGTCTCGCGATCGCCCTCGCGCTGGAGGGCGGCCAGCGAGCGTGCGTGTGCGACCTCGCTTGGATCGTCGGCCGCGACGAGCGGCTCGTCTCCCATCACGTGCGGCAGCTCAAGGTGGCTGCGCTCGCGCGCTCTGAGCGCGAGGGCAAGATGGTGATGTACGAGCTCACCGAGCGCGGCCGTCTCCTGCTCGCCGCGATCGTCCCCGAGGGAGCGCGCACATGACGGCACCGGTGGAGCTGCCGACCGTCAAAGTGGGGGCCGAAGTCACGCGGTCGGCAGCCGGGAGCCGCGACGGTCAACCGAGCGCCTCGATCACTCGCGAGCGCTACGAGGAGCTCGCCGGCCGAGTGAAGCTGCTCTCGTGGCTGTCGCTGGCGTGGATGACCGTCGAGGGAGGCGTGGCGATCGCTGCGGGCGTCGTCGCGGGCTCGGTCGCGCTGATCGGCTTCGGCCTTGACTCCGCGATCGAGGGCTTCGCCAGCGTCATCATCATCTGGCGCTTCACCGGGCGCCGCGTGTTCTCCCACGCGGCCGAGCAGCGTGCGCAGAAGCTCGTCGCCGTCCAGTTCTTCCTGCTGGCCCCCTACGTGGGCTTCGAGTCGATCAAGGCGCTGGTGGTCGGCGACCACTCCAACGTGAGCTGGGTAGGGATCGGCCTGGCCGTCGGATCGGTGATCTTCATGCCCATGCTGGGCATCGCCAAGCAGCGGCTCGCCGACCGCCTCGGGTCAGCGGCCACCGCCGGCGAGGGGCGCCAGAACATGCTCTGCGCCTATCTGGCCGGCGCGCTGCTGGTCGGCCTGCTCGGCAATGCGCTGGTCGGCGCCTGGTGGCTGGACCCGGCCGTCGGCCTGCTGATCGCCGGTGTCGCGGTCCGGGAGGGCGCCGAGGCATGGCGCGGCGAGGGCTGCTGCGTCTCATCGCCGCTCGACGGAGTCGGCTTCGGCGACGACGCCTGCGATGACGACTGCTGCGCGCCGACCGCCGGGGACCTGGCGTCGCGCTAGTCGCAGCGTAGGTCAGCGGCAGCCGCAGGTGCCGCTGGCGTGGGCGGCCACGGTGCCGCAGCACCGAGACTTGGCCGCGGGCTCACAGCAGGCCTCCTGGGCGGCGTTCGAGCAGCAAGCGCCGGTGCGCCGCTTGCGGGCGCGGATGATCGCCGAGCCGGCGTGCTCGTGAACACGGTGCATCGGGCGGATCTCGATGTCCTCGAACCCGGCGTCGGACAGGGCTGCGGTGAACTCGCGCTCGGTCAGCGCGCCCGCGACGCAGCCCGTCCACTGAGCCATGTCCACGCGGGTGGCATCGTCCATGCTCTCGTCGGCGATCACGTCAGAAACGGCGAAGCGGCCTCCGGGGCGCAGAACACGCGCGGCCTCGCGGACGACCAGCCGCTTGTCGCCGGAGAGGTTGATCACGCAGTTGCTGATGATCACGTCGACGCTCTCGTCGGGGAGCGGCAACTCCTCGATGAAGCCCTTGACGAACTCGACGTTCTCGACGCCGGCCTCGTTGGCGTTGCGGCGCGCGAGCTCCAGCATCTCGTCGGTCATGTCAAGGCCGATGGCCTTGCCCGTCAGCCCGACGCGGCGAGCGGAGATCATCACGTCGGCCCCGGCGCCCGAACCCAGGTCCAGGACCGTCTCGCCCTGGTGCAGGTCCGCGACCGCGGTGGGGACGCCGCAGCCCAGTGAGGCCGCGACGGCTGCGGCCGGCGCGCCGTCGGTCTCGCCGTCGCTGTAGAGCACGCCGCCGAAAATCTGCGCGCCCGATTGCTCAGCCGGCGTTGCCTCGACCGGCCCGCAGCCGCACTCGGCCCGATCGCCCGCCGCGGCGGCCCTTGCCGCGGCGGCGTAGCGGCCGCGGACGGTCTCGCGGATCTTGCTCAGCTCAGCCATGCGGACAGCTCCTTCAGTGCGTCGGGCTTGACGTAGTAGTAGGCCCACAGGCCTTCGCGTTCTGAGTCGACGATGCCGGCGTCGCGCAGCACCTTGAGGTGGTGGGAGACGGTGGGCTGGGAGAGGTGGAAGAGCGGCACGAGCTCGCAGACGCAGACCTTGCCCGCGTGCTTGCGCAGGACGTCGACGAGCGTCAGCCGGATCGGGTCGGCGAGCGCCTTGGCGATCTGGGCCATTCGCTCGGCCTGGTGGCGGTCCACGTCGGGGTATACGACCGGTTCGCAGCAGGGCTCGCCGGGAGGGCGCTTGCGCTTGGGGCTCAGCTGCAGGCTCGACGACACAACATAGATACATATCGATTGAAGTCTGGTCTGTCAATGCATACGCTCCGCTGGCGGGCAGATGAGAAGGCGACGACGATCGAGAGGAGCCCTCTTTTGCACCCCGACGCAGACCGGCTCGGACGGGTCGCGATCGTCACCGACATCCACGCCAACCAGCCCGCACTCGAGGCGGCGCTGGAGGCGATCGCCAAGCTCGACGTCGAGGGCGTGTACTGCGGCGGCGACCTGGTCGGCTACGGCCCTCATCCCAACGAGGTCTGCAGGCTGATCGAGGAACGGGACATCCCGGCGATCTACGGCAACTACGACTACTCGATCGCGCGGGACCTGGAGGACTGCGGGTGCGCGTACGTCGATCCGCACGACCGCGAGCTCGGGCGGCAATCGGTGGCCTGGACCGTGGAGCACACCGACCAGCGCTCCAAGGACTTCATGCGCGGGCTGCCGTTCGACCTGCGCTTTGCGATGGGCGCCAAGCGCGTGCGGTTGGTGCACGGCTCGCCGCGCAAGGTCAACGAGTACCTGTTCGAGGAAAAGCCAGCGCGCACCTTTGAGCGGATCGCCGTCGGCGCCGACTGCGACGTGCTCGTCTTCGGCCACACCCACAAGCCCTGGGTGCGCGAGTACGGCGGCGTGCTGTTCGTCAACTGCGGCTCGGTAGGTAAGCCCAAGGACGGCGATACGCGCGGCGCGTTCGCGCTACTCGAGCTCGATGACGGCGTGGTGCGAGCATCGATCAAGCGCATCGCCTATGACGCCGACGCGGTCGCGCGCGAAGTCGCTGCCGCTGGACTGCCCGCAGAGTACGCCGACAAGCTCGTACCGGACGTCCGGGCATCGTCGGCGGGCCAGAAGCCGCGCAGCGAAGGTGTGTGGCCCAATGTGGTCGAGGCGACGCGATCCTGGCCGGCTTTGACGACGTTCCCGTGCGCTCGTTCGTCATGACGCTGATCGAGCGTAGGGCGCGTGAGTGCCTGCGCGCGGACCACTGCGAAGCGCTCGCGGTGTGAGCAAGACGCCGACCAGAGCGACGTGATGGGCCGCCCCTCGCTCGCACGTCGCGCCGCCGCGGAGGGGCTGGCGGCCTTCGCACTCGTGGTCGCCGGTTGCGGCGCAATCATCACCGACACCCGCTATCCCGGCACGCTCGGGACGGTCGGCGTCGCGCTGGTCTTCGGGCTGATCATCATGGTGATGGTCTACGCGACCGGCCACCTGTCGGGCGCCCACACCAACCCCGCGGTCACGCTCGCCTTTACGCTCACGCGCCACTTTCCCGCACGCGAGGCGCTGGCCTACGTCGCCGCCCAGGTCACCGGCGCGACCGCGGGAGCGGTCGCGCTGCTCGCCGTCTGGACAGACAAGCCCGCCGATCTGGGAGCGACCGTGCCCAGCGTTGCAGCGGGCAGCGCCCTGGCCTACGAGCTGCTGCTGACCTCCTTGCTCATGTTCGTGATCATGGCCGTCGCCACCGACACCCGCGCCGTCGGCGCAGCCGCGGCCATCGCGATCGGCGGCACCATTGGGCTCGATGCCCTCTTCGGCGGGCCGGTGACCGGCGCTTCGATGAACCCTGCGCGCTCCCTCGGCCCGGCCCTCGTAAGCGGCCAGTGGCACGACTTCTGGATCTACCTCGCCGGCCCCATCGCCGGCGCTGCGCTCGGTGCGCTCGCCTACCAACTCGTACGCGGTCACCAAACCTCCGTCTCCGAACCGGTCGCGCCCGCCCCGGAAAAGGTCGACAACGGGCGCGCCGCGGCCGACGAGTCGCGCACGTCAACGAGCGCTGATCGCGCGGCAGCTCCCGGTCGGAGCTAGCGCTCGAAGACCAGCGCCGTGACGATCGGCCGGCCGAGAGGGAGATCGACGCCGTGGTCGGCCCGCGGGCGGTTGCGAAGCACGCCCGTCGGACCCGCCTGCAGGAGGTCGCCGGCCGGCTGTGGCTCGAGCTCCGGCCGCCGCGCGATCCGCACCGCGCCGCCAGAGACTTGCACGCGCGCGCGCACGGCCCCCCCGGGGCGCCGCGAAGGGCACCGAGACACGCCGGATGCCGCTCCGTCGGCGGGGTTGATCCGAAGCGTCCGGACGCTCCCGCCGCGGGCGGAGCGTCGATCGCCGGGACCGGCTGCGCGCGCGCGGCCATGAGACCACCCTGAACACCGCGCGGGCGCCGACGGTGAACTGTCCGTTACCGCCGCGTGAAGGATCTGTTGTCTTCGCAATTCTCTTAGCAGTCCTTTTACGCGGGCTTGAGGGCGATGGGGGAGCGTTGCCCGCATGCCCCTTCTCGAGACCACCCTCCGCGCGATGCGCGTCCGCCGGGCCTCCACCCAATGCACCTGCCTGGTCTGCGGTCGCCGGGTGACCGAGCGCGACGAACGGGTGGCGCTGCGCGCGGGCGGCTACGTCCACCGCGGCTGCACCACCTACCGCATGCGCCAGGTCGCCCGTCGCGCCTGAACGGCCTTCACAGGGACGTCACACGGCGTTGGCCGACTGGTAGCCAGCGACGCTCCGATGCAGGCGATTCTCGTCGGGACAACAACGAAACCGATCCGGGAGCGCCGATGATTCCCTCCATACCGACACGCGCCGACCTGCACTGCCACTCGACGGCGTCCCAGCTCTCCAAGCTGGGCATCCAGCGCGCGCTGGGCCTGCCGGAGTGCGCCACGCCACCGCAGCCTGAGCGGCCGGACGCCGGGGGAGCCGCGCCGCCGGCCGGCCGGCGCCCTCACCTCCGCCTCGTCAGCCGGCCGCCCCTGCGCGTGGTCGACGTGGCGCTGTTCTACGGCACCCGCAGTGGCGGGATCCGCACCTACCTCGACGCCAAGGCCGACTATGCCGCCCGGACGGGCGCGTTCGATCATCACTTGGTCATTCCGGGCCCGCGTGAGCGCCACCTCGCCTGCCGGCACGAGCTTCCGGCGGTTACAGCCGGGCCGGCCAACGGCTACCGGGTTCCGCGCGGCGCCGGGCGCCTCATCGCCACCCTGCGCGAGCTGCGCCCCGACGTGGTGCTCGTCCACGACCCCTTCTGGGCGCCGCTCAGCGTGGCCGAGGTCGCCTCAGGGGTCGATGCCGCGATGGTCGCCGTCCACCACGCGGGTGTCGACTTCAACGCGGCCGCCCTCCCGGGGCCCGACCGGCTGTGGCGCGGTTCGCTGCGCGCGAGCTTCCGTCGCGCCTACGCGGCGGCCGACGGGATCATGTCCGCCGTCGACACGTTCGCCGACAGCGGTCGTGCGCCGACGATGCAGCTGCGCCTGGGCGTCGAGCCGGCCTTCCGCCCACAGGCTCGCGAGCCGCGCGGCGACCACGTCCTGTACGTCGGACGCCTTTCCCGCGAGAAGGGAGTCGACCTGCTGCTCGACGCGGCGGCGCGCTCAAGCGATCCCTGGCCGCTCCAGCTCGTCGGCAACGGGCCGACGGAGGGCGCGCTGGCGACGCGCGCCCGGCGGCTGGGGATCGAGCAACGGGTCTCCTTCCGCCCCTACGTGCGCGACCACGCCCGGCTCGCCCGCCTGTACGCGCGGGCCCGCGTCGTCTGCATGCCGGGGCCGCTGGAGACCTTCGGGCTCGTTGCCCTCGAGGCCGCTGCCAGCGGTGCCCGCACCGTCACCGCCGCGACGGCGCCCTCGGCGCGGGCCATCGGACCCGCGTTGGTCGACACCTTCCGCGCTCGGGACGCGGGCGACCTGCTCGCGGCGATCGAGCGTGCTCGCGAGCGCGTCCCCGACCTGGAGGCGGCCCGCGCCCTGGCCGACCGCTCGGACTGGGGAGCGGCGTTCGAGGCCGAGCTCTCCCAGCTCGAGGCGCTCGCGCACTGACCTTCCGCAGGCCGTCCGGTAGGATTCGGGGCGTGCGACGCCTGCTCGCCGCCCACCTGTCGATAGTCGTCCTGCTGCTTCTCCTTGCGCCCGTCGCGCTCGCCGACGTCAACGATCACGGAGAGGGCTGGTACGGCGAGACCAACGACAAGGTGGTCACCAACGCCGGCTTCATCCTCATCGCCTTCTTCCCGCTGTTCATCGCGTTCATGAGCGCGCTGCAGTGGCGTCTGGAGAAGCGCAAGGACGCCCGCAAGAAGGCGGCGAAGGCCCGCGGCGCGCGCCCAGAGTGGCGCGGCGGCTGGTAGCGCCCACCGCAGCCGAACGTTCTCAGTCCTTTTACACCGCGCGCCCGTCGCGCGGGCACACTTGCGGGTGTAAACGAGATCCCTCCTCGTTCTACCGCGGCCCCGGAGCTCCCTGCCTGGGGCCGCGG
>JBBQNQ010000002.1:0-75784 GCA_038330095.1 Solirubrobacterales bacterium
GGGCGGTCGCGCGGCGCTCGGCTCGACGCCAGGTTGGGCGTGCGGTGCGTGGTCTGGGGCGACGAGGGAGAGGGAGGGGCCGCTGTCCCGGCCTGTGCGCGTTCCCAGAACGCCCTCGCCCCATTCTGCGACGACTTATGCGGAACAGAGCCGCTTAACTCCTCGCAGAACGCGCTGCGGCCGAAGTAGACCCCTCCCCTCCCTCTCCCTCGTCGATGCCGTTCGACACGCACCGCGCCTACCGCGTCGCCGATGAGACCGACCCTCACAGCGTCCGCGTGTAGGTGATCGCCGTCACCCTCTGCGCTCCCGCTGTGCGCAGCGCCCGCGCGCAGGCCTCCAGCGTCGCCCCGGTGGTGTGGACGTCGTCGACGAGCAGCGCAAGCGGTGGCGCGCGCGTCGCCGGGCGCACTGCCAGCCGGCCGGATGACACACGCACGGCGCGCGAGGACCCGAGCTGCCGAGCGCTCCCCGCCTCCCGGCGCAGACACGTCGCCAGCGGCCGCCCTGCCCGCAGCGCGACGCGTCCTCCCAGCACCTCCGCGTGCCCGAAGCCGCGCTCCCTTCGCCTCCGCGGATCGCCCGGAACCGGCACGACTGCGACCTCGTCGAGCATCCCGCCGGGCGCTCCTGCGACCAGCTGGGCGGCCATCAGGTCGGCCACCGCGAGATGGGCGTCGAACTTGAGCGCGGTGACCACGCGGCGCGCAACGCCCTCGTGCGCAAGCGGCGACCACGCGTGCTCGAAGCTCGCGCGCCGCGCTGGACACGGTGCGCACGGTCGGGGCAGAGCGCAGCGCGGGCAAAGCGTCGCCGGCAGCCAGGCAAGCGCCCGCCGGCAGCCCGGGCACATGACCTCCTGGGCAACCGCGAGCGCGCTTCGGCAGGCGACGCACACGGGCGGTACGACGAGCGCCCGCAGCTCTGCCACCAGTGCCCTCGGATCCATGCCTGCAAGGTTCGCCACCGAGCCGTTGCGAGGGACGCTCCAAAAGTGACGATTGACGCGCGAGACTCTCGCGCCGCGCGGGCACTGCGACAATCGACGCGCATGAGCCCGGACTACGCGTGGACGTTCGCGCCCGGGGCGATACTCGCCGTCGGTGTCGCCTGCGGGGCGTATGCCGTGCGCTGGCGCCGGGTCCGGTCGGGCGGCGAGACCGAGCGGCGCGGCGCCGGCGTCGGCCGGCTGGTCCTGTTCAACGCCGGGCTGCTCGTGGTCCTCGCCGCCCTGGTCTCGCCGATCGACGCGCTGGCCGGCGACATGTTCCTCATCCACATGGTCCAGCACATCCTGCTGCTCGACCTCGTCCCGATCCTCTGCATCACCGGCCTCACCCGAGTGCTGCTAAGGCCGGTGACCCGCCGCGTGCAGGCCGTCGAGCGGGCCGTGGGGCCGCTCGCCCACCCGGTCGCCGCGGTGCTGCTCTACGTCGGGACGATCTGGCTGTGGCACGTCCCGGCGCTCTACGACGCGACGCTCCGGCATCCCCTGCTCCACGTCCTCGAGCACTTGACGTTCTCGCTGGCCGGCGCGCTGTACTGGTGGCACGTCCTCTCTCCCATCCGCTCCCGCCACCGCCTGCGCGGCATCGGACCGCTGGCGTACATGGGGTCGACCAAGGTCGGCGTCGGCTTCCTCGGCGTGCTGCTCACCTTCGCCCCGTCCGTCCTGTACGACGTCTACGCGGACAAGCCGCACTACTGGGGCATGTCCCCCCTCACCGACCAGAACGTCGGCGGGGCGGTCATGGCGCTCGAGCAGGCGATCGTCATGGGCATCGCCCTCGCGTGGCTCTTCACGCGCATGCTCACGGAGTCCGAGGAGGAGGAGCGGCGCGCCGAGCGCTACGGCGAGGGGGCCGAGCCGGCGTGACGGGGGGCACCGGGGGTACGGAGCCCACCCCCGGATGGGCGGGGGAGGGCCGGGAGTTCTACGAGGACGTCGGTCGCGGCTACACGCGCACGCGACAGCCCGACCCGCGGCTCGAGGCGGCAATCCTTGCCGCCCTGGGCGACGCGCGGACCGTGGTCAACGTCGGCGCCGGCGCGGGTTCCTACGAGCCGGTCGATCGCGAGGTCGTCGCCGTCGAGCCCTCCGCGGTGATGCGCGCGCAGCGCCCGCCCGGCTCGGCGCCGGTGATCGACGCCGTGGCCGAGGCTCTCCCCTTCGCCGACGACGCCTTCGACGCCGCGATGGCCGTCCTCTCCGACCACCACTGGGCCGACCAGGCCCGAGGCCTGGCTGAGCTGCGCCGGGTCGCCCGCCGGCGCGTCGTCCTCTTCACCTGGGACCCCGCGAAGGTGCTCGACGCGTGGATCGTCCGCGACTACCTGCCGTCCTTCGCGACCCTGATCCCCCCGGGGCGCTCGCTGTCTGACACCGCCCGCATGACCGGGGGGGCGCAGACGCTTCCTGTCCCCATCCCCCACGACTGCCGCGACGGCTTCCTTCATGCCTACTGGCGCCGGCCCGAGGCCCACCTCGACCCCGACGTGCGTGCGGGGATCTCGGTCTTCGCCCGTCTCGACCAGGCTGCTGTGCACACCGCGCTCAAGCGCCTCGCACGCGACCTGGGCGACGGCACCTGGCACCGGCGCAACCACGCCCTCCTCGAGCTCGACGAGCTCGACCTCGGCTACCGCGTGCTGGTTGCCGAGCTGCCCTAGGGACCGCGGCCTACTCGCCCCAGCTGTGCAGGTACTCGCGCTGAGAGGGGCTCAGCTCGTCGATCTCAACGCCCAGCGACGCGAGCTTGAGCCGTGCCGTCTCGCGGTCGAGCTCTTCGGGGAACGGATGCACGCCGGGCCCCAGCTCTGCACCGCCGGCGGCCAGGTACTCCACCGCGAGCGCGTGGTTGGCGAAGGACATGTCCATCACCCCCGCGGGATGGCCCTCGGCCGCCGCGAGGTTGACCACCCGCCCGTCGGCCAGGAGGTTGAGCCTTCGCCCGCCGCCGATGTCGTACTCCTCAACCAGCGGGCGCACCTCACGCACGGCGCCCCCGGCCAGCTCACGCAGCGCCACCAGATCGATCTCCACGTCGAAGTGTCCGGCGTTGGCCAGCACCGCGCCGTCCTTCATCCGCTGCAGGTGCTCGCGGCCCAGCGCGTCGCGGCCGCCCGTCGCGGTGATGAACACGTCGCCGCGCTCCGCCGCCGCCAGGGACGGCATCACCTCGCAGCCGTCCATGCGCGCCTCCAGGGCCGCGAGCGGGTCGACCTCGCAGACCACGACCGAGGCGCCCGCCCCCTTCGCCCGCAGCGCGATGCCCTTGCCCGTCCACCCGTAGCCCACGACCACCAGGGTGCGGCCGGCGAGCAGGAGGTTCGTCGCCCGCACGATCCCGTCGAGGGTGGACTGGCCGGTGCCCAGGCGGTCGTTGAACGTCCGCTCGGTCTGGGCCTCGTTGACCGCGAGCACGGCGCATCCGAGCCGGCCCTCGGCCTCCAGCGCGCGCAGGCGAAGCAGGCCGGTGCGCGTCTCCTCCGTCCCCCCGAGCATCCGGGCGACCTGGTCGGGGCGGCCGGCGTGCATCACCGACAGCAGGTCGGCCCCGTCGTCGAGCGTGACCTCGGGCTGCAACTGCACGAGCGCCGCGACGTTGCGAGCGACCGAGTCGGCGTCCTCGCCGCGCACCGCGTGCACCTCGATCCCGTAGTGCTCCACCAGCGCGGCCGCAACGTCATCCTGCGTGGCCAGTGGGTTGGCCGCGCACAGCGCCGCGCGCGCACCGCCGGCGACCAGCGCGCGCATCAGGTTCGCGGTCTCGGCCGTGACGTGCAGCGAGGCGGCGACCACCACGCCCTCGAGCGGGCGCTCGCGCTCAAAGCGCTCGCGCAGCGAGCGAAGCACGGGCATCTGCCCGTCGGCCCACCCGATGCGGGCCTGCCCCCCGGGCGCGAGGGACAGGTCCGCGACGGTGTGGGGCGGGTGCGTCGAACTGCTCAGATGGTTGATTCCGCGGCCCGCGCGGCCGCATGGTCGTGGATCGTGGATGCTGGGCGACGCGGGCCGAAGGGGGACAGTGGCAGAGCCACGGACCCCTTCAGACCGTGGCGATCCAGCGCCGCGAGACGCGGCCAGGCGGTCGTGGGGGTCGTGGAATCAGCCATCTAGTAGCGGTAGTGATCGGCCTTGTACGGGCCCTCGACGGGGACGCCGATGTAGGCCGCCTGGTCGGGGGTGAGCTCGGTCAGCCGCACCCCGAGTGCGCCGAGATGCAGTCGCGCGACCTTCTCGTCGAGGTGCTTGGGAAGCACGTAGACCTTCTTCTCGTACTCGTCGTTCTTGGTGAACAGCTCGATCTGGGCGATCGTCTGGTTGGTGAACGAGTTCGACATCACGAAGCTGGGGTGGCCCGTCGCGTTGCCCAGGTTCAGCAGCCGGCCCTCGGAGAGCACGATCACCGTGTGCCCGTCGGGGAACACGAACTCGTCGACCTGCGGCTTGATGTTGACGCGCTCGATGCCCCCGAGCTTGATGAGGCCGGCCATGTCGATCTCGTTGTCGAAGTGGCCGATGTTCCCGACGATGGCCTGGTGCTTCATGCGGGCCATGTCGTCGGCGGTGATGATGTCCTTGTTGCCGGTCGCGGTGATGAAGATGTCGGCGGTCTCGACGACATCGTCGAGGGTCGCGACCTCGTAGCCCTCCATGGAGGCCTGCAGCGCGCAGATCGGGTCGATTTCGGTGACGATCACGCGGGCGCCCTGGCCGCGTAGCGAATCGGCGCAGCCCTTGCCCACGTCGCCGAAGCCGCAGACCACGGCCACCTTGCCGCCGAGCATGACGTCGACCGCGCGGTTGATCCCGTCCACCAGCGAGTGCCGGCAGCCGTAGAGGTTGTCGAACTTGGACTTGGTGACCGAGTCGTTGACGTTGATGGCCGGGAACAGCAGCTCGCCGGTCTCCTGCATCTGGTAGAGCCGGTGCACGCCGGTGGTCGTCTCCTCGGTGACGCCCTGGATGCCGGCGCCGATCTGCGTCCACTTCTGCCCGTCCTCGCCCAGCGTCCGCTGGAGCAGCGACAGCACGACCTGGAACTCCTCGGACTCGGCCGAGGCCGGGTCGGGAACGGCGCCCGCGCGCTCGTACTCGGTGCCCTTGTGGACGAGCAGCGTGGCGTCGCCGCCGTCGTCGAGGATCATGTTCGGCCCTTCCTCGGGCCAGGTGAGCATCTGCTCGGTGCACCACCAGTACTCCTCGAGGCTCTCACCCTTCCAGGCGAAGACCGGCACGCCGCGGGGCTCCTCGACGGTGCCCTCGGGCCCGACCACGACGGCCGCGGCCGCGTGGTCCTGGGTGGAGAAGATGTTGCAGCTGCACCACCGGACCTCGGCGCCCAGGGAGGTCAGCGTCTCGATGAGGACCGCCGTCTGGATGGTCATGTGCAGCGAGCCGCTGATGCGCGCGCCCTTGAGCGGCTGGCTCGCCGCGAACTCCTCACGGGTCTTCATCAGGCCGGGCATCTCGTGCTCGGCGAGCCGGATCTCCTTGCGGCCGAAGTCGGCCAGGGCGAGGTCTGAGACCTTGAAGTCGGTGGCGGTCAGGGCGGGCGTGGTCGTGGTCATGCAGCCTCCGGGGCGGTGGTTGTCAGCTCGGCAGCGGCGGCGAGAAGCGCTTCGTGCTTCTCCTGCTCCCAGCGCAGCCAGTCAGGGACGGGAACGTGGTCGGGACGGTGGGCCTGCGCCTCGAGCCACTCCTCTACGGAGGCGTGCAGCTCGGGCTCCTCGCGTAGGCGCGCTGCGAAGCCGACGTCGGAGAGCCCGATGTCGAAGCGCTCGAGCAGCTCGCGCAGCGTGCGCAGCCGCTGCAGCTCGGCGGGCCCGTAGAGCCGGTAGCCCGAGGACGAGCGCACGGGCGTGACCAGCCCCGCGCGCTCGACGTAGCGCAGCATCCGAGGCGACCAGCCGCTCGTCTCCGCCGCCTCGTTGATGGTCAGCGCGTCCATTCCGAGCCCGAACCCTAACACAGTTGTGTCAAGGTTCTGGCGGCGCTAACCGGCGCCCGTGAGCTCGCCCTTGAGCTGCTCGATGACCTCCACCGGCGTGGGGTCGACGCCGCGCAGCGCGGCGAGATAGACCGACACCAGGTCTCCCATCAGCACGAGGCCGAAGATGCGCTCCGTGCGGGTCTCCCCCTCCCCGGCGATCATGTGCGTGCCGGCGGCCTCCGGATCGACCAGCCGGCAGGTCAGCTCGATCCGCCGGCGCACGCGGGGGTGCAGGTCGGAATCGTCGAGGAAGACGGCGCTGAACGCTCCGACCTCGCGCGCCCCCTCCCAACCGACGATCTCGTTGTGGTCGAGCTCGGGAAGCTCGTGGGCGAAGGCCGGCGTCTTCGCGTTCTCGTTGAGCTGGGTCTTCCAGCGGTAGGCGACGGGGATCGTCGGCCCGCTTCCGGCGATGATGGGGATCGTCCCGTGGAGGGCGAGGGCGAGCGCCTTGGCGGACGACCCGTCGGGGGCCTCGGGCCCCCACTCGCTCACCAGGCGCTCGGTGTGGGCGGCGGCGACGTCGAGCTCTGAGCGCAGCGAGGGGCCCGCGCCGCAGACGGCGGCGACCTCGAGCGCGGCCACCGTCATGTAGGCGACCGCGACGCGCGGCTGCATCCCGCCGGCGACCGGGATAACCGGAACGCCGTCCTCGCGCGCCTGGCTGGCCAGGGCCCCGCCGCTGGTCACCACTATCCGCCGCGCCCCGAGCGCCGCGGCGGCCTCGTAGGCCGCGAGCGTCTCCTCGGTGTCGCCCGAGTAGCTCGCGCACAGCACGGTCGTGTCCGGCGTGGCCCACGCCGGGATCGCGTAGTCGCGGACGAGGACGATGGGCCGCGTGGCGCGCACGCCGAGCGCGGCCCGGGCCAGCGCGCCGCCGATCGCCGATCCGCCCATGCCGGCGACGACCAGCCCGCCCGTCGCATCGTGGGGCTCGAGGCCCGCCGACTCGGCCTTCCACATCGCGTCGCGAAGCTGATCGGGCAGGTCCAGGACGTCGCCGAGCTGGCCGGACCTGTCGACCTCGGCGACGCGCTCGCCGGAGAGGAGGCTCACCGGCGCGGGCCGCGCGCTCGCAGAGCGGGCGCCGGTGAGTGGTGTTCTTGCAGCATCAGAACAGGATCGCCTTGTCGGGCAGCGCGACGCCGGGGAACAGGCGCACGCCGTGCGTGAGCACGTTGCCCGCGCCGACGGTGACGCCCTCGCCGAGCACCGCCTCGCTCTCGACGTGGGTGCCGTCGCCCACCCGCGCGCCCGCGGCGACGATGCAGTCGCGCAGCGTGCATCGCGAGCCGATCTCCGCCCCTGCGAGAACCACCGCTCGCTCGATCGTCGTGCCGGCGCCGACCTTCACGTTGTGGCCGAGCACGGCGAGGCTGCCGACCTGGGCGCCCTCCGCCACCTGGCAGTCGTCGTCCACCAGCGCGGGCGGGATGATCCGTCCCTTCGCCTGCACCCGTTCCCCGAGCGCGAGGAAGCCGTCGTCGAAGCGCTCGCGCAGCGGGGTCTCGACGTTGCCCTCGATGATGTCGAAGGTCCCTCGCAGGTAGCGGTGAGGGGTGCCGATGTCGAGCCAGTAGCCGTCGGCGGGGAAGGCGTACAGCCCCTCGCCGATCAGCCGCGGGAACACCTCGCGCTCGATGGACACGTTCTGGTCGGGCGCCACCACATCGAGGACGCTGCGGTCGAGCACGTAGGCCCCCGCGTTGATGAGGTTGGATTCGATCTGGTCGTAGGCCGGCTTCTCGACGAACTCGGTGATGGCGCGATCCTCGGCGAAGCGCACGAGGCCGTAGGCCGTGGGGTCCTCGACCGGGGTGAGGGCGAGCGTCGCCCGGGCGCCGGTTCGCTCGTGCTGGGCGACCTGGCTCGTCAGGTCGATGTCGGTGAGCACGTCGCCGTTGAGGACCAGGAAGCGCTCGTCGAGCAGTGACTCGGCGAACTTCACTGCCCCGCCGGTGCCCATCGGGCGCGGCTCCTCGACGTAGCGGAGGCGGACGCCGAACGCCGCCCCGTCGCCCAGCACGTTGCGCACCCCGGAGGCGAGGAAGCCGCACGACATCACGACGTCGTCCACGCCGTGGCGGTGCAGCCAATCGAGCATGTAGGCGATGAACGGCCGGTCGACCATCGGCACGACCGGCTTGGGAACCGTCGAGGTCAGAGGCCGCAGTCGGGTCCCCTCGCCGCCGGCGAGGATGAGGGCCTGCATGCCCTACCGCCTTCCCACGCCCTCGTAGACCAGGCCGGCGGCGCGCACCTCGTCGGGATCCAGGAAGTTGCGCCCGTCGACCACCAGCCCGCCGGCCATCCGGCCGGCCGCCTCGCGCCAGTCGAGCCCGCCGAACTCCGCCCACTCGGTGACCAGCACGACCGCATCCGCGCCGTCGACCGCGTCGATCGCCGAGTCCGCGAAGTCGAGCCCCCGGATCAGCTTGCGCGCCTCCTCCTCGGCCACCGGGTCATACGCGGACACGCGCGCGCCGTCGGCCTGCAGCCGCGCGGCGAGCACCAGCGAGGAGGCCTCGCGCATGTCATCGGTCTCCGGCTTGAACGCGAGGCCCAGGAGCGCGACCCGCTTGCCGACGAGCGAGCCCAGGTGCTTCTGGAGCTTGCCGATGACCCGCCGCTTCTGAAGCTCGTTGACCTCGATCACCGCGGTGAGCAACTGGAAGTGGTAGCCCGAATTACCGGCAAGCTGCTTAAGGGCACTCACATCTTTGGGGAAACAGGATCCGCCGAACCCGATGCCCGGCTGCAGGAACTTCGGGCCTATGCGGTCGTCCAAACCCATCCCGCGGGCTACCTCGATGACGTTGGCACCCGTCTCCTCGCAGACGTTGGCGATCTCGTTGATGAACGAGATCTTGGTCGCCAGGAAGGCGTTGGAGGCGAGCTTGACCATCTCGGCCGAGGCGATGTCGGTGCGCACGATCGGCGCGCCGAGCGGCTCGTACAGCGCCACCACCGCGTCCCCTGCCCAGTCGCGGTCGTCGCCCACGACCGCACGGTTCGGGTGCAGGAAGTCCTTGACCGCGCTTCCCTCCTTGAGGAACTCGGGGCAGGCGACGTAGCGGAAGCCCTCCTTGCCCTGTTCCGCGAACACGCGCTTGATCGCCACGCCGGTCCCCACCGGCACGGTGGACTTCATGACCAGCGCGTGGCGGTCGGAAGCCGGCATCGCGCCGACCACCGCATGGACGGCGCTGAGGTCGGCGTCCCCGGAATAGGTCGGCGGCGTACCCACCGCGACGAACAGCAGCCGCGCGTGCTCGAGCGCCTGGGAGAGGTCGGTGGAGAAGTGCAGGCGGCCTGAGTGCTTGGTGACGAGCTCGGCGAGGCCGGGCTCGTAGATCGGGATCTCCCCGCGCTGCAGGCGAGCGACCTTGTCCGCGTCGATGTCGACGCACCACACCTCGTTGCCCAGCTCGGCGAAGCCCGCAGCGGTGACCAGGCCGACGTAACCGGTGCCGATGACACCGATGGGCTCGCGCTCAGCGCTCATGCGGCGGGGAAGGCTACAGCGGGGGGCGGCGAGGCTCTCAGCCGAGCTTCTTGAGCGACCGTGCGATGCCGAGCATCTCGCGGTTCTTCAGCGAGGAGGTCAGCGTGTTGGTGATCCAGTACACGGCCCTCTTGCTCCTCCAGGCCACCAGGCGGATGCGCCGGCCGCTGTAGTAGACGTCGAACGAGCGCCCGCCGAACTGCTGCGTCTCGTGAGGCTCGGAGAGGATCGGCGGGTCCATCCAGCTCGTGCCCTGCACGCCGTAGTACTCGCCGATCCCCGACTTCTTGAGGACCATGCGGTAGGAGGTGTAGTAGCGCCCGTTCGCGCGAATCCTGTAGACGCGCGGCGCGTTGTCGACATAGGTCGACAGCGGGATCCGCAGGCGGGGGTAGTAGACCGGATAGGGAACCTGGCCGGCGATGGCCACGACCTGGTCCTGGCCGGGCTGCTCGGCCACCTCCAGCCCCGCGCTGTCGGCGCGGTTGCTGGTCTGGCGCTTGCGGCGAGCGGCAGCCTTGCGCTCGGCGTCGGTGGGCTTGAGCTTGGGCTGGTTGGTCACGCTGCTCTTGCCGGTCATGAAGGCCTGCACGGCCGCGCGGAGCTTCTCGGGCTTGTAGCGCAGGTAGGTGTCGTTGGGGTTGTCGGAGATGATGGCCGGGAACTCGACCTGGGCGATGGGCTTCTTGGCCGAGAACAGGGCCAGTGTGAGCAGCCGGAGGATCTGGCGGCTGGAGCGCAGGCTCTTGTCGGTTTCGGCGTACTTGCCGAAGATCCGCAGCAGCTTGCGGTGCTCGGTGAAGAGCTTGCCCGCGCTGATCTGCGCCTTGGTCTGGCGGAGGAAGTCCTGCTGACGGGCGGCGCGCACGAGGTCGGTGTCCTCCTCGCGGAAGCGTGCGTACTCCAGCGCGTCATAGCCGCACAGCTTCTGGTAGCCGGGCTGGATGTTGATGTCGGCATACGCCGGGTTCTCGTTGAAGTAGCGGCGGTCGATGTCGACGTAGACGCAGCCGAGCGAGTCGACGATGTCCGAGAAGCCGCTGAAGTTGACGTTGACGACGTGGTTGATCTTGATCCCCAGCAGCTGCTTGACGGTCTTGAGCGTGAGCCTCGGGCCGCCCTCGTCGTAGGAGCGGTTGATCTTGTCGCTGCCCACCCCGGGGATGTCCACGCGCAGGTCGCGCGGGATGCTCAGGACGGTCACCGCGTCGGCCTTGGGGTTCAGGCGCAGGAGCATGATGGTGTCCGAGCGCGCCCCGCCCGCGCCGGCGACTCCGGCAGCACGCCGGTCGGATCCGAGCAGGAGGATCGTCTGCGGCGCGCCGGCCTGCGCCTCGGTGATGTCGTTGCGGTCGAACTGGACCACCTTGCCCAGGCTCAGCGCGGCGGCGATGTCGCGCACCTCCATGAAGCCGGCGGTCGCCGACGCCGCGGCGGAGAGCGCCACGATCACCAGCGCCGCGACCCCGAAGCGCTTCCACATCCCGGCGCTGGGGCGGCGCGGGCGCTCGCTCATAGGGTCAGCTCCCGTGGCGACGGCGCTCCGGGCGCCGACCCGTTGCCCGAAGCGCCGATCGCCAGGCGGTCGGGGAGCCCGGCCACGAAGTCGCAGAGCGCCTGCCGGTACTTACGCAGGGACTGGACGGAGACCCACTCCTCCGGGCCGTGGTGGCCGCCGCCGACCGGCCCGAACTCCACGGCGGGGATCCCGGCCTCCAGGAAGGAGACGGCGTCGGAGGAGCCGTCGCGCCCGATGCCCAGGGCCTCGCCGCGGGTCGAGCTTCCGACCGCCTCGCGCAGGGCGCGGACGTAGGGGTTCGTGCGCGACACGATCGCGGGCACGCGGGAGAAGATGCGCACGACCTCGACGTCCGGGATCGCGCCGACCTGGTCGAGGATGCCGTCGGGCTCCTGGCCGGGGAGGTAGCGCACGTCGACGTCGAGCGTGCACTGGTCGGGGACCTTGTTGATGGCGTCGCCCCCGGTGATGCGCCCGAGGTTGATCGACGGGCGGTCGAAGAGCTCGGAAGACTCGCGCGCGAAGGGCAGCCCCTCGATGGCCCGGAAGACGTCGAGGCCCTTGAGGACCGCATTGTCGCCCTCCCACGGGGTCGAGCCGTGGGCGGCCGTACCGGCCACCTCGACGCGCATGAACAGGACGCCCTTGGACTGCACGCCGATGTGCAGGTCGGTCGGCTCGCCGGTGATCGCGAAGTCGGCGCGCAGGCCGCCCTGCACCAGCACGTCGGTCGAGCGGTCCTCGACCTCCTCGGACTCCTCGTCCGGGGTGCACAGGAAGCGAACGCGCACCCGGTTCTGGGCGGCCATGTCCTCGAGCGCGCAGACCATCGCCGCGAGCGCGCCCTTCATGTCGTAGGCGCCGCGCCCGTAGAGACGGTCGCCTTCGCAGCGGGGCTCGAACTGCCCGGGGCGCCCCGGGACGACGTCGATGTGCCCGTGCAGCAGCGCGGTGTGGCCGCCGGCCGCTCCCACCTCGGCCATGATCACCGGCAGCCCGTGGTGCTCGCTCTCCACCGCCTCTATGTCCCGGGCCTGCAGGCAGCCCTTCAGGAACCCCGCCGCGGCACGGATGCCGTCGGGCGCGGAGGTGTCATAGGTGATCAGCCGCTCACAGAGCGCCTTCTCGTCCATCCGCGGAAGCATAGGGACGGCGTCCGCCGTCCCCATGCGGTCGCGGGACCGGACGCTCAGCCCCGCGTCATCTCCAGGAAGGCCTCCAGCCGCCGGCGCTCGCGTTCGGCCCCGCGCTGCTCCTCGGAGTCCTCCGCGGCCCGGTCGTGCTCCTGCTCGGCGCGGCGCAGGCGGTCCTGGAGCTCGGCGGGATCGAGGTCGTCCGGTGAGATGGCCTCGTCGACCAGCACCAGGGCGCGGTTGCCACCCACCTGCAGGTAGCCCTCGCCCTGCGCGAGGCGCACGACGTCTGACTCCGAGCGGTAGAGGCGCAGCTCGGAGGGGTCGAGAATCGCCAGCAGCGGCGTGTGGTTGGCGAGCACGCCGATCGAGCCCGCGGTGGTCTTGGTCGAGACCATCTCGACCTCCTCGCTGAAGACCTCGCCCTCGGGAGTGAGGACCTCGACGGCGAACTTCGTGCGAGCCACGGCCCGCTACTCGCCCTTGGCGTCGCGCACGACGTCGTCGATCGTGCCCTTGAGCAGGAATGCCCGCTCGGGGATCTCGTCGTGGTCGCCCGCGAGGATCTCCTTGAAGCCGCGGATCGACTCGGCGATCGGCACGTAGGCGCCCGGCGTGCCCGTGAACTGCTCGGCCACGTTGAACGGCTGGGAGAGGAAGCGCTCGATGCGGCGGGCACGGTTGACGGCGAGCTTGTCCTCGTCGGAGAGCTCGTCGATGCCCAGGATCGCGATGATGTCCTGAAGCTCGCGGTAGCGCTGCAGCACCTCCTTGACCTCGTTGGCCACGTTGAAGTGCTCCTCGCCCAGGATGTCGGGCTTGAGGATGGTCGAGGTCGAGTCCAGCGGGTCGACCGCCGGGTAGATGCCCTTCTCCGAGATCGCCCGCGAGAGGGTCGTGGTCGCGTTGAGGTGGGCGAATACCGAGGCCGGCGCGGGGTCGGTCAGGTCGTCGGCCGGCACGTAGATCGCCTGGATCGAGGTGACGGAGCCCTGGCGCGTCGAGGTGATGCGCTCCTGCAGCTGCCCCATCTCGGTCTCGAGCGTGGGCTGGTAGCCGACCTGGGACGGCATGCGCCCGAGCAGCGCGGAGACCTCCGAACCCGCCTGCACGAAGCGAAAGATGTTGTCGATGAACAGCAGCACGTCCTGTCCCTCGACGTCGCGGAAGTACTCCGCCATGGTCAGGCCCGAGAGCGCCACGCGCATGCGCGCGCCCGGCGGCTCGTTCATCTGGCCGAACACGAGCATCGTCTTGTCGATGACCCCGGACTCGGTCATCTCGAGGTAGAGGTCGTTGCCCTCGCGCGTGCGCTCGCCCACGCCGCAGAACGCCGACAGGCCGCCGTGCTGCTGGGCGAGGTTGTGGATGAGCTCGAGGATGACGACCGTCTTGCCGACGCCGGCGCCGCCGAACAGCCCGACCTTGCCGCCCTTGGCGTAGGGCGCGAGCAGGTCCACGACCTTGATGCCGGTCTCGAACATCTCGGTCGTCGGGGTGAGATCCGTCACATCGGGTGCGTCGCGGTGGATGCCCCAGCGCTCCTCGGTCTCGACCTGCTCGCCCTTGTCGATCGTCTCGCCGAGGAGGTTGAACAGGCGGCCCAGCGTCGCGCGGCCGACGGGCACGGTGATCGGGCCGCCGGTATCGAGCACCTCGGCGCCGCGCTGGAGGCCGTCGGTGGAGTCCATCGCGACCGCGCGCACGCGGTCGTCGCCCAGGTGCTGCTGGACCTCGCAGACCAGGATGTGGTCGCCCGGCGTCGCGGCCTCCTCGCCCTGCCCCTCCATCATCGCGTCGCTGCGCTTGATGTGCAGAGCATGGTTGATCTCGGGCAAGCGCTCGGAGAAGGCAGCCTCGATGACCACGCCGGTGATCTGCTCGACGTGGCCGATGTTGCGCCCGCCGGCGTCCTCCTGGCCCTGGCGTTCCTCGGTGCTGGCTTCCATGGTCGGTGTTCTCCTTCTCTAGGGCTGGGACAGTCGGCTAGGAAAGCGCCTCGGAGCCCGCGACGACCTCCATGATCTCCTGGGTGATCTCCGCCTGGCGGGCGCGGTTCATCTCCAGCGTCAGATCGTCCATGAGGTCCTTCGCGTTCTCGGAGGCGTTGCGCATCGCGGTCATGCGCGCGCCGTGCTCGGATGCGGTGGACTCGAGCAGCGCCCGGTACACCGAGATCTCGACGAAGTCGGGGACCAGGCGGCGCAGGATCTCGTCGGGGTCGGGCTCGTACTCGACCAGCGCGCGCATGCCCGCGTGGACGTCGCGCTCGCCCTCGCCGTCCTCCTCGTCCTCGCCCTCGCCCTCGTGCGCGTCGCCCTCGATTATCTGCGCATGCTGGAGGGGCAGCAGCGTCTCGCGGGTGACGCGCTGGGTGAGCGCGGAGATGTAGCTGTTGTAGACGATCTCCACCTGGTCGACCTTCCCGTCGGTGTAGGCGGCCATCAGGTCGGAGGCGATCTCGCGCGCGTTGGCGTAGGCGGGGCGGTCGGTGAAGCCGACGTAGGAGCCCTGGATGTCGTAGCCGCGGAAGGTGAGCGAGGAGACGCCGCGCCGCCCCGAGGCGTACCAGGCGAGCTCGCGGCCCTGACCCTCGTGCTCGCGCGCCGAGCGCACTCCCGTGCGGATGATCTGCGAGTTGAAGGCGCCGGCCAGCCCGCGGTCGCCTGTGATGAGCAGCAACCCGACCGTGCCGACGCTCTCGTGCTCGTTCAGGATCGGGAGGTTGGGGATGTTGCCCGCGGCCTCCGAGGCCTGCCGGGTCATGCGCCGGATCGCCTCCGCATAGGGACGCAGGTGCTCGATGCGCTGCTCGGCGCGGCGCAGGCGCGCCGCCGCGACCATCTGCATCGCGCGCGTGATCTTCTCGATGTTCCTGACGCTCGCGATGCGGTTCTTGACGTCGCGCTGGCTCACGCGGTTGCCGTCTCCTCCTCGCGGGCGCCCGCCTCGTCGGCGCCGCCGCCATCGTCGTCCCCGCCCTCGGGCTCGCGCGGCTGGTCGCCGCCGCGACCGTCACGGTCGGCGACTCGATCGGACTCGCCGGAATCCATCGGATGGCCCTCCTCGTCGAGGTCGAACCCGAAGTCGTCGGCGTACTCGGCGACCGCCCGCTTGACCGCCTCCTGGGTCTCGTCCTCCCAGTCGCCGCCGCCGATCTTGGTCATCAGCTCGTCCTGCTCGGCGTGCATCCGCTGCACCAGCCCGCTGAGGAAGTCCGGGACCTTCTCGACGTTGATGCGGTCCACGTAGCCGTTGGTCGCGGCGTAGATCTGGACCACCTGGTCCTCGACGGGCAGCGGCGAGCGCTCCTTCTGGTTGAGCGTAGTGACCAGCCGCTCGCCGCGGGCCAGCGTTCGCTGGGTGTCGGCGTCGAGCTCTGAGCCGAACTGCGCGAAGGCCTCGAGCTCGCGGTACTGGGAGAGCTCGAGGCGCAGCCGCCCGGCAACTCTCTTCATAGGCTTGATCTGCGCGTTTCCGCCCACCCGCGAGACCGAGATGCCGACGTTGATCGCCGGACGCACGCCGGAGTAGAAGAGGCTTGGCTCGAGGTAGATCTGGCCGTCGGTGATCGAGATCACGTTGGTCGGGATGTAGGCCGACACGTCGCCCGCCTGGGTCTCGATGAGCGGCAGCGCGGTCAGGGAGCCCCCGCCCTCGTCGTCGGAGAGCTTGCACGCCCGCTCGAGAAGCCTGGAGTGCAGGTAGAAGACGTCGCCCGGATAGGCCTCGCGGCCGGGCGGGCGGCGCAGCAGCAGCGACATCTGGCGGTAGGCGTAAGCGTGCTTGGTGAGGTCGTCGTAGATGCACAGTGCGTGGCGGCCCGAGTAGGTGAAGAACTCGCCCATCGCCGTCCCCGCGTAGGGAGCGAGGAACTTGATCGGCGCGGCCTCGTCGGCCGGCGCCGCGACGACGATCGAGGTGTCCAGCGCGTTGGCGTCGGCGAGCGTCTCGGCCAGCTGCACGACGGTCGACATGCGCTGGCCGACGGCCACGTAGATCGAGATGAGGTCGGAGTCCTTGTTGTTGATGATCGTGTCGACGGCGATCGCCGTCTTGCCGATCTGGCGGTCACCGATGATCAGCTCGCGCTGGCCGCGACCGATCGGGGTCATCGCGTCGACCGCCTTGATGCCGGTCTGCATCGGCTCGACGACGGGCTGGCGCTCGATCACGCCCGGCGCCTTGAACTCCGCGGGCCGGCGCTCGCTGGTGTTGATGTCGCCCTTGCCGTCGAGCGGGCGGCCCAGCGGATCGACGATGCGCCCGAGCAGCTCCTCGCCCACGGGCACGTCGAGCAGCTCGTTGGTGCGCTTTGCGGTGTCGCCCTCGACGATCTTCTCCCACTCGCCGAAGAGCACGGTGCCGACGTTGTCGGCCTCGAGGTTGAGCGCCAGGCCGGTGACGCCGTGCGGGAGCTCGAGCATCTCGAACGACATGCAGTTCTCCAGGCCGTGCAGGCGCGCGATGCCGTCGCCCACCGACAGCACCGTGCCCACCTCGGTGAGCTCGGCGCTGCCTTCGTCGAGGCCCTCGATGCGGCTCTTGAGGATGCTGGTGATCTCGTCCGGCTTGATCTGCATGGGCGTTGGGGCTCCTTACGTCGCCTTGGCGACTTGTCGGCGAAGGTTTTCGAGTCGGTTGCGGATCGAGGTGTCCAGGATGGAGTTGCCCACCCTCAGCACGATCCCGCCGAGGATGTCGGGGTCCACGTGGCTGGCCAGGCGCACCGTCCGCTGGGTCTGCTCGCCCACGCGGGCGCTGATCTGCTCGAGCACGCGCTCGTCGAGCTCGACCGCGCTAGTGACGTCCACGCGCAGCACCCGGTGCTCGCTCTCCCACAGCTCGTCGAACTGGCGGCGCAGGCGGAAGATCACCGGCATGCGGTGCTTCTCGACCAGCAGCTCGAGGAAGTTGAGCAGGATGGGGTCCGCCTCGGAGACCGCGCGGTCGAGCCCGTCCTTCTTCTCCTCGGTCGAGAAGTAGGGCGAGAAGAAGAAGACCTGCAGCTCGCGGTTCTCGTCCAGGGCGTCGGCGAACTCGCCGAGCTGCTCCCGGATCAGGTCGAGCTTGTCCTGCTCTGAGGCGACCTCGAACAGCGAGCGCGAGTAGACGTGGGCGATCTCCTCCATCGCCGGCGGCTCAGCCTCCCCGTCCGTCGTCGCCGGCGAGTGCCGAGAAGTCGACCTCCTGAAGGGCCTCCTCGACGAGCCGGCGCTGGTCGTCGGCGGTGAGCGACTTGCGCGTGACCTTCTCGGTGGCCAGCACGGTGAGGTCGGCGACCTCCTTGCGGATCTCCTGGATCGCGCGGCGGGTCTCGGCCTGGATGTCGCGGCGGGTCTGCTCCATCAGCTCCTCGCGCTGGGCGCGGGACTTCTCCAGCGCCTCGCGCTCGGTCACCTCACCGGCCTTGCGCGCACGCAGGACGATCTCCTCGGCCTGCTCGCGCGCCTCGCGCAGGCGCTCGCGGTACTCGGCGAGCAGCTCGTCGGCCTCCTTGCGCGTGCGGTCCGCGGCGTCGATGGACTCCTCGATCGCGTGCTGACGCTTGTCGAGCGCCTCGGCGATCGGGGGGAAGGCGAGCTTGCGCAGCAGCAGGAAGGTCACCAAGAAGGCGATGAGCGTCCAGACCATGAGCCCCAGGTTCGGCGACACGAGGAAGCTGCCGCCGTCGGCGAGGACCGTCACCACTGCGCCGTGTAGCTCGGTGTGCATCGGCGACCTAGAGGAAGAACGCGATCAGGCCCGCGACCAGCCCGTAGAAGAAGCACGCCTCGGTCAGCGCGAAGCCGAGCCACTGGATGCTGGTGATCTCGTCGCGCATCTCGGGCTGGCGCGTGACCGACTCGATCACCTTGCCGAAGATGATGCCGATGCCGATGCCGGCGCCGACGGCGCCGAGCCCGCCGCCCACGCCGAGGGCGATGGCCTTGCCGTCCTTGCCGGTGCTGGCGGCGGCCTGGGCGAGGGTGAACAGCGTTGAGAGGAAGCTCATGTTGCGTGCTCCTTGGTCGTTAGTGGTGCGCGGCGGTGGCCTCGCCGAGGTAGATGGCCGTCAGGGTGGCGAAGATGAACGCTTGCAGAGTCGCGATCAGGACGACCTCGAAGGCGAAGATCGCGATGCCGATGGGCAGGGTCACGATGCCGACGGCAGCGACCCCGAGGATCACCGCCAGCGCGCCGGACATGAAGAGGATGATCAGATGGCCCGCGAGGATGTTGGCGAAGAGTCGAACGGAGAGCGATATGAGCCGCATGAAGTTGGACATGACCTCGAGGCCGAAGATTGGGATCCGCAGCCAGCCGGGCACGCCGGGCGGGATCAGGGACTTCAGGTAGCCCCTGAAGCCCTTGGCGCGGATCCCCTCGACGTTGTAGGAGATCCACGTGATGAGGGCCAGGACGAGCGGGATCGAGACGTTCGCGGTCGCCGAGTACAGCGCGAAGGCCGGGATCTTGAGCCCGAAGATGTTCACCTTGTGCTCGGTGTTGGTCGGCAGCGGCAGGTAGCCGATGAGGTTCGAGAACCAGATGAAGAGGAATACCGCGCCGATGTACGGGAACCACTTGAGCGCCATCCCCTTGTCCATGTTCCCGCCGGTGATGTTGTTGCGCATGAGGCCGTAGAGTGCCTCGATCGCCGTCTGGATCCGGTTCGGCCTGGCCTGCATGCGATTGGCGATGTAGATCATCGTCACGCAGGTGAGGACCGTGGCGATGAACACGTAGAGGACGCCCTTGTTGATGTCGAACGGCCCGGGCAGGCTGATCCAGGTGTCGAGCTTGAACTCGTTCTGGGGCTGGAACTCGTCGTTCCTGGTGCCCTTGCCGAAGATGATCAGCGACGCGACGATGAGCAGCACGTAGAGCCCCAGGCCGATGAAGACCCGCGTGCGGATCGACAGGCCGCTCCTGGGAGCCGGCCCGCTGGGCGCCGACGCCCCGCTCATCGGCTCTCCGGGCGCCGGCCCGAGGCCCGCATCGAGGGCGGGCGCAGGATCATCGAGGTCGCCAGGTAGATGGTGAAGGCCACGCCGACGACGATGACGGCGGTCAGCCCGTCCTTGTCCTCGCCCGCCCGCGCGGCGATGACGATCGCGAGCGTGACGATCCACAGCCGCAGGAAGAGGCCCGCGATCGCCACGATCAGCCCGGTGCGCGGGTTGGGGGCGCCCAGCGCGTAGCGGTCGACCGCCACGCCGACCGCGCGGGCGACGATCCAGCCTCCCGCGCCGGCGCCGAAGCCCAGCAGCGGGCCGCCCGCGAGCAGCACGATGGGAAGCGCGAGGACGACTACCGCGACATCGAGGTAGGCCAGGGCCGCGAGCGGCGAGCCCGAGGCTTGCGGCCCGGGCCGATCGGCTTCCATGTCGACCGCAGCCCCCGTCACGTGAGCCCGTCCTGTTCGCTGTGATGACCTCTGGACATTCCCCTGCACTCCCCGTACCCCACCCGGTGCGCGCCCGAACGGAGGGGCCTTGCTGACGCGGCGAGCCTATACGTTTCCGAGGCTTAGCAGCAGCGTCGCGACGGCGTCTCGAACCGAGGCGTGCCGCCCTGCGTAGGACGCTCCGCAAGCCCATGGCGCGCTCCTCAACCCTCACCCAGGACGACGGCCTGCGCACGGCCTACCGCGCGCACGGGCCCGAGCTCTACGGGATGGCCCTGCGCACGTTGGGAGACCGCGGCCTGGCCGAAGAGGTGGTCCAGGAGACCTTCCTGCGCGCCTGGAACGCCGCCGAGCGCTTCGACCCCGAGCTGGGCTCCCTGCGCACGTGGCTGTTCGCGATCGCCCGCAACGTCGTGATCGACGTCGCCCGGGCGCGCGCCGTGCGCCCCCGGGTCGCCGAGGGCGACGCGGCGGGGGTCGAGGATCGTGCGGATGAGCACGAGGACCCCTACGAGCGCGCCATGCTGGGCTGGGAGGTCGAGGAGGCGCTGCGACGGCTGGGCGAGGCCCATCGCATCGTCCTGGTGGAGACGTATTACCGCGGCCGCCCCTACGCCGAGGTCTCCGCCCAGCTCGGCGTGCCCGAGGGCACAGTCAAGTCGCGGGTCTACTACGCGCTGCGGGCGCTGCGCAACGTGCTCGAGGAGATGGGCTTCGATGCCTGACGAGCACCGGGCATGGCGGGAGCGGCTCGGGGCTTACGTCCTCGGGCATCTGGCGCCCGACGAGGCGGCGGCCGTGCGCGCGCACCTCGAAGGCTGCGCCGCGTGCCGTTCCGAGGAGCGAGAGCTCGCCCCGGTCGCCCAGCGCCTGGCCCTGGGCTCGCCACAGGAGGAAAGCGCACGCGCGGCGCCGCCGCGCGACCTCGGCGAGCGCGTGGTCGCACGCGTCGCGCGCGAGCGGCGGTCGCGCCGCCGCGCCCAGCGGCTGGGGGCGCTGCGGCTCGCGGGCGCCGGGGCCCTCGCCGGAGGGTCGCTCGCGGCCGCCGCCTTCACCCTGTGGCCGTCTGGCGACGAGGGCCCGGCGCCGGCGCGCCCGCCGGCGCGCGTCGCTCCCGCAGGGGAGGTCGTCGCCTTCCGCGGCCTGCCGCCCGGCGTCAAGATGCAGGCGACCGTCACCCCGCGCGCCTGGGGGACGTCGATCGCGGTGAACGTCGAGGGTGCCCCCGCCGGTATCCGATGCACGGTGTGGCTGCGCCGCGAGGACGGAACGCGCATTCCCGCGGGCTCGTTCCGCTACGTCGACCGCAAGGGGGGCAGCCGGGTGCTGCTGGCGTCCTCGCTGCCGCGCTCCGAGGCAGTCGCCGTCGGGCTGAAGGCGGGGCGCTGGACCTACGCGGCCCCACTCCGGTAGCGCGCGGGCCGGCGCGGGTAGGCTCGCGTCGGTGATCCTTGACACCGGGCTCTATCAGGACGGTCGCCGGCACCCGGGCGAGCTCGGGCTCGACCACCTCTTCGACGCCTGCCACGGGCCCGAGAGCTTCGTGTGGATCGGCCTCTATGAGCCCACCGAGGAGGAGTTCGACGCCGTTCGCCGCGAGTTCCAGTTCCACGAGCTCGCGGTCGAGGATGCGATCAACGCCCACCAGCGCCCCAAACTAGAGGTCTACGGCGACTCGCTGTTCATGGTCCTGAAGACCGCCTGCTACCGCGAGCCCGACGACGTCGACTTCGGCGAGCTGCTGCTGTTCGTCGGGCCGAGCTTCGTCGTCTCCGTGCGTCACGGGAAGGCGTCCTCGCTTGGCGACGTGCGACGCGAGGTCGACCAGCGCCCCGACCTGCTCCGCAACGGGCCCAGCGCGGTCCTGCACGCGATCGTCGACCGGGTAGTGGACGACTACCAGCCCGTCATCGAGGCGCTCGACAACGACATCTCCGAGCTGGAGGTCGAGGTGTTCTCGCCCGACGGCCGATCCCGCAGCGACCGCATCTACAAGCTCAAGCGCGAGGTGCTCGAGTTCCGCCGCGCCGTCCTCCCGCTCGTCCACCCGCTCGAGCGCCTGGCGGCCGGCCGCCACCCCATCGTCGCCGAGGAGATCCGCCACTACTTCCGCGACGTCGAGGACCACGTGCTGCGCGTGCTCGCCCAGATCGAAGCGTACAGCGAGTTGCTCACCAACGCGCTGCAGGCGAGCCTGGTCCAGGTCCAGGTTCGCCAGGCCGACGCGGCGCGCAAGCAGGGCGACGACGTCCGCAAGATCTCCGCGTGGGCGGCGATCATCGCGGTCCCGACGCTGCTCACCGGCGTCTACGGGATGAACTTCGACCACATGCCCGAGCTGCACAAGACCTTGGGCTATCCCGTCATCCTCGCCGTTATGGTTGCGATCTGTCTCGGCCTCTACCTGCGACTGCGCCGCGCGGGGTGGCTGTGAGCACGTGGGAGCGAGTGGCAGGGCTGACGCTCGAGGTGGAGGGCTACGCGCTCGAGGGCCTGGAGCGCGACGTCTCAAGCGACTTCACACGGCTGTCGACGGTCATCCGGCTCAGGGGAGGCAGCGAGGAGGGGCTCGGCGAGGACGTCACCTACGACGCGCTGGACCACGTGGCCCTCCAGGACGCAGGGCCGGTGCTCGCTCTGGCGGGGTCGCACACCATCGCCTCGTTCTGCGAGCTGGTGGACGGTGTGAACCTCTTCCCCGCCGACCCGGTGCGCGACGTCTCGCGGCTGTACCGCCGCTGGGCGTTCGAGAGCGCCGCGCTGGACCTCGCCCTGCGACAAGGCGGCCGCTCCGCGGCGGAGGTGCTCGGCCGCGAGCCACGACCGGTGACCTTCGTGGTCTCGCTGCGCCTCGGCGAGCCCGCGACCATCGAGCCCGTGCGCAGGCGGCTGGAGCGCTACCCGACGCTGCGCTTCAAGCTCGACCCGACGAACTCGTGGGACGCGGGGCTGGTGGAGGAGCTTGCGGCCACCGGCGCAGTGGACTCCGTCGACCTGAAGGGCCACTACCGCGGCACCGTGGTCGACGTGGAGGCCGACCCCGAGCTCTACCGGCTCGTCGCCGAGGGCTTTCCGGACGCGTGGATCGAGGACCCGTTCCTGGACGAAGCGACCGGCGAGGTCCTGCGCCCCCACCGCGACCGCATCACCTGGGACGCGCCCATCCACTCGATCGCGGACGTCGAGGACCTTCCCTTCGCCCCGAAGATGGTCAACGTCAAGCCCTCGCGGTTCGGCAGCCTGCGCGCGCTGCTCGACGCCTACGACTGGCTCGAGGAGCGCGGCATCGGCGCCTACGGAGGCGGCCAGTTCGAGCTCGGCCCGGGCCGTGGGCACATCCAGTACCTCGCCTCACTGTTCCACCCCGACACCCCCAACGACGTCGCCCCGGGCGGCTTCAACGCCGCCGATCCGCCCGAGGGGCTGCCCGCCAGCCCGCTGGAGCCGGCGCAGGGGCGGATTGGGTTCGCGTGGGGGGATTGGGTGGAGCGCTGAGCGGGCGTTCGTGGCGCGCATGTCCCGCCCCGCCCGGGGTAGTGTTCCGGCCCAATGCGCCACTGGGACCTGCTCTCCATGGACATCGCGCCCCGTCAGCCCGAGGTCCTGCACTCCGAGGGCGAGGGCCGGACCATCGTGATCAACCTGTCCGCGGGCGAGGCGCTCCAGGACCATCAGGTGCACGAGCGCGCGTGGGTGGTGGTGCTCGGCGGCGAGGTCGAGCTCGAGGCGGGCTCGGAGACGGTGTCGGGCGGAACGGGCCTGACGGCGATCTTCGACCCGGGCGAGCGCCACGAGGTACGGGCCACGCAGGACGCGCGGCTGCTGCTGCTCCTGGGCCCGTGGCCGGGAGCCGGCCATCCGTCGCAGCGGTGACGTGAAGCTGCTCATTCTCACCTCCGAGCCGATCAGCGCCGACGTGCTGCGCGATGCGATCGGCGAGCGCGAGGCCGAGGAGGCCGAGGTGCTTGTCATCTCCCCCGCGTTGCACAGGTCGGGACTCCGCTTCTGGATGTCCGACGCCGACGAGGCGATCGCCAAGGCCCAAGAGGTCCAGGAGGAGACCGTCGAGCGCCTGGAGGAGGAGGGCATCGACGCCGCGGGCGACACCGGCGAGAGCGAGCCGCTGATCGCGATTCAGGACGCGCTGGCCACCTTCCCCGCCGATCGCATCCTCGTCGTCGGGCATGTCGAGGGGGAGCGCGCGTGGGGCGAGGAGGACCTCGCCGAGGTCCGCAACCGCTTTGACATCCCGATCGACTACCGCGAGGTGACGCGATGATCGAGCGCCGCGAAGAGGACGAGCCGGGCATTGGTCCCGACGACGACACGCCGCTGGGCGACACCAGCGAGCACTCCGACGTGCCCTCCGACCCCAACGCGCCGTCGCCGTCGGAGTACGAGGGCTCCGAGGAGCTCGACGACGAGGACCCTGAGTAGCCCGAAGCGCTACGCCGCCTGCACGGCCGGCAGCGAGACGCCGATGACCTTCAGGCGCCGGCTCAGCGCGTTGAAGGCGAACTCGTTGACCTCGGCGCTCTTGAAGCCGAGCAGCTCCCACTCCTCGGTGAGCGGGTCGACCCCGGGCGGCGCGAGCACGCCGGCGGCGATGGGTAGCACCTCCATCAGCTTGTCCTGGACGCGGCGCTGCATGGCCGGGTTGTCGCGGCACTTCTGCTGGAGGAACCACGTGCCGTAGGCGACGTGGCGATGCTCGTCCTGTGAGATCCGCCTGTAGCCCTCCAGGAAGCCCGGCAGCACGCCCTCGCGCTCGCACCACTCGGTGATGGTGAACTGGCCGGTGAGGGCGAGCATCCCCTCGATGACCATGTGGTAGGTGGTCACGAAGTCGACCTTCGCCCCGAGGTTCGACGGGTCCTCGATCAGCCGCCGGCCCGCCTCGACGAGGTTCTCGTCGAACAGCGTGATGAAGGCGTCCGAGACGTCCTCGCGGACCTTCTGCAGGCGGTCGTCGAAGCTCATGTCCAGGCCGACGACCTGCTCGTAGAAACGGTTGAAGTGCTGAGCGTGACGGGCTTCGTCGACCTGCTGGGTGGTGAGGAAGGCCTCCTCGTGCTGGTCCTCGTAGGCCATCACCAGCCCCGAGAACTGCGTGGTAACCCGCTCTTCGCCGATGAAGAACGACGACAGGCTCCAGGTGATGTCGTTGCGTGTGCGCTGGTCGAAGGAGGCCCAGTCCTCCTGGTCGCGTGCGAACGAGATGTCGCTGGACGCCCAGCTCTGGCGCTCCCACAGCTCGTAGAGCTGCTGGGGTGTCATCAGCTTGACGGAGGCGAGCTTGGACTCGTCGGTCATGGTGCCGACGTCGCCCTGCTGGGTGAGGTCTAGTAGAGAGGCCATGGGGAAAGTAAACATGCTGGCGAAGCGCCGCGGTCTACGCCCCCAGCGCGGCCAGCCACACCGCGCGCCGCTCTCGCTCGTCGCGCGCCTCGTCCACCCGGGCCACCAGCTCGGCGACCTCCCCGGGCGCCTCGCCGCCCGCGATCGGCGCCGCTCCCTGGTGGCGCGCGGGGCCGAGCGTCTCGCCGGGGCCGGTGAGCTCTTCGCTCATCGCCTCCCCCGGGCGGATCCCGACCACGTCGAGCTGCGTCTCAGAGCCCTGGCCCGCCTGCTCCCAGATCCGGCGCGCGAGGTCGCCCACCGTGAGCGTGACCGGATCTGCGGCGGTGGCCAGCCGCTCGCCGTCGCCGGCCAGCAGCGCGGCGTGCGAGATGAGGGTGACCGCGTGGCCCATGGTGATCCAGAAGCGGACCATGCCGGTGTCGGTCACGGTCAGCGGAACGCCCGCGCGCGCCTGCGCGAGGAAGAGCTCGGAGGCGCTCCCCGCGCTGCCCAGCACGTTGACCAGCCGCACCCCCGCCCGCGCGGCGCCCGACTGCACCCCGGCCCACCCCGCGAGCTGCTCCATGAGCCGCTTGGTGCGCGCGTACAGGCTCACGGTCTGGGTGGCCTTGTCGGTGGAGGCCACCACGACCGTCCCGCACCCGACCGCCTCGGCAGCGCGCAGGACTCCGAGGCTCGCCTGCAGGTTGGTGGCCACGAACTCCTCGGGGTAGCGCTCGGCCATGTCCACGTGCTTGTAGGCCGCGAGATGGAAGATCACGTCCGGGGCCGCGCGCGCCACCTCCTCGGCGAGCCGGCGAGGGTCGCGCACGTCGCACAGGACGTGGTCGATGCGCCTGCGGTCGGCGCCGTCGCGCAGCCGGCGGTCGCGGGCGAGGGCTGCCTCGTTGGAATCGAGGACCGCGACCAGCTCGGGGCGCAGCCCGGCGACGAAGGTCGTCAGCGCGCTGCCGATCGATCCGGCTCCGCCGGTGATCAGCACCCTGCGCCCGCCGAGCAGCTCGTCGAGCTCGAGCACCGAGGGAACGGGATCGCGCCGCGCGATCACCCCCTGCCAGTCGAACGGATCGGGGCGAAGGCGTCGCGAGGGCGGCGCGACGGCCGGCGGCGGCGTGCGCAGTGCGCGCTCGATCCGTCGGTAAGCCGCCTTCATCGCCGGCGAGCGCGCGGGGTCGGGCTCGTTGATCTCGGCGACGATGAACGGCACGAGCTCGCCGAGGCGCGAGACCACCGGGTCGAGCTCGAGCTCGCCGGCGCCGTAGGGCAGGCCCTCCCCGAGCAGCCCGGCGGCGTCGGAGACGTGGGCGACCTGCGCCGCCGGCCCGAGCTCCTCGACGAAACGCTCGAGCTCGAGCTCCGCGTCGGAGGACAGGCCCAGCAGCCAGGGCTGGCAGCGAGCGAAGCTCGCGTAGAGCGCCGCGTGCGAGGTGTCCAGTGTGAAGCCGAGCTCGGGCACCCGCTCGCGCCACTGAGCGAGGTCGCGCCAGTGCCCGCCGACCGGCGAGAGGAACACCCCGCCGGTGCGCATCCGCAGCACCGGCGGGACGTTCTCTATCAGCGGAGTGACCCCTTGGCCGGCGCACGAGCGCGCGAAGCAGCTCAGGAAGCGCTCGACCTCCTCGACGTCGAGCGCCTCCCCGCGCCGGTACTCCTCCGGCGTCATCGGAGCGAACAGGTGGATGGTCAGCACGGGCGAGCCGATCGCCGCGGCGAAGGCCGCGCTGCGCTCGATCCCTGCACGCGCCTCCTCGTCCAGGCGGTCGACCCGCACGAAGGCGCCGCTCGGCCACGCCACCGGCGCTTCCGCGAGGAGGGTCACGCCGGCGGGGGCGGCCTCGCGCACGGTGGCGACGGTGCGCGCGAGCGCGCCGTCGTCGGCGATGTGCCGGCCGGCGAGGCACAGCTCGAGCCCGCCCCAGTCGCCGCCGTCGAGCCGGTCGGCGATCTGGGCGCCCTCAGGCGCGGCCTTGAGTAGCGGCGTGGCGGCGGAGCCAGTCGACATAGAGAGGGACCGTCTCGTCCAGCGGGCGGGCATTGAAGCCTAGTCGCGGCGCCCGCGGATCGATTGCGTAGCTCGCGTCCTCCCCCGGAGGGAGGGTCCCGCCTACCAGCTCGACGGGCGACTGCGAACCGGCCGCCGCTCGCACGGCGCGCGCCGCGTCGGCGAGCGCGGTCGCGACGCCGCTCCCCGCGACCAGCGGCTCACTCGCGCCGCCCTGCGCCACGAGGCGCTCGAGCCCCTCGACGAGGTCGTCCGCGTAGACGAAGTCGCGCGTGCGGGTGGGATCGCCGGGAATGACGATCGGCTCGCCGTCGAGAGCCCGCGCCGCGAATGCGGCCAGAGCCCCCGTCGCGCCCTCCCAGGCAACCTGGCCCGGCCCGAAGACCGACGTGAGCCGAACCACCGTCGCGCGCGCCCGGTGCCCGGCGCACGCGCACTCGCCGAGGGCCTTGGACGCGGCATAGGGGTCGGGCGCCGGCCGCAGCGCCGCGCGGACCGTCGACGGGTAGACCAGCGCCGCGTCGTGCTGCGCGCAGCCCTCGAGCAGGTTCAGCGTGGTCCCCGCGTTCTCGCGCACCGCGCGCGCCGGGTCGGAGGCCGCGCCCCGTGGGTCGGGCACGCCGGCGAAGTGCAGGACAGCGTCGCGGCCGGCGAGCAGGTCGCGCACCGCCGGGTCGCCGGCGTCGACCCTCACCGCATCGAGGTCGCGCGAGATGCTGCGCGGCGCGCCGCCCGGCCGCGCCACGGCCAGGACGTCGTGGCCACGCTCGCGCAGCAGGGTCGTCGCGCGCCAGCCGAGGAAGCCGGTCGCGCCGGTGACCACGAGCTTCACTGCGCGCTGCGGTCCGCGGCGAGGTAGTCCGCGACGCGGTGGCGGTAGTCGTACGGGCTCTCGAAGGAGCGCTCCGGTTCGTCCTCGTGCGGGTGTCCCTGCGCGAGCGCCGCCAGGCCGCCGACGGTGACCGCCTCCGCGACGACGTTTGAGACCGCCACCCCGTCGCCCGGCTTCAGCGCGAGCAGGATGCGGACCGCGTCGTCGACGTGCACCACCCCGATCGTCGCCCGTCCGCCGCCGTCCACCGTGAGCGGGCGCCCCTCGGCGGCCAGCCGCCGGAACCTGTCGACCACCGTCTGGGACTCCGGGCGCTCGTGCTCGACCGGGCCACGCCCGTAGACGATGCCCAGGCGCGCGAGGTGCACGTCGAACCCGTGGCGCCGTGCGTAGATGGCCAGGCACTGCTCGCCATAGATCTTCGAGAGATGGGCGAGGTCGCCCTGGTCGCCGTAGGGATGGTCCGCGGCCACCGTTCCCGTCGCCCGCTCCCCGTAGACGTGCAGCGAGCTGGCGAAGACCACCGCAGGCCCTCCGGCCGCCGCGACCGCCTCGGCGACCCGGCGCACGCCCGACACGTTCGTCTGCTCCGTGTAGTCCGGATCGCGCTCGGAGATCGGCCGGCTGGCCTGCGCGGCGAGGAGGAGCACCCTCTCCGGCCCCTCGGCGAGCAGCCGGTCGACGTCCTCGCGGCGGCGGATGTCGGCCGTCTCGACCCGCGCCCCGGCCTCGCGCAGACCGTCGAGCTGGTCCTCGTCCGTCGCGTACCAGTTGTCGGCCAGCACCGGCTGCACCCCGGCGGCGAGCGCGTGCCGGGCGAGCGCCGCCCCCAGGTAGCCGGCCCCGAGGATCAGCAGGGGTGGCACCTAGATGCGCTGGACGTTCGGCCCGTCGGGGACGGCGTTGCGGGTGTCGACGATCAGCGGCGCGCGGTCCCACAGCGCCTGGTCGAGGAACGCCTCGTGGGCGGTGAGGAGGACCACGCAGTCGGCGCCGGCCATGCGCTGCGCGTCGAGCTCGACCGCGACGTGCCGTGTACCGTCGAGCTCGACCTCCGGCACCCAGGGATCGCAGTACTCCAGGTCGGCGCCGCGCGCGAGCAGCTGGCGCATGACCTCGAGGCTCGGCGACTCGCGGGTGTCCTGGATATTGGCCTTGTAGGCCATGCCGAGCAGCGTGATGCGCGAGCCCTTGATCGGCCGGCCCGCGTCGTTGAGCGCGTCCGCCACCTTCTGGACGACGTAGAGCGGCATGTGCGCGTTGATCTCGTGCGCGGCCTCGATTAGCTGCGCCGAGTAGCCGTACTCGCGCAGGCGCCAGGCCAGGAACTGGGGGACGACCGGGATGCAGTCCCCGCCAAGCCCGGGTCCCGGGTAGTGCGGGAGGAACGCGAACGGCTTGGTTGCCGCCGCGTCGATGACCTCCCAGGCGGAGATCCCGAAGCGGTCGCACATGAGCGCGAGCTCGTTGGCCAGCGCGATGTTCACCGCGCGGAAGGTGTTCTCGTGCAGCTTGGCCAGCTCGGCGACCATCGTGCTCGAGCACGACACGACGGTGTCGACGATCTGCTCGAACAGCAGCTCGGTGCGGGCGAGGCACTCGGCGGTGACTCCCGAGACGAGCTTCGGGGTGTTGGCCATCGTGAAGTGCTGGTTGCCGGGGTCCACCCGCTCGGGCGCGTAGCCCAGGAAGAAGTCTTCGCCCACCGTCCGGCCATCGCGCGCGAGGATCGGCAGCACGATCTCCTCGGTGGTGCCCGGGTGCGACGTCGACTGCAGCACTACGAGCTGGCCTGCCGCGCGCGCGTGCTGCGCCACCGACTCGGCCGCCGACACGATGTAGGAGAGGTCGGGCGTGCGCGTCTTTGAGAGCGGGGTCGGGACGCAGATGACGATCGCGTCGAGCTCGGCGAGCGCGGCGTAGTCCGTTGTCGCCGCGAGGCGTCCGTCGACGGCGTCGTAGCGGTCGGCGGGCACGTCGACGAGATAGGTGCGCCGGGCGTTGACCGCCTCCACCCGCTCGGGGTTGAGGTCGATGCCGGTTACCGTGTGCCCCTGCTCGGCGAAGGCCATCGCGAGCGGCAGGCCCGCGTACCCCAGCCCCACGATTCCGACCGTCGCCTCGCGCGTGCGCACGCGTTGGGCGAAGGTCGTTGGAAATGCCACGACGTCGCTCAGGGGCGCCAAGGTAGCAGAGCCCCCCGGCGCCTCACCGGCCGCCGATAGCCGCATCGGACCCAGGGATTTGCCGCGCGCGCTGGTATATATGAGGCGGCATGTCCTTTGCTGATGCCCTGCGCGCCCTCGTGGAAGAGGGCGCCGTCGTATGGGGCTTCGCGGCGGCGCTGGCCATTGTGCTCGCACTGACGCCCCTGACCGCGCGCCTCGCACGGCGGATCGGCGCCGTGGACGCCGGCGGCGATCGCCCACGCATCCACACCGAGCCGATCCCCCGCATCGGCGGCCTGGCGATCGTCGCGGCGATCATGATCCCGACGGCCATACTCGTGCGCCCTCACGGCGTGCTGCTCGGCATCGTCCTCGGCGCGCTGTCCGTCGCCGCGGTGGGGCTGCTCGACGACCTCCGCGGCCTGCGGCCGTCGACCAAGCTCGCCGCCGTAGCGCTGGCCTCGCTGATCCCCGTCCTGGGCTTCGACATGACGTTCAGCCACGTGACGCTGCCGGTCTACGGCTACGTCAGCTTCGGCCACTTCGCAATCCCGCTGACCATCTTCTGGATCACCCTCGTCGCCAACCTGGTCAACCTCATCGACGGGATGGACGCGCTCGCCGCGGGCATCGTCGGCATCGCGTGCGCCGCATTCGCGCTGCTCGCCGCGTCGTTCGGGCGCATGGAGGTCGCGGCGATCTGCGCGATCGTGTGCGGCGCGACGCTCGGCTTCCTACGCCACAACTACCACCCCGCCAAGATCTTCATGGGCGACTCCGGGGCGCTGGCCCTGGGCTTCATCGTCGGCAGCCTGGCGGTCGAGGGAGTGCTCAAGAGCGCCGCGACGATCGCGCTGGCCGCGCCGCTGCTCGTCATGGCGGTGCCGATCCTCGACACGTCGTTCGTGGTTCTCAAGCGCCTGAAGTACCGGCGCGCGCCGTGGGGCGCCGATCACAACCACTTCTACCACCGCTTCCTGCGCATCGGCTTCTCACAGCGGCGCACCGCGGCGTACCTGCACATATGGGCCGCGATGCTCGCCGGCTACGCGATCCTGCTGCGCTTCGTGCCGCCGCGGCCCGGTGGGCTCTGGGAGACCGGCAACGCGCTGATCGCCGCAGGAGCGGGTGCGCTGATCGTCGCGATGTCGATCTGGATGGTCTACACGCTCGAGATCCTCAAGGTCCGCCACCTGGAGATCCTGCGCTTCCGCCGGCGCCCGACCGAGGAAGAGGTCGAGGAGCAGGAGGAGGCCGTCGAGCGCGTGCTCAGCGCGAAGCCCTAGCGGAGCAGAGGCGGGCGTCGCGCGCTACCAGCAGCGTGGTCCGGAGGGGTCCCGCGCCAGACGCGTGCACTTCGTCGAGAGCACGACGACTGCCTTAGCGACGACGGGCGCTCCGGGCTGCGGTTCCTGCGCAACGACCCGGTCGTCGTCGGTGCTCCTCCCGATGTTGGGTGGAAGCGGCTGCGAGAACACGGTGTCGTCTCCCTCATAGCGCCACCGCAGCCCCCTTGCGGCCAGTCGCTCTGCGGCGCGACGAATGGTGAGCGAGACCACTGAAGGGGCGCGCAGCGGCTCGGTGGCTCGCAGCACGCGCCACCGAAGCCGAGAGCCCAGCCGGACAGACACGAACACGGCTTCGCGGGTGTGGCGGACGGTAAGGGAGTCGGGTGAGCCCTTCACCAGCCAGCGGACGCGCCTGCCGGTGCGGATCGTGTAGCGATAGATGTAGGTGCCTTCGCCCGCTCGCTCCAACCACGTGACATATCCGCCCCCGAGCTGCACGTCTGAAAGGTCGGAGGAACGGCGGGTGAGCAGGATCTTGCGCGAGCCCGACCCCTTTGGCCGGTAGGACAGCTTGCGCCGGGCGTAGCCGCTCGACACGACGGTGTCGTGCTCCTCGGCGCGATACGCGGTCGGGGCAGCGATATCGAGGTCTATGTCGCGGCCGAGCAGCTCCTGCCCGGTGCGCCAGTTGACCACGAACTCCTGACACCGCAGCGCATGGGGATCGAGCCGGCACGAATCCCCTCGCAACCAGTAGCGGCCGAGCGAGGAGAGGCCGCCGTCGACACCGAGCGGCGTGGAGACCGGCACGTCGACCAGCTTGCGAGCCCGCACGTAGTACACCCGGTACAGCGAGTTGACGCTCGACGTCTCGCCGGGGCGCAGACAACGCAAGAGGACCGCGCCGGAGGCGGCATCAGTCACGTCGCACCGCGAGCCGACCTCGGCCGTGAGCGCGACCCCGCGCTTGGTGTCAAGCACCTTGAGCACTCCGGGCTCGGGCTTTGAGGCGACATAGCGGACGCCGTCGGACATCGCGCGGGTGTAGCTGGTCCCCAGCGACTCGACGCGAGGGTCAGCACCCGCTCCGGTCGCGGAGACAGCCAGCGCCGCCACCGCGAGGCAGCCTGCCAGCAACGTCCGCCGCGCGCTAACCCTCACTCCGATCAAAACGCAGGCCGCCGACCGAAGTTTCGTACGGCCCGGCGCTACGCGATCCAGGGCAGAGCGAGCGCGAGCAGGTCGGCGGGGTCGCGCCCCTTCAGCGGCAGCGCTGGCTGCGGCTTGCGGGCGAAGGTCACCTCGTCGACGTCGCGCAGGAGACGTAGGCGGCCCTCGCCCAGGAGCTGCTCGTCCACCGCGCCCATGCGGCCCTCGAAGATCGACCACACGGGGGTCCCGAGGACCGCCGCCTCGCGGTTCATCGTGCCGCCGGCGGAGACCAGTGCGTCGGCGAAGGCGACCAGGCTGCGACCGTCCACCGCGCGGGACGGCACGACCACCCGCGGCAGCCCGAGTGCCCGCACGGCGGCCCCCTGCTCGTGGGTGCGGGCGAGCACCACGGTCGTCACCTCCTCGCGGACCGACAGGCGGTCGAGCAGCGCCGGCAGCATGCCGCTCTCGGCCCCGCCGAGATAGAGCGCGTAGGAGGGCGCGGTGCGGACGACGCACAGCAGCTGCCCGCGGGCGACGCCGAGCTGCTCGAGCACGGAGGGGTCGGGCTCGAACCCGGCTAGGTAGTACTCCTCCTTGAGCCCCGGATAGCGGACGAGCTTGCCGCTCCGGGCGCCGTAGCGGGCGAGCCGCTCGGGCGGGATGGCGTCGGGAACCAGGACCCGGTCGGCGAAGCGGCAGTTGAGGTGGTGCTGCAGCGCCGCCCACTCGTAGTCGAACATCGTCGTGTTGGGAACCCGCAGCGCGCGCGACGCGATCGGGAGGTCGGTCGACGCGTGCCCGAGCGCGCAGTCGAAGCGCCGACGCCGCCCGAAGCCGATCATCAGCCGCACGCGCTCCGCGGCCGCCCGCGCCTTTCCGGCGCGCCCCGCGCCGCCGTGGCGCCCGAGCACGGTGTACGGGTGCCCCCAGTCGTCGAGCAGCTCCACCGTGTGCGAGAGCGGGCGTGCGGTCAGCTGCACCTCGTGACCCGCGGCCTCCAGCCGCTCGACCAGCGGTCGCAGGACGACCACGTGGGCGGTGTTCGTGAGATCGACCCAGACGCGCACGGCGGGGGCGAAGCGCCCGGGGCGGCTAGGCGACTGCGGCAGGACGGCCGAGCTGCGAGTACAGCGGGAAGCGCTCGGCGATCGCCGTCACGCGCTCGGCGAGCTCGGCGCGGCGCGCCTCGAAGCCCGGCTGCAGCGTGGCGGCCATGATCTGGCCGACCTCCTCGAAGTCCTGAGGCTGCAGGCCGCGGGTCGCGAGCGCGGGCGTGCCGACGCGCAGGCCCGAGGACACCGCGGGCGGCCGCGGGTCGAAAGGAACGGCGTTGCGGTTGACCGTGACGCCGATCTCGTGGAGCCGGTCCTCGGCCTGCAGCCCGTCGAGCTCGGAGTCGCGCAGGTCGACCAGCGTGAGGTGCACGTCGGTCCCGCCCGTGAGCACGTTGACGCCGTTGCCCGCCTCCAGCAGCTCGTCCGCCACCGCCCGCGCGCCGGTCAGCGTGCGCGCCTGGCGCTCGCGGAAGAGCTCTGACTGGGCGATCCCCAGCGTGACCGCCTTGCCGGCGATGACGTGCATCAGCGGGCCGCCCTGCTGGCCGGGGAAGACCGCGGAGTCAACCTTCTTGGCCAGCTCCTCGCGGCAGATGATCATCCCGCCGCGCGCGCCACCAAGGGTCTTGTGGGTCGTGGTGGTGACCACGTCGGAGTAGGGCACCGGGTTGGGGTGCAGGCCGGCGGCGACCAGCCCCGCGAAGTGCGCCATGTCGGTCATCAAATAGGCGCCGACCTCGTCCGCTATCGCCCGGAAACGCTCGAAGTCCAGCTGCCGCGAGTAGGCCGACCAGCCCGCGACGATGAGCTTCGGGCGGTGCTCGCGGGCCAGCGCGTCGACCTCGTCCATGTCGATGAGGCTGTCCTCGCGGCGGACGTGGTAGGCAACGATGTCGTAAAGCCGACCCGACACGTTGATCTTCATCCCGTGGGTGAGGTGGCCGCCGTGAGCCAGCTCGAGGCCGAGGATCGTGTCGCCCGGCTGGAGCAGCGCGTGGTAGACGGCGGTGTTGGCCTGCGCGCCGGCGTGGGGCTGGACGTTGACGTGGTCGCCGCCGAAGAGCTCCTTGGCGCGGCGGATCGCCAGCTCCTCCGCCACGTTTACGTACTCGCAGCCGCCGTAATAGCGCTTGCCCGGGTAGCCCTCGGCGTACTTGTTGGTCAAGACCGAGCCCTGGCACTCCAGGACGGCCTGGGGCACGAAGTTCTCCGAGGCGATCATCTCCAGCGTTCGCTGCTGGCGCTCGAGCTCGAGTTGGAGGACCTCGGCGATCTCCGGATCGACGTCGGCAAGCGGGCGCTCGAAGAAGTCGGAGGGCAGCTCGGGCATGACTCGACCTTAGCGCCCCCGCGGGTCGGTAAGGTCGCTCCATGCGCACGAAGGCGATCTCACTCACCCTGCTCGCATCGCTCATCCTCGCCGCCCCGGCCTACGGGCTCGCGGGGGGCGCAACCGGCTCCGGGGGCGGCGGTGGCGGAGGAGGAGGCGGCGGCGGCGGAGGCGGCGGCGGGTACTACGGCGGAGGCTCGGGCGGCGGGAGCTGGGGCGCCACCCAGACGATCATCTTCTTCGCCATCATGCTGCTGGTCTTCGGCATACCGCTGCTCTCCGGCCTCATCAACCGGACACGGCGCCAGTGGTACCGCGATCGCATCCTGCGCCGCGCGACGAAGGTCGAGAAGGCCGCCGGCGCGGCAAACCTCGATGACGGCTACTGGGAGCCGGCCGAGCTCAAGAAGCGCGTGCGCGAGGCCTTCTTCCCGATCCAGATGTCGTGGGAGAAGCGCAGCGTCGAGGAGTCGCGGCCCTTCGTCTCCGAAGCGCTGTACGAGCGCCACCGCCTGCAGCTCGAGGGCTACGAGAAGCAGAACCGCGCGAACCGGATCGCCGACCTGTGCCTCGATGACGTGCAGATCGTGCGTATCCACAACGTCACCGACGACAGCGAGGACCGCTTCGTCGCCTACATCCAGTGCTCCGCGCGCGACTGGATGGAGGACACCCGGACCGGCCGCATGATCAACGGCAACAAGAGCTCGGCGACCCGCTTCGAGCAGTACTGGTCGTTCACTCGCGACGCGCGCGATTGCTGGGTGCTCGACGAGATCCAGCAGGGCGAGGAGGCTGCCTACCACCTCAGGGCGCCGATCGTCAACGAGGACGAGGGCCCGCGGATCTACGAGCAGGACGACGGAGCGCAGGGCGGCCAGGCGCCGGGCGGGGCCGCGCCGGCGACCCCGTAGCCCGGTGGGCGTCTTCGGGAACCTTTTCGGCCGGCGCGCCAGGAAGTCCGCCGACGGCGACGTCCGCGGCGAGAAGGTGGCCGAGGAGCTCGACGCGCTCGCGCAGATCGAGTCGCGCTGGTCGCCCGAGAGCATCCGCCGCCGCGTCCGCGACGCCTTCTTCGCGGTCGAGCGCTCGTGGATCGAGCGCGACCCCTCGGTAGAGGGGCCCTACTGCACCGAGCAGATGAACGGACGCCAGAAGCTGCGCATCGAGGGACTGATCCACCAGCGCCGCGTGCACCAGCTCGAGAACCCGCTGATCGAGGATCTGGACTTCGTGCGCTACGAGCAGGGCGGTGAGACCGGCGGGGAGGACAGCGTCGTGGTGCTCCTGGACGTCTCGATGGTCGAGACGATCCTCGACGCGGACACGCGGGCGCTGGTCGCGGGCGCTTTCAACCAGAAGGAGCGCCGGCAGCAGTACTGGGTCTTCGTCTGGCGCGAGGGCAAGTGGCTGCTCGACGACGTCGAGCAGCCCGGCGAGGGCGAGCGCCACCTCAAGGCGCCGCTCGTCGGCGATGCCTACGCGACCCTGTCCCCGGAGTCGATCCTGCGCGAGCGCTACGCCCGGGGAGAGATCGAGATCGAGGCGTTCGAGGCGGAGATGGCCAAGTTCCTGGGCAAGGAGCGCACCTACTGACTCTGACTCGGGCGCGCGACCCCGGGCGGGCGCGAGAGATCACGGTGGCGGGGGTGGTGGTGCCGGTGGCGACTGTGGCACATGCTCAGACTGCTCCGAAGTACTGGCCGTGGAAGCTGTGCGGGATGTGGTGGGGCACCGCAGCGCGCGCGACCTCGGTCAGCGTCGCGGCGTCGAGGACGAGTAGCGAGGAGGCCTCGCGGTCGGGCTCGAGGACCACTGAGAGCAGGACGCCCTCGTCCTCGGCTCCGGCGCCCGGCGCCGGGACGAAGACCGGCTCCCCGGGAAAGCACCCTTCCTCGCTCCACGCGGCGACCTCGCCGGTGTGGACGTCGAGCTTGACAACGGTGTCGAGCCAGGCGCCGTCAGCGCGCACGCCCCAGGCGTGGCGGTAGGGACGGCCGTTGTGGCGCCGGTAGTTGATGCGCGGGAGCTCGAAGTCGGTATCGGCTAGCTCCTCCGAGCTCACCGCGCCGCCCTCCGGCGCAACGGTGAGTCGGCGCGGGCGGACGCCGGGGAGCTTCTGCGCCCGGCGCAGCGGGTCGAGGTAAAGGGCGTCGATGACCGAGGCGTCCTCATAGGCGCAGAGGTCGACGACCACGTTCCCGTCATCGCGCTCGAAGGCGTTGATGTGGTGAAAGCAGAAGAACGGGTCGGCCTCGAAGGGGCCGAGCGGCTCGCCCCCGTCCAGTGGGATCAGCCGGATCCGGGTGCCGCGCTCGGGCTCCCAGCGGTAGTTCTCGATGAACGGCCGCCCGCTGAACGCGAGACGCAGAGGGTCGACGACGAGCGGGAACTCGGCGAGCACGACCCATCGCTCGGTCATCCCGAAGGAGTGCATGTACGCCGGATGGCAGGTCTTGACGTCCGCGAGCACGCGACGCGTGGCCTCGTCGGCGCGCCGCGCATAGACCCGGTAGGTGCTGGTCCGCGAGAAGCGCGTCGCGTAGTTGATCAGCGCGTCGCGGCGGTGGTCGTGGTGGGGGTGGGCGGTCGTGAGCAGGCCGTCCGCCTTCTCGGCCACCGGCCCCGGGCCGACGGTCTCGAGCGTGCGCGGGTCGAACTCGACCGGCATCGGGGTCTCGGTCATGCTCAGGAAGCGCTCACCCAGGCGGGTGACGTTCACGTTGGCGTTGTCGGACACGCCCGGGGAGAACATCGTCATCGCCCGGCGGAAGATCGAGCGGCAGGGGTCGGTCGCGAACTCGCTCAGGGTCATCTCGCCGCTCTGGGCATCGCGCCATGCCTCGCTGCGCAACCAGCGGTTCGCGTAGGAGACGTCTCCGTTCGCGAACGAGAAGGCGTGGAGCATGGCCAGCCCGTCGAACCAGTGGCGAAGCGGGCGCTCGCCGATCTCGAAGCCGGCCGGGCCGGTGCGCACGAGGCTCCCCTCCAGCCAGTCCGGAAGCGCGCCGCTGACCGGCAGGCGGTCTAGTGCCTCCTCACGGTGCAGCGTCGTGAAGCCGAGACGGTGGTCGGTGCGCTGAGCGGGTGCCGTGGTGGCCATTTTCATCCCCCGGTGTCCGAAGGCCGGCCGGGCGTCGAGCCCGGACGGTGTGATTGGATGGACGGGCCAACTTATACCGTCCTTGTTGGACTATCGCAAGTGACACGCCTCACTCCCACCTCCTACATCGTCCTCGGCCTCCTCGAGGCCGCGGGCGAGGCGACCCCCTACGACCTCAAGCAGGCGGTGAGCGCATCGGTCGGCAACTTCTGGACGCTGCAGCACTCCCAGCTCTACGCCGAGCCCGAGCGGCTGCGCCGGGCGGGCCTCCTCCACGAGCGGCGCGAGCAGGGCGGGCGGAGGCGGCGGCGCTACCGGCTCACCGACGAGGGTCGCTCGGCGCTAGCCGAGTGGCGGCTCGACGTCCATCCCGAGCCGCTTGAGGTCCGCGACCTCGGGCTGCTCAAGCTGTTCCTCGGCGCCGACCCGGTCGCGCTCGCAGGGGGCCAGCTCGGCGTGCACCGGGCAAAGCTCGAGGAGTACGAGGCCCTGCGGGCGACCTTCCCGCCCGACGCGCCCCTGGGCCCGGTCGCCTCGCTGGACTCGGGCATCGGCCACGAGCGCGAGTGGGTCCGCTTCTGGGAAGGGCTGGCGGCGGGCAACCGCTCAGGGCCGTGAGGGGCGCTCAGCGCACGAGCACGGGGGAGCCGATGCGCGCCTTGCGGTACAGGCTCTTGACGTCACGTACCGACATGCGCACGCAACCGTGGGACGCCTCGGAGCCCAGCGAGCTCAGGTCCGCGGTGCCGTGGAAGCCGACCGAGCCGGTGAAGCCGATCCAGCGGGCCTTGATCGGATTGGCGTCGCTGCCGCCCGCGAAGGTCTGGCCCGCGATCGGCCCGGCCCAGCCCGGAGCCGTCCAAGCGGGGTCGACGACCTTGCTGATCACCGCGAAGCGGCCTGTCGGCGTCGGGAAGCCCGGCTTGCCGACGGCGACCCTGTAGGCGCGCGCCCGCCTCCAGCTCCCGTCGCGCCGCGCGAGGAAGAGGCGCGCGAGCTTGCGACGCCGTGAGACGGTCACGATCGAGTAGGTCCGGCGCCCGAGCGCCCGGATGGTCAACGCCGGGCGCACGCGGCGCGTGCCCCAGAGCAGGGTGCGCGGCGAGCTCGGGTCGGCCAGACGTTCGCGCACGCGCCGTGCCAGCCCGCTCGGCTTGGCCAGCGAGCGGCCCCAGCGGGCGCCGCGCACGCGCACCTTGGTGAGGGCGATGCGCAGGCGCGCGGCGCGTGCAGGCCGGCGCACCTCGCGCGCGAGCCCGCGAACCTGCGCGAGCACCCGCTCGCGGTCGGCCTGCAGCCGGACGCGCAGGTCGACGGCACGGCCGCCGGCGAGCCACCCTGCGGCGAGGCCGTCGCGCGCGCTCGCCGCCGCGTCGAACTCCACGCCCAGACGCTCGGGCACGAAGCGCTTGCGGCGGCCCGCGACCTGCACCACCACCGCCCGGCGCGCGGCCACGCCCACGGTCTTGCGCAGGCGGATCTCCGCCTTGGCGACGGTCAGCCCGGCGACCGGGACCCCGCCCACGCTGACGCCGGTGGCGATGCGCTCCGGCGGTGGCGCCGGGGCCGCTCGCGCAGCGGCGGGAAAGGCGGCGAGGAGCAGGGAGATCGCCAGCGACAGCCGCACGGTGCGCTCACCCTAGCGCCGCGACGAGCCGGTCGCGAGCGACCGCGCCCTCCCGCACGACGTCCCACCGCAGATCCTCCTCATAGCTGCGCAGATCCACCACCGTCGAGGGCGTGCCGGGCAGCTCGCCGGCGTCGAGGAGGAGGTCGGCCGCGTCTCGGATCGCCGCCGGAACGTCTGCGAGGCGCCGCGCGTCCGCGCCGCCCGCGGGGTTGGCCGAGGACTGCAGGACCGGCCAGCGCACCGCCGCCAGCGCGGCCACCGGATCGGGAAGCGAAGGCACGCGCAGACCGAGCGTCGAGGGCTCGGCGCCGCAGGCGAGCGGGAAGCGGCGAGCGGGGTTTGCGAGCAGTGCCGTGACCGCACCGGGCAGCAGGCGCTCCAGCGCGGCGCGGGTGCGGGCGCCGAGCTCCGGCAGCGCCGCGAGCGCCAGGTCGCGGTCGAAGAACATCACGGCGGCCGGCTTGGGCAGAGCCCGGCCCTTCAGCGCGTACAGGCGCTCGACCGCCTCGCGGGAGTCCGGCCTGCAGGCCAGGCCGTAGACCGTGTCGGCGGGGAACACCGCCACGCCGCCGACGGTCATGCAGCGCTCGAGGGTCAGAGCGTCGTCCGCGGCGATCACCGTCGCACTCACCGCCGCCCGACGACCACGCGCTCGACGCCGGCGAGATCGGGGATGACCTCGGTGCGATGCAGGCCGGCCCGCACCATCAGGGCTGCGACGGTGTGCGCCTGGCCCGCTCCGACCTCCAGGGCGACGAAGGGCACGTCAGCCGCCGCCGACACCAGGCGCCGGATCACGTCGAGGCCGTCGGCGCCCCCCCGCAGCGCGGCACGCGGCTCGTGACGGACGATCTCCGGCGCCAGCGCCTCCCATTGGGTGTCGGTCACGTAGGGCGGATTGGAGACCACCGCATCGGCTCGGCCCCCGACCCCGTCGAGCAGGTCGGCGTGGACGAAGGCGACGTCGAGCCCCAGCCGATCCGCGTTCCCGCGTGCGACCGCGAGCGCCGACTCATCGACATCGGTCGCGAATAGCTCCAGGTCGGGGCGCTCGTCCTTGAGCGCGAGCGCGAGCGCCCCGCTGCCCGTGCCCACGTCGACGACGCGCGCGGCGCGCGGGAGGTCGAGCGCGGCCTCGACGACGTGCTCGGTCTCGGGCCGGGGGACGAGGACGCGCCGGTCCACCGCCAGCTCGAGCCTACGGAATCCCCGGCGCCCGAGGATGTAGGCGACCGGCTCGCGCTCGAAGGCCCTGCGCCGCACGAAGTCCTGAAAGCGCCGCGCAGCGGGCCCGTCGAGCTCGCGGTCGGGCTCCACCACCAGCGTGGCCCGGTCAACTCCCAGCGCCTCGGCCAGCAGCAGCTCGGCGTCGAGCCGCGGCGACTCGACACCCGCCGCGCGCAGCGCGACGAGCGCGCTGTCGAGGGCGTCGCGGACGGCGACACCGCGCGGGCGCCGGGCCGCGGCGGCCACGCTCACTCCCCGGTCTGCCGCTCGAGCCGGCGGCGCTTCTCGTCGTCCTGCAGAGCGGCCGTCAGGCCGTCGAGCTCGCCCGCGAGCACAGCGTCGAGATTGCCCAGCGTGACCTTGATCCGATGGTCGGTGACGCGATCCTGGGGAAAGTTGTAGGTGCGGATCTTCTCGGCGCGGTCGCCCGTCCCCACCTGCGCCCGCCGGTCGGCGGCGAGCTCGGCCTCCTGCTCGGCCTGCTTGCGCTCGAACAGCCGCGCACGCAGGACGCGCAGCGCGCGCTCGCGGTTCTGGAGCTGGCTCTTCTCGTCCTGCATCGAGACCACCACGCCGCTCGGCTTGTGGGTGATGCGCACGGCGGAGTCGGTCGTGTTGACCGACTGGCCGCCGGGACCCGAGGAGCGGTAGACGTCGACCTGCAGGTCGCCGGGGTCGATCTCGACGTCGACGTCCTCGGCCTCGGGAAGCACCGCGACCGTCGCGGTCGAGGTGTGGATGCGGCCCTGGGACTCGGTCTCGGGCACGCGCTGCACCCGATGGGTGCCCCCTTCGTACTTGAACACGGAGTAGGCGCCATCGCCCTTGATCGCGAAGGTGTAGTCGCCCTCCCCGACCGACAGCGGCTCGGTCGAGAAGCCCCGGCGCTCGGCGTAGCGGTTGAGCATCCGGAAGAGGTCGCCCGCGAACAGGCCGGCCTCCTCCCCACCCGCCCCCGGGCGCACCTCCACGATCACGTTCTTGTCGTCGCTCGGGTCGCGCTCGACCATCGCGAGGCGGATCTCCTCCCCGAGCTCGTTCAGGCGCTGCTCGGAGGAGCGCAGGAGCTCGCGGGCCTCCGGGTCTTCGGCGCCCTCCGCGAGCATCTGGCGGGCGACGTCCGCGTCGCTGGACGCCCGCCGCCATTCGGCGGCCAGCTGCGCTGCGCCCTGCAGATCGCTGTAGTCGCGGCCGACCTGCGCGAAGCGGCGCCTGTCGCCCGTCACCCCGGGGTCCTGGAACTCGCGCTCGAGCTCGGCGAAGCGCGATTCGATCTGCTCCACCAGCCGTTCGATCACGGCGACGAGTTTAGGCGCAGCCACCCCCTGGCTCCTGCGCCCGGGACGCTCTAGGGTGGCCCTCCGTCCCCATGACCGAGCCTTCGCCCAACCCGAGCCCATTCGCCGCGGCGCTCGCCCGGGCGGGCGCGATCATGGTCGCCCACGACGGCTGGGAGACCGCCGCCGACTTCGGCTCGCCCGCCGGTGAGCTCGCCGTCTGCGAGACGAGCGTCGGCCTCACCGACCGCTCCTCGATGGGGCGCTTCGAGCTGCGGGAGCAGCGCGGCGGCCAGCTCGCGCAGCTCGTGGGGGCGGTCGCCGGAAGCGTTCCCTCACCGGGAAGCGCGGTCCTGGCCCGCGAGGCGTGGTGGTGCCCGCAGTCCGCCGACCGCATGACTGTGCTGTGCGAGCCCGAGACCCGCTCCGACGTCGCCGGCCTGCTCGAGGCGCGGCTCGCCGCGGCGCCCTCCGCGGCGATGGAGGACCTCGCCGACCGCGCGGCGGCGCTCGCCCTGCTGGGCCCTGCCACCCGCACGCTGCTCGGGCAGGTGGCAGGGGTCGAGCCGGTGTCGCTGGCCGAGCGTTCGTTCACCGAGCTGCTCGCCGAGGGCATCCCGGTCACGGTCCTCGTCGAGACCGCGGTATTCGCCGTCGCGCTCGTCGAGAGCTCGCGCGCCGAGGAGCTCTGGAACGTGCTGGAGCGGGCAGGTCGCCCGCTGGGCCTCAGCTGCGTCGGGCTCGACGCGTTTCACCGCTTCTCGCTCGCCGAGCGCTACGCGCACCCGCGCTGAGCCGCCGGTCGCCGCGCCGGGACCCGCGCCTAGGGCGCACAACGGCGGGCGACGAAGGGAGGTATCCGCGGGGGGGTGGGGCGACTTCCGGTCGATATGCGGCCGCCTTCTGCCACACCCCCTCCTCCACCGCGCTTCGACCCAACCCCTCCCTCGCCCGATGCCGTTCGTGCGGCTTAGGCCCACCTGGCGCGTTGCCGCGCGCGACGATCGGGAAGCTTGTTGACACTCGACGGCGCCGCAGTACCGTCGTAGCGGTAGTGGTGGGTCGAGCCCGACTCACCGAACCACCGCGAGGAGAGAGCATGCCGATACCCACCGAGCTGGTCGGGTCGCTGCCCAGGCCGATGAAGCTTCAGGAGGCCTACGAGGCCCACGACCAGGGCAAGATCACCTTCGAGCAGCTCCAGGAGGAGCAGGACAAGGCGGCCGAGGACTCGATCAAGCGCCTCGAGGCGACCGGCGAGCCGATCGTCACCGACGGCGAGCAGCGCGAGTCGAGCTTTGCCACCTACCCGATCACCGACACGCTCGCGGGGACGGGCCTGGCCGACAACCTCGCCGGCGACGGTCAGTACTTCGCGATCTTCGACGACGGCCATCACCGCCAGCTTCCGCGGCTGACCGGCGGTCCGTTCCGCTACAAGACCTTTGCCGCCGAGTTCGTGGAGAAGAACAAGAAGATCGCCACCCACGACGTCAAGCAGGCGGTCATCTCCCCGTCGATGATGATGCTGCTCTACCCGCTCGAGGGCGAGATCGAGGGCTATCCCCGCGAACAGTTCCTCTCAGACGTCGTCGACGAGTGCGAGAAGGACATCCGCAGGTGCTTCGACGCCGGCGCGGTCCGCGTGTCGATCGACTTCACCGAAGGCCGGCTGGCGAACAAGAACGACTCGCGCAACCCGTGGACCGGCAAGGACATGCTGCAGGACTTCATCGACCTCAACAACCGTCTGCTCGACCGCTTCACCGCCGAGGAGCGCAAGAACATCGGCATCCACACCTGCCCCGGCGGCGACACCGACTCCGTGCACTCCAAGGAGGTGCCCTACGAGAAGCTGCTGAGCAAGATGTTCCAGCTCAACGCGGGCTACTTCCTGATCCAGTGCTCCAGCGAGGAGGACAAGGAGAAGGTCTACAAGCTCTGCGGGCAGTACAGCCGCGACGACGCCAACGGCGTGGCGCAGGTCTGCTTCATGGGCGTGATCAACCCGCTGACGCCCGAGGTCGAGACACCGGAGCAGGTCAAGAACGACCTGGTCACCGCGGCCAAGCACATCCCTGTCGAGCGCCTCGGGGCCACCGACGACTGCGGCTTCTCGCCGTTCAGCCGCGACGAGAAGCCCAAGCACGGCTCGCCGGACTTCGCCCGCGACGTCGCCATGCAGAAGATCACCAACCGCCTGGAGGGCGCCCGCCTCGCCTCCGAGGAGCTGGGGGTCTAGGCCGCTACCTCGATCCCGGTGAGGTCTTCGTCGGAGGCCTCACCGGGCTTCTCGACCGCCAGCACCGCCTCGAGGGCGGCGATGGCGACCGCGAGCTGGTGCTCGTCGGGCTCGCGCGTCGTCAGCCGCTGGAGCTGAAGGCCGGGCCACATGATCCCCTGCACCCAGCGCTTGCGTCGGTTGCGGCCCGCCCACTTGATGATCTCGAAGGCCAGGCCCGCGACGATCGGGATCCCTACGACGCGCGAGGGAAAGAGGATGTACCAGGCGGGCGTGCCCAGAGGCGCGAAGACGAAGACGGCGACGATCATCACGAACAAGAGGAAGCTGGTCCCGCACCGAGGGTGCAGGCGCGAGTAGCGGCGGGCGCGCTCGGGGGTGAGCGGCTCGCCGGCCTCGTAGGTGGCGATCACCTTGTGCTCGGCACCGTGGTACTCGAACACCCGGCGCAGGTCTTTCATGCGCGAGAGCAGGACGAGGTAGCCGAGGAAGATCGAGATGCGGATCGCCTTCTCGACGAGCACGAAGACGATCGAGTTGGGCAGCGAGTCCTTGAACAGCGAGGTCACGCCGACGGGCAGCAGGAAGAAGAGGCCAACGGCGAGGATGACGGCTACGGCGATGGTCCCGGCCCACGTGCCGCGGGAGATCGGCTCCTCGTCCTCGGGCAGCTGCGCGTTGGCGGAGATCCCGAGCGCCTTGAAGCCGAGGCTGAGCGACTCGCCGAGCGCGACGATCCCGCGCACGACCGGGAGGCGCAGCGCGCGGTGACGCTTGGTCCAGGAGACCAGGGGGAAGGACTGGACGTCGATCCTGCCGCCATCCGGCGCCCGAGTGGAGGGCGCGCCGTCGGCGGGCGGCTCCCGTACGGCCACCGCCCACGTCGACACCCCCCGCATCATCACGCCCTCCAGAACGGCCTGACCGCCCACCGGCCGATCCCGCTGAGCCATCAGAGCCCCGTCAGGCAGACGGATTTCGGTGCCGGTGGTCGCGCTCACCTCAGACGCCGTCCTGGGCGCGAGGAGCAAGGCGTGCACACGGGCGCCGGATGGCTGCGTGGCGTGCTTGGCACGCGAGCAGGCGATGACGCCGCCAGGCGACGCTCATCGCGCTCAGGACCGGTTGCGCTTCGCGGCGCGGCGCTGAAACCGCTCCACGCGCCCGCCCGTGTCAACGAGCTTCTGCTTGCCGGTGTAGAACGGATGGCAGTTCGAGCAGATCTCGACGTGCAGCTCGGGCTTGGTGGAGCGGGTGGTGAACTCGTTCCCGCAGGTGCAGCGCACGTGCGCTTCGACGTATTCAGGATGGATCGCGGTCTTCATATCGACTACTGAGTGTAGCCGCCGCACCTCACCGCCTGCGGGCGGCGGCGCACACGCGCGATGCGGCGTTGTTGGCCTCGTCGGCCTCCTCCACGCGCCCGTCGGGGTCGACCGCCGCCGCGACCGTCGAGCCCGCAGTGCAGCGCGGCGCGCGGAACGTCACGAGACGCCGCTTGCCGGCCTTCAGGCCGCTGACCGTCACGGCGGGCTGGGCGACTCCCCCGACGCTCAGGGCGACGTCGAACCCCCTGCGCTTGCCCGCGAAGCTGCGGCCCGCGTTGCGAACCGCGAGCGTGTAGTCGGCCTGCCCCGCGCCGGCGGGCGTGACGGACTTGATGGCGACGCGCAGGTCGGGCCGCAGGTCAGGCTGACTGCACACCGCGCTCGTCCGCCGCTTGACCACCGTGGGCTTGCCGGCCGGCCCCGCCCAGCGGAAGGTCACGCGCACGCGGTAATCCGCCGGGGCCGAGAGGTTCTCCACGCGCTGGCGGAAGCGATAGGCCGGGACGCCCCGCTTGGCGCGATGCCACACCCCCAGCCCGGGAGCCGCGACGCGCTCGAACGCGTTCGCGCCCGACGCCCGCCGGTAGAGCACGAACCGCATCGCCAGCCGGTTGCCGGTCCGCAGCGAGTCCATGCTCCCCGTGAACACCGCGTAGCGGTTGGCCTGTTCGAGCGCCGTCCGGCACTTCTCCAGCCGCACGCGGGCGGGCGAGGCGGCAGGGGCAGCGGGAGCGACGACCGCGAGGGCGGCCGTGGCGCCACCTGCGATGAGGACGCTACGAAGCATGCGCATCCCTAAACAACTCAGGGGCACTCAGGTTGCGCTGCCCTCAGGTGATCTGGTACAGCGGGCCGTCTCCACCTTCGGGCGGAGTGAGGCGTCCGCCCTTGGCGGTGATCGCTCCGCACTGCACGCAGTTGGTGTAGTTGACGACGAGGTCGACGGGCCCTTCGTCGGGCGCGTCGTCGGGAATCTCGTAGACGCCCGCGGGGCACATCCAGGCCCAAGTCTCCGCGAGCGTGCGAGGTACGCGCTTCTGCACGCGGATGTGGTTGGGCGCGTCGTCTCGGGTCGCGTTGCCCGAGATGAAGACGCTCGAGAGCTTGTCGAAGGTGTACTTGCCGTCGGGCTTGGGATAGGTCTTCGAGCGCCCGCCGTCGAACGTCGGGTGCTCTGAGTCGGGCTCGGTCTTCCAGTGCCCACCCGGGAAGCGACCGCCCGTCGCCACCATCGCGTTGGTGATCGCGCCGCCGACGAAGAAGCCCTTGGAGAACGGCTGCTTCATGTTCCGGGTGCGGTACAGGTCCTTCCCGATCAGCGAATCGTGGACCGCGTCGTCGTAGGGCTTCAGGTCCGTCGACCCGTTCTTCACCGCCTCGTAGATCTTCTCGGCCGCCATGATCCCGGAGTGCATCGCGTAGTGGATGCCCTTGAGTTCGGGGACGTTGACCATCCCGCCGCTGTCGCCGCAGATGACCATTCCCGGCGCGTGCAGCGTGGGCATCGCCCAGTAGCCGCCCTCGGGGATCGCCTTCGCCCCCCACGCGATCCGCTTGCCGCCCTCGAGAATCGAGCGGATCAGCGGGTGGGTCTTGAAGAGCTGCAGGACGTCGTGGACCGACATCGTCGCGTCCGTGTAGTCCAGGCCGCAGACGAAGCCGATGGAGACCTTGTCCTCGCCCATCGGGTAGATCCACGAACCGCCGAACTCGTGGTACCTGCTCTGGACGCGAAGCGGCCACCCGAGCGTGTGGATCACCTTGGTGAGCGGCTTGGGGACCTCCCAGACCTCCTTGACACCGAGCGCCCACACCTGCGAGTCATCTGAGCCCAGGTCGAAGCGGCGGATGGCGGCACCGGCGAGGTGGCCCCAGGTGCCCTCGGCCAGCACCGTCGCCTTGGCCACGAGGTCCGAGCCCGGCTCGAAGTTGGAGAGCTCCTCCCCCTCCTTGCCGCGGCCCTTGTCCCCCGAGCGCACACCGAGCACCGTGCCGTCGTCGACCAGCAGCTTCTCGGCGGCGGTCTCGGTGAGGATGTAGGCCCCGGCCTCCTCGGCCTTCTCGGCCAGCCAGCGCGACAGCTCGGCCACCGAGATCACGTAGCTGCCGTGGTTCTTGAACGGCGGCGGGGTCGGGATGCGCAGCGAGCGCTTCTCGTTGAGCATCAGGTACACGGCCTCGCCGGGCACCTCCCCGTAGGTCGGCCAGTCCTTCGGGTCGACGTCGGGGAACAGCTCCTGCATCGCCGACGGCCGCATGATCGCGCCCGAGAGGTTGTGGGCGCCGCACACCTTGCCCTTCTCCACCACGGCGACAGGGACCTCGCCCAGCCGCTCCATCGTCGCCTCGTCGTCGGCGAGCAGCTGGAGCAGGCGGTTGGCGCAGGCCAGGCCGGCAGGCCCTCCGCCGACGATCGCCACGCCGACCTCGATGCGCTCGTCCTCGGGATCGGTCGGAGCGGTGATGAACTCCTGCACCGAGTCGACGGGCGGCGGGAAGTCGGCGGGATTGACCACCCGACCGGTGGCAGAGCCGTTGTGCGACGCCATCCCCGTCAGCCTCCCCGCTTGACCTTCACGGCCTCGGTGAGCTTGGGCAGGATCTTGTTGAGGTCGCCCACGACGCCGAGATCGGAGAACTCGAAGATCGGAGCGTTGGCGTCCTTGTTGATCGCCACGATGTTCTCGGAGTTCTGCATGCCGACCTTGTGCTGGATCGCGCCGGAGATTCCCGCGGCGAGGTAGAGCTTGGGCGCGACTGTCTTGCCCGTCTGGCCGATCTGCGCCGCGTAGGGGTACCAGCCGGCGTCGACCACGGCGCGGGTCGCGGCGACGGCGCCACCGAAGGCGCCGGCCAGCGCCTCGGCGAGCTCGAAGCCCTCGGGCTTGCCCAGCCCACGGCCGCCGGCCACCAGCACGTCGGCGTCCTCGATGTTCACGTCAGCCCCGCGCTGCTCGCCGCGCTGGACCATGGTGGCCTTGGTGGACCACGGCGAGAGCTCGACGTCGACGTCCTCGACGGTCGCCGCGCCAGAGCCTCCCTCGCTCGTCTCGAACGCGTTGAGGCGCCCGATGATGATCCCCAGGTCGCCCGCATAGCGCGACTCGGAGATCTGGGAGTCCTGGAGGATCGGGCGCTCGGCGACGAGCTTTCCGTCCTCGACATTGACCTGGGTGACCTCCATGGTCACGCCCGCCTGCTTGCGCGCGGCGAGCCCGGCGCCGATCTCGAAGCCGAGCAGGCCGCCGCCGAACAGCGCGTAGGAGTGGCCGTTGTCGTCAATGACCTTTGCCAGCGCGTCGACGATCGGCTGGGCCAGGCCCTCCGGCCCCTTGGCCCGGAACACCTTGGTCGCGCCGTACTGCCCGAGCGTGGCGCACAAATCGTCGGTCAGGTCGTCGCCGCCGAGGACGAGCGCGTGACACTCCCCGCCGATCTGACCGGCCAGGCGCGCGCCCTCGGACACGGCACCGAGCGAGTTCTTGTTGAAGGCGCCCTCGTAGTGGAGGACGTAGGTGAGGATGTCGGACATCGCTAGATCAGCTTCCTTTCGTCAAGCCAGGCGACGATCTTCTCGACCGTCTCGTCGGTGTCCTCGTCCTCGATGATCTGGCCGGCCTCCTTGGACGGCGGCGCCTTGAAGCTGCCGCACTGCACGCGCGAGCCGCCCTCGCCCACGAGGTCGGCCTCGATGCCGGCATCGCTCACGCCGAGCGTGTCCAGCGGCTTCTTCTTGGCTCCCATGATCGCCTTGAGCGACGGGTAGCGCGGCTCGTTGATCGCGTCGCCGACCGAGATGACGGCCGGCATCTCGACCTGGACGGTGTCGTAGCCGTACTCGGCCTGGCGCTCGCAGCGCAGCCCGCCATCCTGGACGTCCATCTTGATCACCTGCGTGAGCGAGGGCATCTGCAGGTGGTCGGCCACGACCGCGCCGATCGTGTAGCACTCGCCGTCGTCTGACTGCTGGCCCAGCAGCACGAGGTCCGGGCTCTCCTTCTCCAGCGCCTTGGCCAGGGCGTAGCCCGTTGCGGCGACGTCGGAGCCGGCGAGCACATCGTCGGTCAGGTGCACGGAGCGGTCGGCGCCGAGCGATACGGCCTTGTGGAGCGCGCGCACGGCACTGCTCGGGCCCATCGTCACCGCGACGACCTCGTCGACCTCGACGGCCCCGCCCTCCTTGACCTGCATGGCGGCTTCGAGCGCGTGGGTGTCGAAGGGGTTCAGGTTCTTCTCGCCGCTTCGGTCCATCCGGCCGGTCGAGGGGTTGATGCGCTTCTCGACGGCCGCGTCCGGCACCTCTTTGACCAGAACGCAGATCTTCAAGACTTGCCTCCTCTAAGCAAACGAACGTTCGTATCGTATCTCATTGACTGACTAGTCAATCGCCTCGTCCCACCGTGGGTACGGGCCGCCGCCGATGACGGCTTACTGGTGGACCGCGCCCCGAAGGTAGTCGACGATCGCCTGCGTCGACGCCCCCGGGGTGAACACCTCGGCCACCCCGAGGCGCTTGAGCTCCTCGACGTCGTCGCCGGGAATCGTGCCCCCCACGGTGACCAGGACGTCGCCGGCCTCTTGCTCGCGAAGCAGTTCGATGACCTTGGGCACGAGCGTCATGTGGGCGCCGGAGAGGATGGAGAGGCCGACCGCGTCGGCGTCCTCCTGGATCACCGTCGCGACGATCTGCTCCGGCGTCTGGTGCAGGCCGGTGTAGATGACCTCCATACCGGCGTCACGCAACGCCCGGGCGATGATCTTCGCACCCCGGTCATGACCGTCGAGGCCGGGCTTGGCGACCACGACGCGGATCTTCTTCTGGGAAGTGGCCGCCATGGAAGCGGCGCGGGATTGTATGCGAACGGTCGAAAGCCGGTCCGCCGGTCTCGGACGGCCGGTCGGTTTTGCATCCCCTTCCCGCGCGTAACCATGGGTCCGGGCCATGCCCCGCTCACGCCTCAGCCCCTCGACCGATCCTTCCTGCGCGTCGAGATCCCGACCGAGGCGTTCCCCGTCATCCCCGTGCCCGACGGGCACGCGCTGTCCGTCGGGATCTTCAGCTACCGCGACTGCGTGTGCTTCTCGGGCTATGCCGACCCGGGCGCCCTGCCCGAGGCCGCCTCGCTGCCGGGGGCCCTCAACGCGTCGCTGCTCGAGCTGAGCGGGCGGGCCGGCTCGCGCGCGGCCCGCCGCCCCCTCGCAGCCTGACTGACTAGCTCGACTGCTTCTTCTTGACCGTGATCCGCAGCTTCATGTCCGGATGTATCGTGCAAGCGAACTTGTAGGTGCCGGTGCTCTTGAGCGTCTTGCGGAACTTGCCGCCGCTGGACTGCAGAATTGAGCTGTAGCGGCCGTAGTCGTCCGTCTTGATCGCTTTGGGCGCGCTGTAGAGCGTGACGTCGTGCTGGGAGGTGCCCTTCCAGACCCACGTGACCAGCGTCTTGGGCCTGATCGTCTTCTTGGTCGGGCTGAAGAAGTTCTCGCCCTGCGCGTTGTTGTTCAGCGTGACCGTCAGCTTCGCGCGTGCCATGGCGGTGCTCGCGGTGACGGCGGTGATCAGTAGAGCGAGAACGAGTACGGCGAGCGGCTTGCGCATGCGACCTCCCGGGGACGATTGGGGCAGCTAGTCAGGGTACGGCTTTTAGAACACCGGGGTCTCGGTATAGGTTCCGAACACCTCCTGGAGGCACTCGACTATCTCGCCCTCGGTGCTGTGGACGCGCGCGGCATCGAGCAGCGGCGCCATGAGGTTGGCGCCCGGCCGCGCGGCCTGGACCTTGAGCTCGGCGAGGGCGCGCTCCACGGCGGCGCCCTCGCGCCGCGCGCGCGCCGCCTCCAGGCGCCCGACCTGCTTTCGCTCCAGGGAGGCGTCGATGCGCAGGATGTGCGTGTCGTCGTCCTCGCTGCCCTCGGTATAGGAGTTGACCCCCACCACCGTGCGCTCGCCGCGCTCGACCTCCTCCTGGAAGCGGAAGGCCGCGTCGGCGATCTCGCGCTGGGGAAAGCCTCGCTCCACCGCCTCGACCATCCCGCCGAGCGTGTCGATCTTGGCGAAGTACTCGTAGGCCTGGCGCTCGAGCTCGTCGGTCATCGCCTCGAGGAAGTACGCGCCACCCAGCGGGTCGGCGGTGTTGGCCACGCCGGTCTCGTGGGCGATGACCTGCTGGGTGCGGAGGGCCACGCGTACCGCGTGCTCACTGGGCAGGGCGAGCGCCTCGTCGTAGGAGTTGGTGTGCAGCGACTGGCAGCCGCCGAGCACCGCCGCCAGCGCCTCGACCGAGGTGCGCACGACGTTGTTGAGCGGCTGCTGCGCGGTCAGCGAGACGCCGGCGGTCTGGGCGTGGAAGCGCAACAGCCACGAGCGCGGGTCGCGCGCACCGAAGGTCTCGCGCAGCTCGCGGGCCCAGATGCGGCGTGCCGCCCGGTACTTGGCGATCTCCTCGAAGAAGTCGATGTGGGCGTTGAAGAAGAAGCTCAGCCGCGGCGCGAAGTCGTCGATGTCCAGGCCGCGGGCGACGGCCCGCTCGACATAGGTGAGCCCGTCCTTGAGCGTGAACGCGAGCTCCTGGGCCGCCGTCGAGCCCGCCTCGCGGATGTGGTAGCCCGAGATCGAGACCGGGTGCCAGCGCGGCATGTGTCCCGAGCACCACTCGATCATGTCGGTCACGAGCCGCATGGCGGGCTCGACGGGGAAGCACCACTCCTTCTGGGCGATGTACTCCTTGAGGATGTCGGTCTGGATCGTCCCGCCCAGGCGCTCGGGTGGGACGCCCTGCTCCTCGGCCGCCGCGACGTAGAACGCGAGCATGATCGCCGCCGGGGCGTTGATGGTCATGGACACGGTGACCTCGTCGAGCGGGATCCCGGCGAAGAGCGTCTCCATGTCGTCGAGCGTGTCGATGGCCACGCCCTCGCGGCCGACCTCCCCCAGCGAGCGCGGCGAGTCGGAGTCGTGGCCCATCAGGCTCGGCATGTCGAACGCCGTGGAGAGGCCGGTCTGCCCGTGGTCGAGCAGGTAGCGGAAGCGCTCGTTGGTCTCCTCGGCGGTCCCGAAGCCGGCGAACTGGCGCATCGTCCACAGGCGGCCGCGGTACATCGAGGGGTAGATGCCGCGGGTGAACGGGAACTCGCCGGGGTTGCCGAGGCGCTCGGCGAAGCCCGGGGACAGGTCCTCCTCGGTGTAGACCGCCTTCACGGGGACGCCGCTCATCGTGTCGAACAGCACGTCGCGCTCGGGCGAGCGCGGTCGCGACTCCGTGGCCATGGGCGGAGTCTAGGAGGGAGCGGGTCCCTAGGCCCCGTCCAGCTCGCCCAGCAGCGCCCGGGCGATGACCAGGCGCTGGATCTCGCTCGTGCCCTCGTAGATCTCGGTCACCTTGGCGTCGCGGTAGTAGCGCTCGGCGGGCAACTCCTTGACGTAGCCGTAGCCGCCGAGCACCTGGATCGCCTCGCCCGTCCAGTGGCGCGCCACCCGCGAGGCGAAGAGCTTGGCCTGGGCGCCCTCGACCGTGTGCGGACGGCCGGCCTCCTTGAGCGCCGCAGCGCGCCAGGTCAGCGCGCGCGCCGCTTCGATCTCGGTCTGCATGTCGGCGAGCTTGTGGGCGACGGCCTGGAAGCGACCGATCGGGCCGCCGAACGCCCGCCGCTCGGAGGCGTGCACGGTCGCCAGGTCGAGCGCGGCCTGGGCGATGCCGACCGCCTGCGCCGCGATGCCGATGCGCCCGCCGTCGAGCGTGCGCAGCGCGATGCGCATCCCGCCCCCCGGCGCGCCCAGCCGCTCGCCGGGCGTCTCGTCGAACGCGAGGTCGGCCGTGCTCGAGGAGTTCAGGCCGAGCTTCTCCTCCTCGCGGGTCGCCCGGAAGCCGGGTGCGCCGCGGCGGACGAGATACGCGGAGATGCGCTTGGAGTCGGCATCGCGGGCGAACACGAGGAAAGCATGCGCGTAGGAACCGTTGGTGATCCACTGCTTGGTCCCGGTGATGCGCCCGTCGTGCGCCGAGGTACGCAACGCGGCGGCGTCGGAGCCGGCCTCGGGCTCGGTCAGCGCAAATGCCGCGAGCTCGTGGCCCTGCGCAAGCGGCGGCACCCAGCGGTCGACCTGCTCGGGCGACCCGTTGTCGAGGATCGGAAGCGTGCCGGCGCTTGTGTGTACCGCAACGGTCACCCCGACGCCCGCGTCGGCCCGCGAGAGCTCCTCGAGCGCCAGGACGTAGGCGAGGAAGCCCGCCCCCGCTCCGCCGTGGGCCTCGGGCACGCACGCGCCCATCAGGCCCAGCTCGCCCAGGCGTGCGAAGACGTGCTTCGGGAAGCGGTGCTCGCGGTCCCATTCGCGCGCGTGGGGGGCGACCTCCTCCTCGCCGAAGCGCCGGGCGAGCGCGCGTATCTCGCGCTGCTCGTCGGTCAGCTCCCACCTCATCGCGGGAACAGCCGCCGCTGGACGGTCGCGCCGCCGCGGCGGTTGTATGCGGCGCCGCCGGCCGCGACCACTGCGAGCAGGCCGGCCGCCAGCTTCAGGCTGCGGCCGAGCGTCTCGAAGGTGAGGATCTCCCAGCCCTCCTCGCGCGCCACCCCGTGCAGCTCGGCGTCCGGGTTGACGACGACCGGGTGCCCGACCGCCCGCAGCATGGGAAGGTCCGACTCGCTGTCGGAATACGCCCACGAATCCGCGAGGTCGAAGCCCTCGCGCCCGGCGAGCTCGCGAACCGCCTGCGCCTTTCCCTCGCGGTAGGTGAAGGGCTCGAGCATCTGGCCGGTGTAGACGCCGTCGCGCCGCTCGGCCTGCGTGCCGAGCCCGCCGTCGAAGCGCAGGACGATGGCGACGAGCTCGCACATCTCCTGCGAAGCGGCGGTGACGATGTAGATCGGCCGGCCCGCGTCCTGGTGGTCGTAGGCGACCCGGAGCATCTGCGGGTACAGGCGCGGCAGGATCCCCGCGAGGATGTCGGGCGCCAGGCGCATCACGTCGCGCACCCGCACCCCGGCCAGCGTGCGGCCGACGGCCTCGCGCAGGGCAGCGGTATCCGCATCGGTGGAGCCGCGCAGCCGGAAGCGGGCGTTCCCGACCGCCGCTGTCGCCAGATCGCGACGGCTCAGGAAGCCCGCCTTGCGCGCTGCGCGCACGAAGGCGAAGGCCGACGAGCCGGCCATGAGGGTGCGGTCGAGATCGAAGAAGGCGGCGCCACGCGGACCGGTCGCCCGGGCCGCGCCGCTCGGGGACCGGGGCCCGTCGCCGGCCACCGCCCTAGGCGCCGTTGACCCGTACCAGCACCGCGTCGCCCTGGCCGCCGCCCGAGCAGATCGCAGCGCAGCCCACGCCGCCGCCGCGGCGGCGCAGCTCGTGGATCAGCGTCCCGAGGATGCGCGCGCCCGAGGCGCCGATCGGGTGGCCGATGGCGACCGCGCCACCGTTGACGTTGACCCTCTCCTCGTCGATGCCGAGCATGCGGATCGAGTTCAGCGTGACCGACGCGAACGCCTCGTTGATCTCCCACAGGTCGACGTCGTCGGCGCTCATACCAGCCTTCTCGAGCGCCTTGAACGCTGCGTTGGCCGGAGTGCGCGCGAGGTAGGGGAAGTCGTCGGCGACCGCGGACTGCGCGACGATCTCGGCCAGCGGCTCGCGCCCGTTGCGCTGCGCCCACTCCTCCGAGGCGAGCACCATCGCGCCCGCGCCGTCGTTGACCCCCGGGGAATTGCCGGCGGTGTGGCTGCCGTCCTTCAAGAAGATCGGCGGCAGCTTGGCGAGCGTCTCGAGGCTCGTCTCGCGCCGCGGCGACTCATCGACCTCGACCACGGTGTCGCCCTTCTTGCCCTTGACGGTGACCGGCACGATCTCCTCGGGCAGGCGGCCCTCGTCGGTCGCGGCGATGGTGCGCTCGTGCGACCGAAGCGACCAGCGATCCATGTCCGCGCGCGTCATCTCGAGCTCCGTCGCCACCTCGGAGGCCTCCTGGGCCATGTGCTTGCCGCTGAACGGATTGGTCAGGCCGTCGTGGATCATCGCGTCAAGCGCCTTGCCGTCGCCCATGCGGAAGCCGAAGCGAGCCTGGGGCAAGAGGTAGGGAGCGCTGGACATCGACTCCATCCCGCCGCCCACGGCGACCTCGAGGTCGCCCGCGCGGATCGCGGTATCGATGATCCCCGCCGAGCGGATGCCCGACGCGCAGACCTTGTTGATCGTCTCCGAGGGAACCTCCTTCGGGATGCCGCCCTTGATCTGCGCCTGGCGCGATGGGATCTGGCCCTGACCGGCCTGCAGCACCTGGCCCATGACGACGTGCTGCACCTGGTCGGGCTCGACGCCGGCGCGGTCGAGCGCCGCCTCGATGGCGATGCCGCCGAGGTCGGTGGCGTCCATGGAGGACAGCCCGCCACCGAGCTTGCCGACGGGGGTTCGTGCAGCGGAGAGGATCACGGTCGTGGGCATCGGGTCCGGCTCCTGAGTCGGGGGACGAGGCGAGGGGTGGGCCTCGATAGTAGTCGCGCCGCTAGGCTGCTCGCCCCGTGAGGGTGGAGGCATCGACCGCGCCGCCCGGGGAAGCAAGCACCGACGCGGTGGCCGTCGGGGTCTTCTCCGGCGAGCAGGCGCCGGAGGGGATCGCGGGCGGCGCGCTTGTGGCGTTGCTCGCCTCGGGCGAGGCCGGTACCGAGCCCCGAAGGGTCGCCCACACGCACGCGGGTGCGACGCGCTGGATCGTCGTCGGGCTCGGCGAGCGCGCGAGCTTCGACGCCGAGCGGGCCCGGGTCGCCGCCGCGCTCGTCCACGCGCGGGCGCGCGACCTGCGCGCGGGAACGCTGCAGTGGACCGCCCCGGCCGGCGTCGCGGACGAGGAGCTCGTCCCGGCCCTGGCCGAGGGCACCGTGCTCGCGGCGTACCGCTTCGAGCGCTACAAGAGCGTGCCGGCGCAGGACGGCGGGCTGGAGCGGCTCGTCGTCGAGGCCGGCGGCGAAGTCGCTGCGGCGGTGCAGCGCGCCGCCACCGTCGCCGAGGCGGTCAACGCCGCGCGCGACCTGCAGAACACCCCCGCCAACGACCTCGGCCCCGAGGCGCTCGCCGAGCGCGCACGGGTACTGGGTGAGGAGGTCGAGGGCCTGACCGTGGAGATCGACGGTCCCGGCGCCCTGCGCGAGCGCGGCATGGGCGCGTTCGCAGCGGTCGGCCAGGGCTCGGCCCGCGAGCCGCGCCTGGTCACGCTTCGCTACGAAGGGGCGGGCGCGCGCGGTCCGCTGCTGGGCTACGTCGGCAAGGCCGTGACCTTCGACAGCGGCGGGCTCTCCATCAAGCCCTCGGCCAAGATGCACGAGATGAAGTTCGACATGTCGGGCGGCGCGGCCGTGCTGGAGGCGGTGGCGGCGATCGCCCGGCTCGGGCTGCCCGTTCGCCTCGTGGGAGTCGTGGGGGCGACCGAGAACATGCCCTCGGGGTCGGCTACCCGCCCGGGTGACATCGTGCGCGCGATGGACGGCACCACGATCGAGGTCAACAACACCGACGCCGAGGGACGGCTCGTGCTGGCCGACTGCCTGTGCTGGGCACGCGAGCAGGGCGCGGAGCGCCTGGTCGACGTCACCACCCTCACCGGCGCGATCCTCGTCGCCCTGGGCTCGACCCACGCCGGCCTGATGGGCAGCGACGACCAGTGGTGCGCGCAGGTCCAGGCCGCCGCACGGCAGACCGGCGAGCTCGTCTGGCGGCTACCCCTCCACCCGGAGTACGCGGAGATGATCAAGGGCCGCTACGGCGACGTGGTCAACGCGACCGAGGCACGCAAGGCAGGCTCGATCACCGCCGCCCAGTTCCTCGCCCGGTTCGCCGGCGAGGTGCCGTGGGCGCATCTCGACGTGGCAGGGACCGCGTGGGACCTCGGCCGTCCCTACGCGAGCAAGGGCGGCTCGGGCTTCGGTGTGCGCCTGCTCGTCGAGCTCGCGCGGCGAGTCGGCGCGGGCGGTTAGGCCAGCCGGTCTCACCGCCCGGCGCGAGCCGGCTCACGGCCTGTGTTGAGCGAGCACGAGCGTGAGCACGGGGTGTGGGCCGGGGGTCGTGACCGAGAGCGACCCGCCCTCGGCATGGGCCAGCGCCCGGGCGAGCGAGAGGCCTATCCCGTGCCCGTCGGTCGAGCCGGTGCGCCGGGCGAACGCGAGCTCCGGGTCGCCCTCGAAACCCTTGCCCTCGTCGGCGACGTCGATGGCCAGCCAGCCGTCGACCTCGCGGACCGAGACGGTCACTAGACCCTCGCCGTGGCGAAGGGCGTTCTCGACCAGGACGTCGAGGATCTCCGTCACCACCCGAGGGGCTGCACCGGCCACGGGCCGGGTGGGGCGCACGAGCGACCTCAGCGGCCGGCCGGCGGCCGCAAGCGGACCACGCCAGCGGGTTTCGAGCTCGTCGAGCAGCCTTCGCAGCTCCGTCTCGGCCTCCCTGTCGGGGCGGTCGCGCGCGACGCTGAGCAGCGTGTCGATCGTGGTCTGGAGGCGGTCCACCTGGGCGAGCGCCGCGGGGATCTCGGCCGAGCGATCGCCTCGCAGCTGCATCCCCTCGAGCTCGATGCGCAGCGCCGCCAGGGGCGTGCGCAGCTGATGGGAGGCGTCCGCGCTGAACGCGCGCTCGCGGCTGATGAGATCGTCGAGGCGCTTCGCGGTGGCGTCCAGGGCTACGGCGACCGCGTCGACCTCCGGGATGTCGGCGTGCGGCGCGCGCGCCGAGAAGTCGCCCTCCCCGAGCTCGCGGGCGGCGCCGGCCAGGCGCTCGAGCGGGCGCGCGAGCCGCCGCCCGATCACCAGCGCGGCCACGACCGCCAGCGCGACCACTGCACCCCCGATCGCCGCGAGCAGCAGCCACGCTGCCCGCGTGTCGCGCGCCGCCTCGGTGTCATCGCGCTCGGCGCGTACCGCCCCGGCCACGCGCTCGTTGACGAGCAGCGGCACCGCCACGACGAGGTGGCCGCCCTCGAGGTGGTCTGCCGGCCGGCCGGTTGCCAGGGTCGAGCGCACGAGCGCGTCCCCGCCCGCCGGCCCCACGCCGGCCACCCGGCGGCCGTTCAGCCGGTAGACCCCCAGCCGGTCCACGCTGCGAGGCAGCTCGATCGCGTCGCTCCGGCCCGCCCCGATGTCGATGCCGCGGGTCGCGGCGATCGTGTCGCGCTGGAGGCGCACCAGGTCCTCGTCGTAGTAGGAGCGCTTCAGGACCAGCCCCAGGGGCACCGCGAACAGCGTCACCGCCGCGGCGGCCACGCCGGCGATGGCCATCACCACGCGACGCCTCACGGCACCGGCGAGCGGGGGCCGGCGGCGCTCGCGTCCATGGACGGACCGTAGCGGCGCAAGGTGCTCATCCAGATTGCCCGGGAAGCTTTGACCCGACGTTGACCCACCTGCGTCCGGGCGCTCACCTGGCCCCCGTACGGTCGCCTCCATGACCACTCGCACCACCGCGGCCGCGCTCGCCGTCGCCGTCGCCGTCGCCGTCGCCGTCGCAGGCTGCGGCTCTTCGTCGGGCGGCTCCTCCAAGCCGGCCAGCAAGACGGCGCCGGAGTCCAGCCCGGCCGGCGACATTCCCGACAACCAGGCCTACGTCCCCTACTCCCCGCCCGGCAAGGGCTTCTCGGTCAAGGTTCCCGAGGGCTGGTCGCGCAGCACCGCGAGCGGCGCAGTCGTCTTCACCGACAAGCTCAACACGATCCGCGTGGAGACCGTCCCGGCGCGGGCGCCCCTCAGCGTTCGCGACGCCCGGAGCACCGAGCTTCCCAAGCTGGCGAAGACGGTCAAGGGCTTCTCGAGCGGCGCGGTGAGCACGGTCACGCGCTCGGCCGGGCCCGCGGTGCGTATCACCTACCTTGCCGACGCCAAGGCCAACCCGGTCACCGGCAAGGCCGGCCGGGACGCCGTCGAGCGCTACGTCTTCTTCCACAAGGGCAAGGACGTCGTCCTCACGCTGTCGGGGCCCAAGGGCGCCGACAACGTCGACCCCTGGAAGCTCGTCACCAACTCGGTGCGGTTGTCGCCATGACCGCTGCGCTGGAGGGCGAGAGCCTTTACCGGTTCTTCCACGCCGGCGACGACGAGACGCTCGCCCTGCAGGGCGTGACGCTCGCCGTCGAGGCGGGCGAGATGGTGGCGGTGACCGGGCCATCGGGCTCGGGCAAGTCCACCCTGCTCGCCTGCCTGGCCGGTCTGGACGAGCCCGACGGAGGCATGGTCCGCGTCGCCGGGGAGCGGCTCTCGCGTCGCAGCGAGGAGGAGCGCGCGGATCTTCGTGCGCGCCGGCTCGGCATGCTCTACCAGCAGGCCAATCTGGTCGGCCATCTCTCGGTGGCCGGAAACGTCGCGCTCGCGCAGAGGCTGGGGCGACACACCAAGGGCGCGGACTGGCGCGCCGAGATCCTCGAGCGGTGCGGCATCGCCGAGCGCGCACACGGCCGGCCCCAGCAGCTGTCCGGCGGCGAGCTGGCCCGCGCCGGGCTCGCGGTCGCGATCGCGAACGATCCCCCGGTGATACTCGCGGACGAGCCGACCGGCGAGCTCGACGAGGTCACGGCCACCCGAATCCTCTCGATGCTGCGCGACCGTGCCGAGAACGGGGCCGCAGTGCTCGTGGTCACCCACGACCCGGACGTCGCCGCAGTGGTCGACCGGGAGATCCGCCTGCGCGACGGCAGGGTGCAGGCATGAGCTCGCGCGAACCGCTCGTCCGCTGCGAGGGCGCAGCTCGCACCTACGGCAGCGGCTCGGCCGCCACCGTCGCGCTCCAGCCGACCGACTGCACCGTGTGGCCGGGCGCGCGCATCGCGCTGGTCGGCCCCTCGGGCTCGGGCAAGTCGACGCTCCTTCACCTCATGGCCGGCCTCGACGATCCGACCGTCGGCTCCGTCACCTGGCCGGGGATCGGGTCGCGTCCCGCTCTGCGGCCAGGACCAGTGGCCGTGGTCTTCCAGGGCCCCAGCCTGCTGCCACCGCTCACCGTCGAGGAGAACGTCGCCCTGCCGCGCGTCCTGGACGGCCGCAGCGACGTCGAGGCCCACGTCCAGGCACGCGCCGCGCTGCGCGCGCTCGATCTGCTCGAGCTCGCCGGCAAGCTTCCCGAGGAGATCTCGGGCGGCCAGGCCCAGCGCGTCGCGGTCGCTCGCGCGCTCGCCGGCGAGCCGTCGCTGATCCTCGCCGACGAGCCCACGGGCCAGCTCGACCGCAAGAGCGGGGCGGCCGTCGTGGACGTCCTCCTCAGCGCCGCCGAGCACTCCGGCGCCGCGCTCGTCATCGCCACCCACGATCCCACGGTCGCCGGCCGCGTTCCCGACCGCTGGGAGATGCACAGTGGTCGCCTGGTCGCCGGCGTAGAGGCGGTGAAGGCATGATCGCGCTCACCTGGCTGCGCGGGCTGCTCGCGCACCGCCGCGACCGCCTTCTGGCGACCGCCGCGGGGGTCGCCGTCGGCGTGGCCCTGCTGGCCTCGATCGGCACCTTCCTCTCCTCGACCAACTCGAAGATGACCCAGCGCGCAGCGGCTCGCGTGCCGGTGGACTGGCAGGTCGAGGGTCGCAACGGCACGCGACCGGCGGACCTGCTCGCCAAGGTCTCACGACAGCCCGGGGTGACCAAGGCGCTGCCCGTCGGCTTCGCCAACACCTCCGGGCTGCAAGCGACCACGGGCGGATCGGTTCAGCGGACCGGGCCGGGCAAGGTGCTCGGCCTGCCCGCCGGTTACGCCCGCGCCTTCCCCGGTGAGCTCCGCACGCTCTCGGGTGCCGGCACCGGCGCGCTCCTCGCCCAGCAGACCGCGGCCAACCTCCACGCCAAGCCGGGCGACGTGGTGAGCATCGGCCGTCCGGGTAAGCCCGATGCGAAGGTCAAGGTCGCCGGGGTCGTCGACCTGCCCGCAGCCGATTCTCTCTTCCAGCAGGTGGGCGCCCCGGCGGGCGCTCAACCGCAGGCGCCGCCCGACAACGTCGTGCTCCTCCCCCAGCCGCTCTTCGCAAGCGTGGAGTCGGGGTCGCCCGTCACGACGCAGATCCACGCGTCGCTCTCGCGAGCGCTGCCCGCGAGCCCGGGCGCCGCCTTCGATGCGGTATCGGGCAACGCTCGCAACCTGGAGACCGGGCTCGCGGGCGGCGGGCTGGTCGGCGACAACCTGGGCACCGTCCTCGACAAGGCGCGCCAGGACGCGCTCTACGCGCAGCTGCTGTTCCTCTTCCTCGGCGTCCCGGGCGCGATCCTCGCCGGGCTGATCACCGCGTCGATCGCCTCGGCGGGGGCCGACCGGCGGCGACGCGACGCCGCGCTGCTGCGCACGCGCGGCGCCTCCACGCGCCAGCTCGTGCGCGTCGGCCTAGCGGAGACCGCCGTGGCGGGTGGCGCGGGCGTGGCCGCAGGGCTCGGCGCCGCGCTGATCATCGGCTCGGCCGCGTTCGGGACCGCCAGCTTCGGCGCGAGCACGCAGTCGGCGATCCTCTGGGCCGGCGGCGCGGCGGTGGCGGGGATGGCCATCGCGGCGGCCTCCATCGCCCTGCCGTCATGGCGTGACGCTAGAGGACTGACCGTCGCCGGCCAGCGCCGGCAGATCGGGCGGCGCGAGCGTTCCCCCTGGTGGGCCCGCTACGGGCTGGACTTCGTCGCCCTCGCCGGCGCCGCGTTCGTCTACTGGCAGGCCTCTAAGAACGGCTACCAGCTCGTGCTCGCCCCCGAGGGCGTGCCCCAGGTGTCGGTCAACTGGTACGCGCTGCTGGCGCCGGTCCTGGGCTGGATCGGCGCGGGCCTGCTCACCTACCGCCTCGCCGACCTGGTCCTCTCTCGCGGCCGCGCCCCGCTGCGCAGGCTGCTGCGGCCCGTCGCCGGCGAGCTGGCGGCCACGGTGGCGGCGACGATGGGCCGCCAGCGGAAGCTGCTCGCCAGCGCCGTGACGCTCGTCGCGCTGACCGCGGCCTTCGCGGGCTCCACCGCGGTCTTCAACTCCACCTACCAGCAGCAGGCCGAGGCCGACGCGCGCCTGTCCAACGGCGCCGACGTGACGGTGACCGAGTCACCGGGCGTCGCCGTCGGGCCGCAGGGCGCCGCGCCGCTCGCAAAGGTCCCCGGGGTCAAGAGCGTCGAGCCGCTCCAGCACCGCTTCGCCTACGTGGGAGCAGACCTCCAGGACCTCTACGGCGTGCGCCCGCAGACCATCGCCGCGGCGGGCAAGCTGCAGAACGGCTGGTTTCAGGGCGGGAGCGCAAAGGGGCTGATGGACAAGCTGGCCAAGCAGCCCAACGGCGTCCTGGTCTCCGCCGAGACCGTCAAGGACTTCCAGCTCTCCCCGGGCGACATGCTGCGCCTGCGCCTGCAGAACGGCAAGACCAAGCAGTTCACGACCGTTCCCTTCCGCTACGTCGGGGTGGCCAAGGAGTTCCCGACCGCGCCGAAGGACTCGTTCTTCGTCGCCAACTCCGACTACGTGAGCAAGGCCACGGGCAGCAATGCCGTCGGCGCCTTCCTCATCCAGACCGACGGAACCAACCCGGGCACCATCGCCCAGCGCATCCGCGGGCGGGTCGGCACCACCGCCCAGGTCACCGATCTGGTCAACCAGCGCAAGGTCGTGGGCTCGAACCTGACGGCGGTGGAGCTCTCCGGGCTCACCAAGGTGGAGCTCGGCTTCGCACTGGTGCTCGCGGCGGCGGCCTCCGGGCTGGCGCTCGGCCTGGGCTTCCAGGAGCGCAAGCGCACCTTCGCCATCGCCAGCGCGCTGGGCGCCAAGGCGCGGCAGCTCGGCGGCTTCGTGTGGAGCGAGTCGGCCTTCGTCACCGGCGGCGGTCTGGTCCTCGGCACGCTCATCGCGGTGGCGATCTCCGACATGCTCGTCAAGGTCCTCACCGGTGTCTTCGATCCGCCGCCCGACACCCTGGCGGTGCCCTGGACATACCTGGCCGGCGTGCTCGTCCTCACGTGCTCCGCGGTCGGGCTCGCCGGAGCGCTCACCCTGCGGTCGCTGCGCCGTCCAGCCATCGACGAGCTGCGCGACCTCTGAGTCGCGTGGAGTCGCACGAGGGCGTCCTCGAGGGCGTCGGGCCCTCGCGGGTCGGAATCGCGCGATCGTGGATGGAGTGGGCCCGCGGCCCGGTGGCCGCGCTGGGCCTGCTCGTCCTCGTGGCGGTGACCGTGCGGGTGGCGCTGGCGGCCGCGGCGGCGCCGTCGTTCCTCGTGCCCGCGAGCCGAGGGGGCTTTCCCGGCTGGCTGGCCGGACCGTTGCCGGGGGGGCCGGATCTCACCCCCACCGGGTTCGGCATCGGGCTCGCGCTGCAGTTCGGCGGCTACCTCGCCGTCCTCTGGGGGTGGCGGGCGATCTCACCGCGCGTCCTGCTGGGGGCAGTGGTGCTCCTTCATCTCATCGTCCTGCTGGCACCGCCGCTGCTGTCGGCCGACGTGTTCGGCTACCTCGACTACGCGCATCTCGGCACCACCGGCATCGACCCCTATGTCCACGGAGCCGCCGCCGATCCCACCGGCGTCCTGCGGCCGTTCGTGCGCTGGCACGACATCCCCAGCCCCTACGGGCCGCTGTTCACGCTCGCCTCCTACGGGCTGGCTCCTCTCGGGCCCGGCGGCGGGCTGTGGACGCTGAAGGTGCTGACCGCGCTCTGCAGCCTGGGCTGCGTCGCCCTGACGTGGTCGATCGCGAAGGGGCTCGGCCGACCCGCCGTGGCGGCCGCGGCGTTCGTGGGCCTCAACCCGTTCCTCCTCCTGTTCGCGGTAGGCGGCGCGCACAACGACCTGCTCGTGGTGCTCCTGACCCTCGCCGGGGTCGCCTGCGTGGTAAGCACCAAGGAGCGGGGCGCCGCCGCAAGCATCGTGGCAGCCGCCGGGATGAAGGCTTCGGCGGGACTGGTGGCGCCCTTCATGCTCGTCGCCGCCCGGCCCGCCGCCCGCCGCCGGATGATCGCCACGGGGCTGGTAGCGGTCGCCGTGCTCGGCGCCATCGCCGTAGCGGGCTTCGGGACGCACGCCTTCGATTTCCTGAATCAGATCTCCAGTCAGCAGCGCCTCGTCGCGACGCGCAGCGTGCCCAACCGGCTGGCCCTCCTGATCGGCTTCTCGGGGGAAGATGCAGGGGTTCGCCTCACCGCCCATGCCCTGCTCGCGATCGGGCTCGGCGTCGCGTTCGTTCGCGCGCTGCGAGGGGCCGACTGGATCTCCTGCGCCGGCTGGGCGACGCTCACGGTGCTGGTGACGACGACCTGGCTGCTGCCCTGGTACGTCGTGTGGCTGACTCCCCTTGCGGCGCTCGGCAGCGATCGTCGACTGCGCGTCGCCACCCTCTGCCTCTGCGCCTACCTAGTGTGGATGTTCCAGCCGGCGGCCCTAGTCCTCGGAACCTAACGCGCGGCCCGCGCGCCGACGGCTAACCGGACGCCAACGATCGGGCAACCGAGCCTCACCTCGCCTCGGCGACGCTCGGTGCATGGGTGCACCCACGCTCCCCGCTCGCTCGCGCTGGACGCCGCGCACGGCTGTCGCTCGGCTTCCGGAGGCGTTGAGCTCGCCGAGGGTCAGGGGAATCGCGCGCTCCGGCGCGAGCGTGTGGGCCCCGGTGCTCGCCGTCACTGCGCTGGCGGCCGTCCTCCGGCTGTCGGCCTTCTCCCCGGTCGGGGCCAATCCCTATTACGACGCGGCCGTGCGAAGCATGAGCGTCTCGTGGCACAACTTCCTGTTCGGCGCCTTCGAGCCCGGCGGGTCGTTGTCCATCGACAAGCCGCCCGTCGACCTCTGGCTCCAGGTCGCGAGCGTGAAGCTCCTGGGCTTCGGCTCGTCCCAGCTGCGCCTGCCGGCGGCGCTCGCCGGGATCGCCGCCGTCCCGCTGCTCTATGCGGTCCTTCGCTCGACCGGCGGTCGGCTCGCGGCGGGGATCGGCGCGCTCGCGCTGGCGGTGCTCCCCATAGCGGTGCTCACCGACCGCAGCGACACGATGGACTCGCTGATGATGGCCCTCGACGTGCTCGCGGCGTGGCTGGCGCTGCGCGCCGGGCGCTCAGGGCGCGTCATGCCGCTCCTCCTCGCCGGCGCGGTCATGGGCGTGGCGTTCAACGTCAAGCTGTTCGAGGCCCTGATCCCCCTCCCTGCGATCGTGGCAATGTTCTGGTTGAGCAGTGCGCAGCCGCGGCTCGTCCGCCTGGGCGCGTTGACGGCGGCGGGCGCGGCGTTCCTCGCGCTGAGCCTCTCGTGGCTGGCCTTCGTGTCGCTTGCCCCAAGCAGCTCGCGGCCCTTCGCGATCGGCTCGACGAGCGGCAGCCCGTGGGAGTCGACCTTCGTGTTCAACGGGCTGGACCGGCTCAACCCCACCAAGCACGCGCCGCGCAACGACCTGCCAGGCGCTGCCCGGCTGATTCGCGCTCAGGGACGGCACTACCGCTCGCTCGTGGGCACCGAGCTGGTGCCCGCCGTCGCGCTGGGGGTGCTCGGCGCGCTCGGCGCCGCCTTGTCGACCCGGCGTCGCGACGGCGACGAGGTCGCCGCGTTCCGGGCCCACCGGGCCGTCGCCGTGTCGCTCGCCATCTGGCTGCTGACCGGGGTCGTCGTGCTGAGCACGATGCGCCAGCTTCACCCCCGCTACGTCGAGGTGATCGCCCCGGCCCTCGCGGGCGTGCTCGGGCTGGGGTTGGCCACGCTCGCGCGCGGCGCCTGGCGCCTGGCCCCCCGCGGACGCGTTGTGGCCCGTGCCGCGGTGGTCGTCGCCGTCGGCGCGGTGGTCCTCGCGCTCCTGTGGGGCCCGTTCAAGGCCTCCACGCAGCTCGTTCGCGACGGCCGGTCTGACTCGGGGCGGCCCGGAGCGCTGTCGACCAGACGGATCGACCGGCTGAGCCGCTACCTCGCTCCCAGGACCCGGCGCAACCGGTTCGAGGTCGTCGCGGGCGCAGCCATCCTCGCGGGTCCGCTGATAACCCACGATGCGAGGCCGGTGCTCGTGCTCACCACGATCCGCGGGCACCGCATCGTCTCGGCGCGTACGCTGCAGTCAGCGGTGCGCCGCGGCGAGGTGCGCTACGCGCTGCTGACCCGCGGCCGCTGCAAGCGCCCGTCACGTCGCGTGGCGTGCTCGGGCGCGCAGCGCTGGGCGCGCCGGAACGGCACCAAGATCTCCGCCCGGCGCACGGGGCTCCCCCCCAAGTTGGTGCTGCTTCGCCTCCGCCAGGGAACCAGGAGCGGCGGACGCTGACCGCCTGGCTTCAGGCGAGCCGTGGGCCCAGCCGGCGACCGGTGAAGAAGCGCACCACCTGCACCGCCGCCGAGAACCTGCTCGGCGGCCCGGGGTCCGGCGGGTTGGCCCCGGGCCAGGCGTGCGTGCCACCGACGGCCACGATGTGGGCCACCTGCACGCCGCGGGCAGCGCACGGCGTCCAGTCGAAGCGCACCGACTTGCGCGCGATGACGCGGCGCACGGGCGACCTCGCGCAGCCGTCGCGGCGGGCCCACGCCTCGACCCACGGCCGCACGGCCGCCGCATAGTCGGGAGGCCGGCCGTGGTAGGGCACCACCTCGTCTGCGGTGCCGTGGATCTCCAGTACCGAGATCAGCCGCGGCGGACTGCATGGACCGTTGTCATAGCGTCCGGCGACCGCCGCGATGGCGGCTATCCGGTCTCCGAGCCGGCACGCCAGGCGCGCAGCGAAGCCTCCGCCGTTGGAGACCCCCGTCGCGTATACGCGCTTAGGGTCGACGCACAACCGGCGCTCGAGCGTTCGCAGCAGCGTGCGGACGAAGCCGAGGTCGTCGGGGAAACCGTCGGGATCACCGGCCAGGGTCCAGCGCCGGCGCGAGCGATCGGCCGTCGGGTAGGCGACGATCATCCCGGGCGCGGCCCGCGACAGGCGCGAGTAGGGCTGCATGGCCGGACCGTTGCCCCCTGCGCCGTGGAAGGCGAGGATCAGCGGAGCCGGCCGTCGCAGGCCCGCCGGGACGTGGACGAGGGCCGAGCGGGGCCGGCCGCCGACGGTGACCGTTACCGGTAGGTCTCCGGACCGGACGCCCGCGCAGCGGCTCGCCGCGGTCGGACCGGCCGCCGGCGAGCGACTCGCGCTCCAGGCCACCAGGAGCAGCGCGAGCACGAGGTAGGACGCCGGCACCAGGGCACGGGGGTGGGCGCGGAGCGCTCGCACCGGCGGCAACCTAGCGGCTGGTCGAGCGGCGTGGGCCGGCGCGATCCAACAGGGCCCTAACGCGGCGCCAACCGCGGCCCACCGCCCGCGCCGGATCATCGCCGCATGACTCTCCTGACCTCCTCTGCGAGCGACCCCGTCGCGAGCGCGCCGGCGCCCGCGGAGCCTGTCGCGCCGCGGTCGCTGCCGGGCCTCTCGGTCATCCTGCCGTGCTTCAACGAAGAGGCCAACGTGTCTGCGGCGATCCGCGCGGCGATGGCCGCCGCCGCCCGCACGAGCCTGGACTACGAGATCCTCGTGGTCGACGACGGCAGCAGCGACGACACCGCGCGCGTGGCCTCGAGCTTCGTGGGCGAGATCAGCCGCGTCCGGTTGCTGGTGCACCCGCACAATCGCGGCTACGGGGCGGCCCTTAGCACCGGCATCAGGGCCGCGTGGATGCCGTGGGTGCTGATCACCGACTCAGACCTCCAGTTCGACCTCGACGACCTCGACCAGTTCGCCGCGCTCGCGGACTCGGCCGACGTCGTCGCCGGGCGCCGGTCGCCCCGCTGCGATCCGCCCCTGCGGCGGATGAACGGCGCCGCGTGGAGCTGGCTCGTGCGCTCGCTCTTCCACCTGCCCGTCCACGACGTCGACTGCGCGTTCAAGCTGATCCGCCGCGAGCTCCTCGACGGGCTCGAGCTCAGCTCCAGCGGCGCGATGATCAGCACCGAGCTGCTGGTCAAGTGCCGCGCGCAGGGGGCGCGGATCCTAGAGCAGGACGTGCGCCATCGCCATCGCCCCGCCGGCGACCAGAGCGGCGCACGCGTCGGCGTGGTCGTGCGGGCGTTCCGCGAGCTCGCCGCCCAACAGACCGGCCTGCGCCGCCTGTCGCGCCAGGCCCCGCCCGAGCGCGGCCCGCGAGCTAGCTTCGGCCAGGGCCTGCCAAGCTGATCCGGGCCGGGGCAGCGCCCGGCACCGGGCCGGGCAGCCGGCCCCGCGCGGCGTGCGGCACAGGTACCGTAGCCCCATGTGCGCGATGACCGCGCTGGACATCCTCGTCGTGGACGACGAGTCCGAGCTGCGCGAGCAGCTGCGAAGGCTCTTCGACCGTGAGGGCCACCGAGTGATGACGGTGGCCGACGGGCGCGCGGCCATCGATCGGGCCACGACGGACCGCTTCGACGTGGTCCTGCTCGACGTCGCCCTGGGCCCCGGTCCGGACGGTTACGAGGTCTGTCGCACCCTTCGCGAGCGCCGCAACGTCGTGCCGATCATCATGCTCACCGCCCGCGACAGCGAGGCCGACGCGGTCCTGGGCCTCGAGGCCGGCGCCGACGACTACGTGACCAAGCCGTTCGGGTCAGCCGAGCTGCGCAGCCGCATCCGGGCCGTCCTGCGCCGCTCGGGAGGCCAGCCCGCAGGCGAGGAGGTGCTGAGCTGCGGCCCGCTCACCCTCGACCGCGCCACCCGCGAGGTGACGACGCACGGGCACCCCGTCAAGCTCACCTTCTCCGAGTTCGAGCTGCTGCGCACCCTGATGGAGAAGCCCGGCGTGCTGTTCACCCGCCAGGAGCTGTTGCGGGGAATCTGGGGCGACAGCGCCTACCGCGATCCCCGCGGCATTGACGTCCACCTGCGTCACCTGCGCGAGAAGCTCGAGGAGGAGCCGGCTACCCCGCGGCTCCTACTCACGGTGCGCGGAGTCGGCTACCGCCTGTACCGGCCCTGAGGTGCGGCGGGTGGCCTTCCTGGGCCTCCGGGGCCGCCTGACGGCGGCCTTGCTCGCGGTCAGCGCCCTCACGCTCGCCGTGGTCGCGGGCGCGCTGCTGCTCCCCCTCGACCACCGGCTGCGCCAGGACGCCGTGACCTCGCTCAGCCAGACGGCGCTCGCCGCGCGACCAAGCTTCGCCGACCTTCCGAGCTCGGCCATCCGCCCGCGCTCGCGTGCGCTCCTTCGCGTGGCCGAGCGCTTGCGCCGACAGACCGGCGTGGAGGTCGCCGCGGTGGACACGCGCGGCCGGCTCCTCGTCGCCACCGACTTCGAGCCGGCTGAGCGCTTCGACCGCGCCCGGCGGGCGCTGCGGAAGAACCGGCCCGTGCGCGGGCTGACCGGAAGCGGCGACGACCAGGCCGCGGAGGTCGCCATTCCCGTGCGGACAGACGAGAAGCGCTTCGCAGTGACACTGCGCCGGCCGCTCGACGCCGCCCGCTCCGCCGCGCAGGTCGTCCGCCGCGGGCTGCTCCTCGCCGCCCCCGCCGGACTGGCACTGGCGCTGCTCGTCGGCGTCCTGCTCGCCGGCCGCCTCGTCCGGCGGCTGAACGCGCTGCGCGACACCGCGCTGCGGGTCGCCGACGTCGGGCCGGTCGCTGAGGTCCAGCCCGATCAGGCCCAGGACGAGGTCGGCGACCTCACGCGCGCGTTCGCCACCATGCAGCAGCGGCTGCGCGAGCAGGAGCAGGCGAGGCGCACCTTCGTGGCCACCGCCTCGCACGAGCTGCGCACCCCGGTCGCCTCCCTGCAGCTCCTGCTCGAGTCTCTGGCCCGCGACCTCGAGCCGCCGAAGCCCGATCTCCCCGGGGCTCGCGACCAGGTCGGCCGGGCGCAGCGGCAGAGCACGCGCCTCGGGCTGCTCGCCGCCGAGCTGCTGGACCTCAGCCGGCTGGACGCCGGCGTGCCGCTGCGCGAGGAGCTCGTCGACCTGCGCGACCTCAGCCACTCGGTCGTGAACGAGTTCGAGGTCCGCGGCCGCGAGCGCGACGTCGCGATCGAGCTCGACGCCCCCCGGCGCAGCTGGGCGTTCGCCGACCCCGGCGGCGTCGCGCGGGTTCTCGGCATCCTGCTCGACAACGCGCTGCGCTTCGGTCCCGGCGGCTCGGCGGTTACCGTGCGCCTCGACGCGCGCGACGGCAGCGGGCCCGTGATAGCGGTCAGCGACCTAGGGCCGGGAGTACCGGCGAAGGAGCAGGATCAGATCTTCGAGCGTTTCCATCGGGGCACGGAGACGGCGGGGGAGAGCGGCTTCGGCCTCGGGCTGGCGATCGGCAGCGAGCTCGCCGATCGCATGGGCGGCTCGCTGCGGCTGGTCGACGCGAGCGCCGGCGCCACGTTCGAGCTCAGCCTTCCCCCCGCTCCCGCGGAGCTCCTCGATCCCGACGCGGGCTAACCCGATTCCAACTCAGGGCTCGATCCCGCCAACGCCGTCTTCGCGATCGTGGTGGCATGGTCGACTCGGAGCTCACGGCGATGCTGGACGGCGACGAACGGCATTGGTGGTATCGCGGGCGCCGGCAGGTCCTGCTGGCGGCGATCGATCGACTGCCGCTGCCCGCCGACTGCGCGATCCTCGACGCCGGCTGCGGCTCGGGGCGCACCCTGGAGGCGCTCGCTCCCTACGGCCGAGTCGCCGGCGTCGACCTCAGCCCGGTGGCCGTGACGGCCGCTCGCTCACGCGGTTGCGGCGAGATCCGCCGGGGTGCCGTGGAGCAGCTTCCCTACCCCGCCGCGAGCTTCGACCTCATCACCTGCCTAGACGTCATAGAGCACACGCCGCTCGAGGCGCGGACGCTTCGCGAGCTGCGGCGGGTCGCAGCGCCGGGGGCCTTCCTGGTCCTGACTGTGCCCGCCTACCAATGGCTGTGGTCGGTCCACGACGAGCGCAACGGTCACCATCGTCGCTATAACCGCCGCGGTCTGAGCCGGGCGGCGGGAGCCGCGGGCTGGTCGCCGGTCCGCGTGACGCACTTCAACAGCCTGCTCTTCGCTCCGGCGGCGGTCGTGCGGCTCGCCCATCGCCGCCGGTCACGGATCGCGGCGGGTCGCTCTGAGCTCTCGCTCACCCCCCGCTCGCTGGACGGCCTGCTCACGCTGCCCTTCCGCGCGGAGGCCGGGGCGGTTCGCCGCGGCGCGAGCCTTCCCGCCGGCCTGTCCATTCTCGCCGTGTTCCAGAACGGCGCGCCTGAATGACCGAAGTACGCCGTGCTCTACCCGGACGAGTTAGAGGCGGTCGAGGAAGGCGGCCTGCGCCGGATTGATCCGCCGCCGCGCCGCCGCGATCGCGAACCATTCCGCGCGATCGACCTCCGGGAACTGCTGTCGACGGCCCGAGCGCGGCGGCCACTCCAGCTCGAAGGTGTTGGAGCGCAGCGTCTCGGGGTCGAAGTCGCCCTCCCGGGCGAAGCCGACGACGACCTTGCCCCCGCTCTGGCGGACCTCCCCGAGCTCGGCCAGCGGCCCCTCGGGTAGAGGCGCTCCGAGCTCCTCCTCGAACTCGACCCGCGCGCGCTCCCGCGGCGCCTCACCCGGCCCCAGCTCGCCCTTCGGAATCGACCACGCGCCTTCGTCCTTGCGTGCCCAGAACGGCCCGCCGGGATGCACGAGCAGGACCTCGACCCGACCCGCGCGGCGGCGCCAAAGCAGGATCCCGGCGCTCGTCGTCGGCACCGGGCTGACGGTACCCGGATGCGTCTGCCGCGGCGTCGCGAAGCTGCGGCGCGCCCGGTCTGGATGGCCGAGGTGCGCCGTGGTCTACCTTTGAAGGACCCGAGGTTCCATGTCCTACCTGCGCACGATCTCGACCCGCCGCGTCCTCGCCCTCTGCGCAGTCGTAGCGCTAGGCGCGGGCGCGCTCGCCGCGATCGCGCTCGCCGCCGGAGGGGGCGCTCCCAAGCCACCGCCCAAGCCGCTCGCCCAGGCCCTGCGTGACGCGCTGAACGCGCCGCCGGCAAAGGGGGTCACCGCGCGCATCGCCTTCACCAACCGCCTGATCGATTCGGGCGTGCTGCAGGGCTCCGATCCGATCCTAACGGGGGCGACGGGCCGCCTGTGGGCCGCCGGCGGCCGCCTGCGGCTCGAGCTGCAGGCCTCACCGGACCGCGGCGGCGGTGACGTCCAGGTGCTGGTCGACGGCAATCGCCTGTCGGTCTATGACTCCGGCTCGAACACCGTCTACCGCGCTGCCCTTCCGCGCGAGCGAAAGAGCGAGCCGGCCGGCGCGGTGCCCTCGCTCGCGCGGATCCAGAAGGCGCTCGACCGGGTGATGGTGCGCGCAGCGCTCTCCGCCGCGACGCCGAGCAACGTGGCCGGGCGCCCGGCGTACACGGTTCGCGGCGCGCCGCGCGACCCTGGCGGCCTGCTCGACAGGCTGGAGCTCGCTTGGGACGCCGGGACCGGAGTGCCGCTGCGGGCCGCCGTGTACGGGTCGGGCTCGGCGGCTCCGGTGCTCGAGCTCGAGGCGACGAAGGTCTCCTTCGGCTCCGTCCCCGCCTCCAACTTGACGGTGGCGATCCCCTCCGGCGCTAAGAACGTCGACCTCGCGCCGAGCTCGGGCGGGCGCTCGGGCGAGCGGCCGGCGGTCACCGGCCTCGCCGCCGTACGCCGCAGGCTGCCCTTCACGCTCGCCGCCCCGCCCGCGCTGGCCGGGCGCGTGCGCGACGAAGTTCGGCTCGTCGAGCTCGAGGGCGCTTCGGGCGCGGTCGTGACCTACGGCAAGGGCCCGGGCGCCGTCGCGGTGCTCGAGACCCGAGCTTCGGCGCCGGGCAACGGCAGCGGCTCAATATCCAGGCTCAAGCTGCCGCAGGTCACGGTCGACGGCAGCCCTGGCGAGGAGCTCGATACCGCCCTGGGGACGGTGCTGCGCTTCCGGCGCGGCGCCGTCGAGTACACGGTCCTCGGATCGGTCTCGCCGACCGTCGCCAAGGCAGCATCCCGAGCGCTTTGAGCGCCGTTTCCGCCGCGCCGATCGAGGTCCGCGGGCTGACCAAGCGCTACGGCGAGCTCGTGGCCGTGGACGATGTCGACCTCACGGTGCAGGCCGGGGACGTGTTCGGCTACCTCGGGCCCAACGGGGCGGGCAAGACCACGTCTCTGCGGATGATGCTCGGGCTGATCCGTCCCACGGAGGGCACCGTGGCGCTGTTCGGCCGCAATCCGCAGGCCGGGGTCGCCGCGCTCGACGGCGTGGCCGGCTTCGTCGAGGCGCCGCGCTTCTACCCCTACCTCACGGGCCGGCGCAATCTGGAGCTGTGCGCCGCGCTCGACGGCGATGACGCGCGCGGGCGCATCGACGAGGTGCTGGACGTCGTCGAGCTGCGCGATCGCGCCAAGGACAAGGTCGGCGGCTACTCCCACGGGATGCGACAGCGGCTGGGCATCGCGGCGGCGCTGCTGCGCCGCCCGCGGCTCATGCTGCTCGACGAGCCGGCGACCGGCCTTGACCCCGCCGGCATGCGCGACATGCGGCTGCTGATCCGCCGGCTGGCCGACGGCGGGATGACCGTCCTGCTCTCCAGCCACCTGCTCCCCGAGGTGGAGGAGCTGTGCAACCGGGTGGCCATCGTCCGGCGCGGAAGCGTCGCCTACGAAGGGGCGCTGGCCGACCTGCGCCGCGCGGCGGGCTCGACGCACCGCCTGCGCACCACCGACGACCGGCGCGCTCTCGCGGTGGCCGAGGCCCAGCGCGGGATCGACCGCGTGACGACCGACCCCGCCGGGGGCCTGGCCATGCGCGCCGAGTCCGAGAGCGCCATCGCCGAGCTGTCGCTCGCACTGGCCGAGGCGGGGGCGCTCACCCTCGAGCTGGCACCCCGCAACGCGACGCTCGAAGACCTGTTCTTCGCTCTGACCGAGGGCGAGGGCGAGGGAGGCGGACCGCGGACCGCCTTCCCCGCAAAGGCGGCGGTGTGAGGCCCGGCGTGCTCACCGTCTATCGCTGGGAGCTGCGCAAGCTGCGCTTCCAGAAGCGCACCTACCTCGGCCTCGGGGCCGCCGCGCTGGTGCCGATCCTCTTCTCGGTCGCGGTGGCGACGCAGAAGGGCGGCCCCGAGGACGTGGCCTTCGGGCGCTACATCCACTCGACCGGTCTGGCGATCCCGCTCGTGCTGCTGCTGTTCGGATCGATCTGGATGTTCCCGCTCATCACCGCGCTGGTCGCGGGCGACATCGTCGCCGCCGAGGACCACAACGGGACGCTCAAGACGATCCTCACCCGCTCGGTCGAGCGCCACCAGGTGTTCGGGGGCAAGGCCCTCGCGGCGATGACCTACGCCGTTGCCGCCATCGCGCTGAGCGGCGCGATCGCGGTGGGTGCGGGGTCCATCGTCTCCGGCTTTCACCCGCTGCCCACCCTCTCGGGGACGACGATCTCGGCCAGCCGCGGTCTGGGACTGGTCGGCGCCAGCCTGCTCGTCTACCTCATGCCGATCCTCGCGATCGCGGCGATCGGCCTGCTGTTCTCCACGGTGTTCCGCAACAGCGCCGCGGCGGTGGTCGGGACGCTGATGGCCTCGCTGCTGCTCCAGCTCATAGGCATCCTGCCCGGGCTGCGCTTCATGGACCCGTACCTGCTGAGCACCCAGTTCACCGCCTGGCAGGGGCTCCTGCGCGAGCCGGTGGACTGGGCGCCGATCGTCCGTGCGGCCTGGGTGTGCTCGCTCTACGCGGTTCCCGCGCTCGTCGCCGGCTTCCTCGTCTTCCTGCGCCGGGACGTCGCCGGGGGCTGAGCCCCTCCGCGTGTTGCTCATGAGCCCAACCTGACAGGCCCCGGTCAAGCCCGGCTTGGGTCAAGGTCAACGGCCGGTCAAAGGTCGCCGGGCAGCGGCTACCCGGGCGCTAGCGTCCAAAAGCAATGAGCCTGCCCGGAATCCTGCTCGTCGAAGACGACGAGGCGATCGCCGGCGGTCTCGTCCGGGTCCTCTTCGCCCAGGGCTACGCAGTACGCCGGCTGGCTCGCGGCGGGCCGGCGCTCGCCGCCGCCGGCTCGGAGATCGGGCTCGTCGTCCTCGACCTCGGCCTCCCGGACGTCGACGGCATCGAGGTCTGCCGGCGGCTGCGCACCGCGCGGCCCGATCTGGCGATCCTCATCCTGTCCGCGCGCGACCAGGAGCTCGACGTCGTGGCCGGCCTCGACGCCGGGGCCGACGACTACCTGATCAAGCCGTTCCGGCTCTCCGAGCTGCTCGCGCGGGTCCGCGCGCACCTGCGCCGGGCCGACCAGGCTGCGATCGAGCCGTCCGAGCCGCTGCGGGCCGGCGACGTCGTCGTCGACCTGCCCGCGCGCCGTGCCTGGCAGGCCGGCGACGAGCTCGCGCTGCGACCCAAGGAGTTCGAGCTGCTCGCGCTGCTCGTCGCGCAGGACGGCCGCGTCG
>JBBQNQ010000003.1:0-72395 GCA_038330095.1 Solirubrobacterales bacterium
GCTCGCCGGCGAGGTTGGTGGGGGCGAAGGAGTAGTGGCCGTGGAAGTTGATGTGGCGGCGCATGTACGGCGACAAGCGTGCGACGTCGGCGTCGAGCACGGGGTATCCGGTCGTGCGTAGCTGCCCGATCGCGTGGTCGAAATAGATGGTGTTCCAGAGGGTGATCGTGTTGAGGATCAGTCCGAGCGCGCCGAGCTGGTCTTCCATCCCGTCGCGGTAGCCGTGGCACAGTTCGCGTTTGCGGCCGTGAAACATCGTGCGGGCGAGGTCGTGGCGGCCTTCTTGGAGGTTGCGCATGCCCTGATCTCGCGGCGGTAGGGCTCGTCGTCGACGTAAGAGAGGACGTGCAGCGTCTTGAAGATCCGCCCGTAGTGAGCGAGCGCGTCACCCAGCTGTGTGGGCGTGCCGCCGGGCGCGAGGACCCTGAGGATGTCGTAGGCCGGGACGGCGCCGGTGTGAATCGAAGCGACGACGCGCAAGATGTCCGGCCACTGCCGCTCGATGCGTGCCAGGTCGATTTGCCGCGCGCCGCGGCGTTCAGCGGCCCGTTGTCCGCGCCGATGGCGTGCGCCACAGCTTCGCGTCGGGCAGGTCGGCGAGCTGCGGGCGGTAGTCGAAGCCGAGCAGCGTGATCAGGGCGAAGACGATGTCGCTGTAGGAGCCGGTGTCGGTGATGATCACGTCGGGTCGCTGGCCGGCGTCCTGGCTGTAGATGAGGTCGATCATGTGCAGCGAGTCCCTGGGGTGCCCGACAGCACGCGGCCGGCGAGGCCGACGGCCTGGTCGTTGAGCATGTTGAGCCACGTCGCGCCGCGCCGGCGCCCGAAGTACTTCGGGTTCGGGCGCGCGTGGATGCTGCGCACGGGAACGACGAACCGCATCCCGTCGATGCCCGCCACCAGGCCGCCGCCCCACTGTCGGGCGAGCGCGATGTCGTCTTGCGCGGCGATCAGGACGCTGTTGGCGGCGGTGTAGTTCTCGGGGCGCAGGTAGTTCTGGTCGACGTGGCTGATGCGGCCGCGCGTCAGCGCCGGCACGCCTTCGGAGATCACCGGGACGTAGCCGACGTTCAGCGCGTGCGCGGTCAGCCCGGCGGCGATCGTCACGTGCAGGTCGGCGAGTCGGCTGCGGCCGCCCGACACCCCAGCGAACGCCGCCACGAATCCGGGGTGCCAGGCCATGACCTCCAGGATCAGGTCCGGGAGATCGACCCGCGGGAGCATGCCCTCCAGGCGGCGGCGCAGATCGACGAGGCTCGGCGGGTCCGCGATCGCGTCGATCTTGTCGGCATGCAGCCGCCCCTCGGCGTCGACATGGACCTCCGACCCTGCAACGAGCCCGTCAGACAGCGCTCTCCAGGCGCCGTCGAGCTCGCGGGCGTGCTCGGCGAGCAGCTCGCTCGAGTCGTCGGGCACGCCTCGCCGAGTACCGCGACCAGATCCTGCAGTCCGCTGCGAAGGACGAACAGACACTCAAGGGCTACATCGCCGCGTTCGAACAGGCGGGAGCCGACGAGGTGATCTGCTTCCCGGCGTCATCCGGCCCCGAGCAGGTCGAGCTGCTGGCCGACGCGGTCCTGCGCTAGCGCGCCGCCACGGCGCTCACCCGGCGGCGACGAGCCGGCTGCGCTCGCGCCTGCGGGCGCGCTGGACCGCCTCGGTGAGCGTGGCGACGTCGTAGGCGCCGTGGTGGCGCTGTCCGTTGACGAAGAAGGTCGGCGTGCCGGCTACGCCGCTGGCGTCGGCGGTGGCGACGTCGTCGGCGATCCGGGGGGCGTGGCGGCGGCTGTGAAGCTCCTTCCAGAAGCGCTCGACGTCGAGACCGAGCTCCTGCGCGTGGCGCCGAAGGTCGTCGATGTCCAGCTCGTCCTGGTGGGTGAGCAGGCGGTCGTACATCTCCCAGAACGCTCCCTGGGAGGCCGCGGCCTCCGCGGCCTCGGCGGCCATCTGGGCGTGCGGGTGCACGTCGTTGAGCGGCAGGTGGCGCCAGGCGTAGCGCAGCTCGTCGCCGAAGGAGGCGAGCAGGTCGCGGACGATCGACTCGGCCTGGCCGCAGTAGGGGCACTCGAAGTCCCCGTACTCCAGCAGCGTGACCGTGGCCGTGTCGCTTCCGCGGACGTGGTCGCGCCGCGGGTCTACCTCGTCGGCCAGGTCGAGCAGCTCGTCGGCGGTGCGGGCGATTTGGCGCGCGCGCACCGGTGCGGGGAGCAGCCGGGCGGCGCGGAACACCGCCCAGGCCAGCAGCGGCGCGACGACCGCAGAGCCCAGGACGCCCACCTTCGCCTCGGCCAGCGTCTGCCCGTCGAAGGCGATCGTCGCGATCAGCAGGGCGACCGTGAAGCCCATGCCCGCCACCGCGCCACCCGCGGCCAGGCCCAGCCAGCTGATCGGCAGGCGCTGGCCGCCGAGCCGTCGCCGCATGGCCAGCCACGACGCGCCCAGGATGCCCACCGGCTTGCCGACGACGTAGCCGACGAGGATCCCGAGCGTGATCGCCGAGGAGGCAGCGTCACGCAACAGGTCGCCGGTGACGTGGATGCCCGCGTTGGCGAGCGCGAACAGCGGGACGATCACGTAGCTGGTCCACGGGTGCAGGCGGTACTGCAGGCGGTCGTTGGCCGAGATCGCCGAGGCGACGCCGAGCTGGGCCGAGCGTGCGAGCTCGGGCGTCGGCTGCTCGCGGAAGGACCGGGTCAGCTCGGCCACGCGCTCGAGGTCACCGCGCGCCGGCGAGTAGGCGGTCGTGACGAGCCCGACCGCCAGCCCGGAGACGATCGGATCGATGCCCGACTTCAGCAACGCCACCCACAGCGCGCCGCCGAGCACCACCGCCGCCTGGCGACGCCAGGGGAACGGGGTGTAGCGCAGCGCGACCACGGCCCCGAACAGCCCCACTGCCACCACGAGCGCCACCATCGAGAGATGGTTCGTGTAGGCGATGGCGATGACGATCAGCGCCGCGAGGTCGTCGACCACGGCGACGCTGAGCAGGAAGACGCGCAGGCGGGTGAGCCCCCGCGGCCCGACGATCGCCAGGACGCCGAGGGCGAAGGCGGTGTCGGTCGACATCGCGGCTCCCCAGCCGTGCGCCCCCTCGCCGCCCGCGTTGAAGGCGAGGTAGATCGCGACCGGGACCGCCATCCCGCCGAGCGCGGCCACCGTCGGGATGGCCAGCCGGCGCCGCTCGCGCAGCTCGCCCAGGTCCAGCTCGCGCTTGGCCTCGAGGCCCACGACCAGGAAGAAGAAGGTCATGAGGCCCTGGTTGACCCAGTGGCGAAGGTCGAGCGAGATCTCGTGGTCGCCGAGCCGGATGGCGAGCTGCGTGGTCCAGACGGACTCGTAGGAGTCCGGCCACGGCGAGTTGGCCCAGACCAGCGCCGCGACCGTCGCGCCGAGCAGGGCGACCGCGCTGCCGCTCTCGCGGCTCAGGAAGTCGCGGACGGGCGTCGCCAGGTTGCGCGCCCATGCGGTACGTCCCGCAACCGGTGGGGCTGCTGTCTCGGCCACCCGCCGATTATGCGTGCACCTGGCGCGACGAGCGTCCGGCTAGCGTCTGCGCCGTGGATCTGTCGGTCTTCTTCGCTGGAACCGCGGGTGCGGTGCCGACCGCGCGCCGCGGCCTGCCCGCGCTGCTCGTCCGCCGCGGCGGTGATCGCATCCTGCTCGACTGCGGCGAGGGAACCCAGCGCCAGCTGCTGCGCACGGTCGGGTTGAGTGACCTCACCGACGTCTTCCTGACCCACTTCCACCTCGACCACTGGCTCGGCCTGCCGGGGATGCTCAAGAGCTTTGACCTGCGCGACCGCGACCGGCCGCTGACCATCCACGGGCCGCAGGGCCTCGAGCGGCTCATGGGGTCGCTGCGCCCGCTGTACGGGCGGACGGGCTACGAGCTGCGCTTCGTCGAGCTTCGCCCCGGCGAGCTCGTGCGGCGCGACGGCTACGCGATCGCCGCCTTCGCCGCGCGCCACGGGCGCGCGGCGCTGGGCTACGCGCTGGTCGAGGAGGAACGGCCGGGGCGCTTCGACGCCGAGCGCGCCCGCGCCCTCGGCGTGGTCGAGGGCCCGGACTTCGGGCGCCTGCAGCGCGGCGAGACGGTGGACGGCGTGGCGCCCGAGCAGGTGCTCGGCCCGGCGCGCCCCGGGCGCAAGATCGTGATCTCGGGTGACACGGCGCCCAGCGAGGCCGTCGCGGTAGCTGCCCACGACGCCGATCTGCTCGTCCACGAGGCGACCTTCACCGAGGAGGAGGCCGAGCGCGCGGCCCAGACCGACCACAGCACGGCTCGAGCCGCCGCCGTGCTCGCCGCCGGCGCCGGGGTGCGCGTGCTCGCGCTCACCCACCTCTCTCCGCGCCACCTGCCGCGCGAGATCCGCGACGAGGCGCGCGCCGTCTTCCCCACGACCGTGGTGCCGCGCGACTTCGACACCATCGAGGTTCCCTTCCCCGAGCGCGGCGAGCCGGGGCTCGTGCCCTGGGACGAGCTGCGGGCCCGGCTGGAGAAAGCGCACCCCGCGCCCGCGGAGCAGTGAGCGCTCCTCCTTCCCCGCCCCCCGAGACGGCCGAGCACTGGCGCCAGGCCCACCGCTGGCTGGTGCGGGGCGCGCTGGTGGCGGCCGGCTTTCTCGCCGGGGCGCTGGTGGCCCTGCTGGTGATCCTCGTCGATCCGACCTCCCAGGACGCGCCCACGGGCCCGGCCACCGTGACCCGCACGGTCACGCGCTCGGAGAAGGTGGTCGTCACCCCGAGCGTCCCCGACGTCGTCGGCCGCTCCCCCGACGATGCGCGCTCTGCGCTGCAGAAGACTGGCTACTCGGCCGACGTGAACGAGGACAGCTTCCTGTGCGTGCTCGACAGCTCGGTGTGCCGCGTCAGGGCGCAGGACCCGCCGGCGGGCTCGACGCTCGCGCCGGGGGAGACCGTCACGCTCACGATCGACCGTCCTTAGCGCGGGCCTAGCGTCAGGGGTCCTTGCTACCGTCCGGACCGTCGGTTCCTTTAACCCGGTCCCGCGAGGCCAGGAAGGAGCGCGTTGCAGCATCCCAAGGTCGTCCTCGACCGCGACGACATGCGCCGCACCCTGGTGCGCATCGCGCACGAGGTCATCGAGAAGAACGCCGATCGCGAGATCGCTCTCGTGGGCATCCACCGGCGCGGTGCGGTGCTCGCCGCCCGGCTTCAGGGCCTCGTCGAAGAGCTGGTCGACGCCGAGGTTCCCCTCGGCGACATCGACATCGCCTTCTACCGCGACGACCTGACGACCCGCGGCGCCTCCCCGGTCGTGCACGCCTCCCACCTCGACTTCGCCCTCGGCGACCGCACGCTGGTGATCGTCGACGACGTGCTCTTCACCGGACGCACCGCGCGGGCGGCGATAGAGGCGCTGTTCGACTACGGCCGGCCCGCCCGCGTCCAGCTGGCCGTGCTCGCCGACCGCGGTCACCGCGAGCTGCCCATCCGCCCCGACTACGTCGGCAAGAACCTTCCGACCGCGCGCAGCGAGCGCGTGAACGTGCGGGTGGAGGAGCTCGACGGCCTCGACGAGGTGACGATCTCGGTTCCCAAGGAGGCGCTGGTATGAAGCATCTGCTCTCCATCGAGGAGCTCGAGCGGGGCGACATGGAGCGCATCCTGGACCGTGCGGCGTCGTTCGCCGAGGTCTCCGGGCGCGAGATCAAGAAGGTGCCCGCGCTGCGCGGGAGGACTGTCGTGAACCTCTTCTACGAGGCCTCGACGCGCACGAGCTCGTCCTTCGACCTCGCCGCCAAGCGGCTGTCGGCCGACGTGGTCAACATCCGCTCGGTCGGCTCCTCGGTCGACAAGGGCGAGTCGCTGAAGGACACCGTCCAGACGATGTCGGCCTACGACCCCGCGGCGATCGTCATCCGCTCGCCCCACGTGGGCGCCGCGCACCTCGTCGCGGGCTGGACGCCGGCCTCGGTCATCAACGCCGGCGACGGCAAGCACGAGCACCCGACCCAGGCACTGCTGGACGTCTACACACTGCGCCGACGGCTCGGCGGGCTGGACGGGGCGCGGATCTGGATCGTCGGCGACGTCCTGCACTCGCGGGTCGCGCGCTCCAACGTGATCGCCTTCGGGCGCATGGGCGCGAAGGTGACGGTCGCCGGCCCTCCGACGCTGCTGCCCCGCGGCTTCCAGGCTCTGGGCTGCGAGGTTGCGACGACGCTCGACCGCCTGGGCGAGGCCGACGTGGTCTACGCCCTGCGCATGCAGCACGAGCGCATGACCGAGGCCTACGTCCCCTCGCTGCGCGAGTACGTCGCGCGCTACCAGATCGACGGGCGCCGGCTGGCGCCGCGCCAGCTGCTCATGCATCCCGGCCCGGTCAATCGCGGGGTGGAGCTCGCGCCCGAGGTCATCGACTCACCGCAGGCGCTGATCGGCGAGCAGGTGGGTGCGGGCGTGGTGGTGCGCATGGCGGTCCTCTTCGAGCTGCTCGCCGGTGGCGGCGGGGCGGCGGGCGGCCTGCGGGTCGAGCGGTCGGACGAGCGGACCGAGCGCCAGCCCGCGTGATGCGCCCGGTCGACAGCGCACCGGCCGCCGGCCGCCCGGACCTGCTCTCCCGCGCGACGCCCTCGGCCGACCTGCTCGTCCGGCGCGCGTGGGTGGTGGATCCGCGCGAGGGCCTGGACGGCCCGGCGGACGTACTCGTCCGCGACGGCGAGATCGCCGAGCTCGGCGAGCCGGGCGCTCTGGCCGCGCCCGCGGGCGCCGAGGTGCTCGAAGGCGAGGCGCGCCACCTGCTCCCCGGTCTCGTCGATCCCCATGTGCACCTGCGCGTCCCCGGTGACGAGCACGAGGAGGACCTGGATTCAGGCACCCGCGCGGCAGCTGCCGGAGGCTTCGTCGCGGTACTCGCGATGCCCAACACCAGGCCGCCTGTCGACGCCGCGCCGGGGCTGCAGGCCCTGCGCGAGTCGGCGGCTCGCGAGGCGCGCGTGCCCGTCGGCTTCCTGGCCGCGATCACCCGCGGCCAGCAGGGGCGCGAGCTGACCGAGATGGCGGAGCTGCGCGACCTGGGCGCGGTCGGCTTCACCGACGACGGCGTGCCGGTGGCCGGCGCCGGCGTCCTGCGCCGCGCGCTGCAGTACCAGCGGCTGTGCGGCGCGGTGCTCGCCCTGCACGAGGAGGACCCGGGGCTCTCGGGCGACGGGGTGATGCACGAGGGCGAGGTCTCGGCGCTGCTCGGGCTGGCCGGGATCCCCTCGGTGTCTGAGTCGACGATGGTCGCCCGTGACGCCTCCCTCGCCCTCTACGAGGACGCGCGCGTGCACTTCCAGCACCTGTCCGCGCGCGAGTCGGTGCACGCGCTGGGCGCAGCGAAGGCCGCGGGCGCCCGCGTCAGCGGCGAGGTCTCCCCACACCACCTCACGCTCACCCACGAGGCCGTGCGCAGGCTCGACACGCGCGTGAAGATGAACCCGCCGCTGCGCGCTGACGAGGATCGCCGCGTGCTGGTCGACGCCCTGCGTGACGGCACGATCGACTGCGTCGCCACCGACCACGCGCCGCATGCGCGCGAGGAGAAGGAGGCGCCCTTCGAGGAGGCGCCGATGGGAACCACCGGGCTGGAGACAGCCTTCGCCGCCCTGCACTCAGAGCTGGTGCGGCCGGGGCTGCTGACCCTGGGCACGCTGGTCGAGCGGATGACCGCCGGGGCCGCGCTCTTCGACCTGCCGGTGCCGCGGGTCGCGGTCGGGCAGGCCGCCAACTTCCTGCTGGCCGACCTCGACGCGGACTGGACCGTGGGGGAGAGCGGCTATGAGAGCCGCTCGGAGAACTGCTGCTTCGCGGGGCGGACGTTCAGCGGCCGCATCCTGCTGACCGTCGCGGCGGGGGCCGTCGCCTACCGGGCGCGCTCGCTGGCGCTGGTGGCATGACGGCCTACGTGCTCCTGGAGGACGGGACGCGCTGGGACGGCGAGGCCTGCGCGGCGCCGGGACCGGCGGTTGGCGAGATCGTCTTTACCACCGGGATGTCGGGCTATCAGGAGTCGATGACCGATCCGAGCTTCGCCGGCCAGCTCATCACCTTCACCCAACCGCACGTCGGCAACTACGGCGCCTCGGCGGAGGCGATGGAGTCAGACCGGGCGCATGGACGGGCGGCGATCATGCGCTCGGCGGTCAACCGCGAGGACGCCGCGGGGGCGACGGCGGGGTGGCTGGACTGGCTGGCCGACAGTGGGGTGGCGGCCATCACCGGGGTCGACACCCGCGCCCTGGTCCGCCACATCCGCGAGCGCGGCGCGATGCGCGGCGGCGTCTTCCCGGGTGCGCTCGACGAGGGCCGCGCTCGCGAGCTGATCGAGGCCGAGCCACCCATGGAGGGGCGCGACCTCGCACGCGACGTTAGCCCGGGCGAGCCGATCGTCCTGGACCCGGACGCGCCCGGTCCGCGCGTGGTCGCGCTGGACACGGGGATCAAGGACTCCATCGTGCGCAACTGGCGCGAGCGCGGGGTGCGCCTGGAGCTGCATCCGTGCGGCGCCTCGGCCTCCGCTCTGCTGGCCCGCGAGCCCGACGCGATCTTCCTGGCCAACGGTCCCGGCGACCCGGCGGCGCTCGACCACGTCGTCGCGACGGTCCGCGGGCTCGTCGGCAAGGTGCCCGTGTACGGGATCTGCCTCGGCCATCTGCTGCTGTGCCGGGCGGTCGGCCTGGAGACCTACAAATTGCCCTTCGGGCACCGCGGCGCCAACCACCCGGTCAAGGACCTCGCCACCGGGCGCATCGACATCACCAGCCAGAACCACGGCTTTGCGGTCGTCGGCCCCGACGGCGAGGGAACGATCGCCGCCGACGAGCCCGTCCGCTGGGAGACCGACTTCGGCGTCGCCGAGCTCTCCCAGCTCAACCTCTACGACCGCACGGTCGAGGGGCTCGTGTTGCGCGACGTGCCCGGCGCCGCGGTGCAGTACCACCCCGAGGCAGGCCCGGGTCCCCACGACGCCAACCACCTCTTCGACGACTTCCTCGCGGAGATCGAGCGTGCCTAGGAGGGATGATCTCAACAAGATCCTGATCCTCGGGTCGGGCCCGATCGTCATCGGCCAGGCGGCGGAGTTCGACTACTCCGGCGTGCAGGCCTGCAAGGTGCTGCTCGAGGAGGGCTACGAGGTGGTGCTCGTCAACTCCAACCCGGCGACGATCATGACCGACCCGGAGTTCGCCGACCGCACCTACGTCGAGCCCCTGCTCCCGGGCCCGGTGACCCAGGTGATCGCCCGCGAGCGCCCCGACGCCCTGCTTCCCACCCTCGGGGGCCAGACGGCGCTCAACCTCGCCAAGACGCTGGCCGAGGACGGCACGCTGGAGCGCCACGGTGTCGAGCTGATCGGCGCCGACCTCGACGCGATCCGCCGGGCTGAGGATCGCGACCTGTTCCGCGACACGATGGTCGCTGCCGGCCTGCGCGTGCCGCGCAGCGTGATCGCCACGACACTCGACGACGCCGGCGCGGCCCGCGAGGAGCTCGGGCTGCCGATCATCGTGCGCCCGGCGTTCACCCTCGGGGGGCGCGGCGGCGGAATCGCCCGGACCGCGGAGGAGCTCGACGAGGTCGCCGCCCGCGGCCTGAAGGCCTCGCCGATCGGACAGGTGCTGCTCGAGGAGTCCGTGCTCGGATGGGGCGAGTTCGAGCTCGAGGTCATGCGCGACCGCAACGACAACGTGGTGATCGTCTGCTCGATCGAGAACGTCGACCCGATGGGCGTGCACACCGGCGACTCGGTGACCGTCGCCCCCCAGCAGACGCTCACCGACCGCCAGTACCAGGCCCTGCGCGACCAGGCCATCACGGTCATCCGGGCGGTCGGCGTTGAGACCGGCGGCTCCAACGTGCAGTTCGCGGTCAACCCGCGGACCGACGAGATCGTGGTCATCGAGATGAACCCGCGGGTGTCGCGCTCCAGCGCGCTCGCCTCCAAGGCCACGGGCTTTCCGATCGCCAAGATCGCCGCGCGCCTGGCCGTCGGCTACGCGCTCGAGGAGATTCCCAACGACATCACCCGCGTCACCCCCGCGAGCTTCGAGCCCGCCCTGGACTACGTCGTCGTCAAGTGGCCGCGCTTCGCCTTCGAGAAGTTCCCCGACGTCGACGACGGCCTCACCACCCACATGAAGTCGGTAGGGGAGGTCATGGCCATCGGACGGACCTTCCAGCAGGCCTTCGGCAAGGCGCTGCGCAGCCTCGAGCTCGACGCCCCGCCCGACGTGCCCTCAGACATGGACGCTCTGCTCGCTCGCCTCGAGCGCCCGCGGGCCGACCGCTACGCCGTGCTGCTGGAGGCTTTTCGCGCCGGCGCGTCGGTGGACACGCTGCACGAGCTCACTTCGATCGACCCCTGGTACCTGCGCGAGCTCGAGCGCTTCGCGCACGCCCCCGATGGCGACTTCGCGGGCGCGCGCACCTTCAAGTCGGTCGACACCTGCGCCGCGGAGTTCGCCGCGACCACGCCCTACTACTACTCCGCCTGGGAGCGGCCCGGCCCTTCGGGTGCGCGCGGCGAGGTCGCGCGCGGCGAGCGGCCCTCGGTGGTCATCCTCGGCTCGGGCCCCAACCGCATCGGGCAGGGGATCGAGTTCGACTACTGCTGCGTCCACGCGGCCATGACCGTGCGCGAGTCCGGCCGCGACGCGGTGATGGTCAACTGCAATCCCGAGACGGTCTCCACCGACTACGACACCTCCGACCGGCTCTACTTCGAGCCGCTGACCCTCGAGGACGTCCTCGGGGTGGTGGAGGTCGAGCAGCCCGAGGGCGTGATCGTCCAGTTCGGCGGCCAGACCCCGCTCAAGCTCGCCGCGCCGCTCGCGCAGGCCGGCGTGGCGCTGCTCGGCACGAGCGTCGACGCGATCGACCTGGCCGAGGACCGCCGGCGCTTCGGCGAGCTGCTGGCGCGGCTCGGCTACCGGGCGCCGCCCTACGCGATCGCGCAGGGCCTCGACGACGCGGTGGAGGCGGCCCAGAGCGTGGGCTATCCGCTGCTCGCGCGGCCGTCCTACGTCCTGGGCGGGCGGGCGATGGAGATCGTCTACTCCGACGACGACCTGCGCGCCTACCTCGCGCGCTCGGGCGCGGCGCACGGCGGGCGCGAGATCTACCTCGACCGCTTCCTCGAGCGCGCGGTGGAGATCGACGTCGACGCGCTGTGCGACGGCGAGGAGGCGTGGATCGGCGGGATCATGCAACACGTCGAGGAGGCCGGCGTCCACTCCGGCGACTCAGCCTGCGTGCTGCCTCCGCACTCGCTGGGGCCGGAGATGCTCGCCCAGGTCCGCGACCAGGTCACGGGGATCGCGCTGGGGCTGGGCGTCGTAGGGCTACTCAACGTCCAGTTCGCGGTCGTCGGGGAGCACCTCTACGTGATCGAGGCCAACCCGCGCGCCTCGCGCACCGTCCCGTTCGTGTCCAAGGCGACCGGCGTGCCGCTGGCCAAGCTGGCCTGCCGGGTGATGCTCGGGGAGCCGCTCAGCGCCCTGGACCTCCCGACGGAGGCCAACGGGGACCATGTCTCGGTCAAGGAGGCCGTGCTGCCCTTCGACCGCTTCCTGGGCTCGGACGCGCTGCTCGGCCCCGAGATGCGCTCGACCGGCGAGGTCATGGGCATCGCGCGCGACTTCCCGACCGCCTTCGCCAAGGCGCAGGCGGCGGCCGGCGCGGTGCTGCCCCAGTCAGGCACCGTGTTCATCACCGTCACCGACCGCGACAAGGACTCGGCGGCGGGGATCGCCGCCCAGCTCGGCGACGTCGGCTTCCGGATCGTCGCGACGCGCGGGACGGCGCGCGCGCTCTCGCGCATGGGCGTGCGCTGCGACAGCGTCAACAAGATCGCCGAGGGGTCGCCGCACGTCGTCGACCTCATCGAGGGCGGCGAGGTCGACCTCGTCGTCAACACCCCGACCGGCTCGGGCGCGCGCACGGACGGCTACGAGATCCGCCGCGCTGCGGTGGCCCGCGGGATCCCGTGCATCACCACCGTGTCGGGAGCGTTTGCGGCCGCGCGGGCGATCATCTCGGCGCGCGCCGAGGGCCCACCGGTGCTCGCGCTTCAGGACGTCCATCGCGGCGCGGTGCCCGAGCCCCAGCCGCGGTGAGCGATCGCCGCACGCTCGCGCCCTTCGGCCGCCGGGCGCTCGAGGTCGTCGAGGCACGCGACGTCGGCGCCTACCGCCTGCTCGCCGCCGCGGACCCGGAGGGGCCCGCACCCCGCCCCGGCCAGTTCTACATGCTCGCCGCCAGCGAGCGCTGGGGGGGAGGGGAGGACGAGCGCCCGTGGCTGCCCCGTGCGTTCTCCTTCCTGCGCGCAGGTGACGGCGTGCTCGAGTTCGTGCTCGAGGACGTCGGGCCGGGCACGGCGCGGCTGGCCGAGCTCGCGCCGGGCGACGGTCTGGAGGTGCTCGGGCCGCTCGGCGTCGGCTTCGCGGCCCCCGCGCGCGGGGGCCGCGCCGTCCTGTGCGGCGGGGGCATCGGCGTGGTGCCGCTCGCCGGTTGGGAGGACTGGCTTGACGGCACGGCCACCACGCTGCTCGGCTTCCGCGACGCGCACCACGCGCAGGCCGCGGCGCTGTTCGCCGCACCGCTGCTCGCGACCGATGACGGCAGCGCGGGCCACCACGGCCTGGTCACCGACCTCCTCGCGCGCGAGCTGGAGCCCGGCGTCACCGTCTACGCGTGCGGTCCGCCGCCGATGCTCGAGGCCGTGCGCGCCCTGTGCGCCTCGCGGGACGTGCCGGCCCAGCTTGCCCTGGAGACCGGGATGGCCTGCGGCTACGGCGCGTGCTTCGGTTGCGCGGTCGCGACGCGCGAGGGCTACGTGCGCCTGTGCCTGGAGGGGCCGGTGCTCGAAGCGGCCGCGCTCGAGGCGGTGACGTGACCGAGTTCTGCGGGTTGGAGCTCGCGCATCCGGTGATCAACGGGTCGGGAACCTTCGACGCGATCGCCGCACGGCGCGTGTTCGGCGACGCGCTGGTCGAGCGCTTTCCGTTCGCCGCCTTCGTCTCCAAGACCGTGACGGCCGCGCCGCGCGCGGGCAACCCGCCGCCCCGGCTCTGGGAGACCGCCGCCGGGCTGATCAACTCCATAGGCCTGCCCAACCGGGGGCTCGAGGGCTACCTCGCCCACGACCTGCCCGAGCTCGCGCGGCTCCCGGTTCCGCTGATCGTCAACGTGATGGGCTTCAGGAGCGAGGAGGTGGCCGCGCTGGTCGACGCCTTCGCGCGGCGCGCGGAGGTCGCGGCGCTGGAGCTCAACGTGTCCTGTCCCAACGTCGAGACCGGGCTGATCATGGGTGCCGATCCCGCGGAGACCGCCCGCATGGTCGAGCGCGTGCGCCCGCTGACCGCCAAGCCGCTGATCGTCAAGCTCACCCCGAACACGACGGACGTCGGCGCAGTGGCCGCAGCGGCCCAGGACGCCGGCGCCGACGCCGTGTCGCTGATCAACACCCTGCGCGGCATGGCCCTTCACCCCCGCGGCGACGGGTCTGCGTGGCTCGGTGGGCGCACGGGTGGCGTCTCGGGTCCCGCGGTGAGGGCGATCGCGCTGGCACAGGTCGCCGAGGTCGCCGCACGCGTACGGGTGCCGATCGTCGGAATGGGAGGGGTCCAGAACGGGGATCACGCACGTGATCTGCTGCGGGCCGGCGCAACTTTGGTCGCCGTCGGCACCGAGAGCTTCCGTGACCCGCTCGCCGGTGCCCGTATCGCTGCTCAGCTCGCCGGCGAAACCCCTGCCAGAAGCCAGGAAATTCCTGCAAACATCCGCTAAGGCGCGCGAACCAGTCCGCTGACAATTCAACCTCAGGTTGAGGTCAAGCCGAATTGGCCCATAGCGCTTGCGCCTCAGTCTTGGATATGTAGACTCGCCCCGGCGATGCCCTCGGCGACGGACATGGAGATAAGACCCGCACACACCCCCGAGAGGTCGCTGGTTCAGCGGATGGACGCGCTCCAACGCGCCAACGCCATCCGGACCCAGCGCGCGCAGCTCAAGCGCGACCTCAAGGCCGGCCGGCGCAACATCCACAAGCTGCTCCTCGACCCGCCGGAGTGGCTGGCCACGGCGAAGGTCTTCGACATGCTCCTCGCCGTTCCCAAGTACGGCCGCGTGAAGGTCAACAAGATTCTCGGGCAGTGCCGCATCTCGCCGAGCAAGACGATCGGCGGTCTCTCCGAGCGCCAGCGCTCAGAGCTCGTGGCGCAGCTGCGCCGCTGAGCGCGGTCGTCGTCATCACCGGCCCGTCCGGGGTCGGAAAGGGGACGCTGATCCGTGGCCTGCGCGAACGTGTGCCCGCGCTCGCGCTCGCGCTCTCGGTTTCGGCCACGACGCGCCGACCGCGGGCCGGCGAGGTCGACGGCGTCGACTATCACTTCCTCTCCGACGCGGAGTTCGACCGGCGGCTGGAGGCGGGGGACTTCGTCGAGCACGCGAGCTACTCGGGCCGGCGCTACGGCACGCTTCGCTCAGAGCTCGAGCGCCGGCTGCGCGAGGGCGTGCCGATCGTCCTGGAGATCGAGGTACAGGGCGCGCGCCAGGTGCGCGAGGCGATGCCCGACGCCGTGCAGGTCTTCATCGCGCCGCCGTCGGTCGAGGCGCTGCGCGCGCGGCTGGTGGGCCGCGGAACCGACGACGCCGAGCAGGTGCAGGCGAGGCTTCGTACCGCCGAGCAGGAGCTGGCCGCTCGCGACGAGTTCCGCCACGTGGTGGTCAACGACCGCCTCGAGGACGCCGTGGACGAGCTCGTGCGGATCGTGCGCGAGGCCGTTGGTAACCTCAACGGTCCAGGGAACTCCTACGAAAGGCCTCCCGCACCGTGATCTCTCCGCGCATCGACCGGCTGCTCGACAACGTCGACTCCAACTACGCGAGCGTGATCGTCTCCGCCAAGCGCGCGCGGCAGATCAACTCGTACTACCACAACCTCGGCGAGGGCACCTTCGACGAGTTCCCGCCCCCGATGATCGAGACCCGGTCCAAGAACTACCTCACGATCGCTCTCGAGGAAGTCGCGGCCGGGAAGCTGAAGTACCGCTACCGGTAAGCGGCTCAGTAAGGGGTCAGGCCCATGGCGCGCCTGCTCCTCGGTGTAAGCGGCGGCATCGCCGCCTACAAGGCGCTCGAGCTCGCGCGGCTGGCCACCAAGGCCGGCCACTCGGTGCGGGTCATCCAGACGGAGGCGAGCCTGCGCTTCGTCGGCGCCGCCTCCTTCGAGGGCGTCACCGGTGCGCCGGTGCTCGTCGACCAGTGGGCGCGCGACCCGGCGCGCGGCGTCTTTCCCGACCAGCCGGCGCCCGATCACGATCCGATCGGCCACCTCGAGATCGTCGCCAACGCTGACGTGCTGCTGGTCGCGCCGGCCTCGGCCAACACGCTCGCCAAGCTCGCCCACGGCCTCGCCGACAACCTGCTCACCACCGCGGCGCTCGCCGCGGCCTGCCCCGTCGCCGTCGCCCCCGCGATGAACCACCACATGCTCACTCACGCGGCGACGCAGGCGAACCTTGCTGTCCTGCGCGAGCGCGGCGTCACCGTCCTTGACCCGGGCTCGGGCGCGCTCGCCTCCCGGGGGGAGTGGGGAAGGGGCCGCCTGCCCGAGCCCGCCGAGCTGCTCGCCGCCGTCGAGGCCCTGGCACCCGCCGGCGCGCCGCGCTCGATGGATGGGCTGGAGGTGCTGGTGACCGCCGGCGGCACACGCGAGCCGATCGACAGCGTCCGCTACGTCGGCAACCGCTCCTCCGGCCGGATGGGGTTCGCGCTGGCCGACGAGGCCGCCCGGCGCGGGGCGCGGGTCACCCTCGTCGCCGCCAACGTCGCGCTGCCCACGAACCCGCGAGTGCGCTACGTCCACGTGCAGACCGCCGCGCAGCTGCGCGACGCGTGCACCGCCGCGTTCGCGCCGTGCGACGTGCTGCTGATGGCCGCGGCGGTGGCCGACTACCGGCCGGTCGCGGGCGGCGTCGACACCAAGCTCAAGAAGGAGCACGCGGAGCGGCTGTCGCTCGAGCTCGAGCGCACGGACGACGTTCTCGCCGCCCTGTCGGCGCAGCGCCGGCCGGGCCAGGTCCTCGTGGGCTTCGCGGCCGAGCACGGCGACGGCGCCGTCGCCTACGGGCGCGCCAAGCTCGAGGGTAAGGGCCTCGACCTCGTCGTGGTCAACGACATCGCCCGGCCGGACATCGGCTTCGAGACCGAGGACAACGAGGTCACGCTCGTCGGGCGGGCCGGCGAGCAGCAGGTGGCGCTCGCCTCCAAGCCCGAGGTCGCCGTCGCGATCCTCGACGAGGTTGAGCGCCTGCGGGCGGCGAGCGGGGCGCCGGCCTGATGGAGCCGCTGGGCGAGCAGCTGCAGCCCGTCGCGCCCGAGGAGCTCGACGCGGCGGCGGCGATCGCCGAGCGCATCGCCGCGAACATCCGGCGGGCGGTGGAGGTGGACGACGAGGTCCTCTCCGCGCTGGTCGTCGCGCTGCTGGCCGAGGGCCACGCCCTCATCGAGGACCCGCCCGGCGTGGGCAAGACCGCGCTGGCCCGCTCGCTCGCGCGTTCCCTGCAGGCGGAGTTCGCGCGCATCCAGTGCACCACCGACCTGCTGCCCGCCGACGTCGTCGGGACCAACGTCTACAACCAGCGCGAGCAGCGCTTCGAGTTCCGCCCGGGGCCGATCTTCGCCAACGTCGTGCTCGTGGACGAGATCAACCGCGCGTCGCCCAAGACCCAGTCGGGGCTGCTGGAGTGCATGCAGGAGCGCCACGTGACCGTGGACAAGCACACCCACGAGCTCGCGCGGCCGTTCGTCGTCCTCGCCACCCAGAACCCCGTGGAGTACGAGGGCACCTACCCGCTGCCCGAGGCCCAGCTCGACCGCTTCATGGTGCGCCTCTCGTTGGGCTACCCCAGCTCGCGCGCCGAGGCGGGGATGCTCGCCGTCCACGAGGCGGGCGATCGCGTCGAGGCGCTCGAGGCGGTCGCCCCGGCCACCGACGTCCTGAGCGCACAGGGCGCGGCCACCCGCGTGCGCGCGTCGCAGGCGCTGCGCGAGTACGTCGTCGCGCTGCTGCACCGTACGCGCTCCGATCCGCGGGTGGAGCTGGGCGCAAGCCCGCGCGCAGGGCTGATGCTGTTGCGGGCGGCCAAGGCCCGGGCGCTGCTCGAACGTCGCGACCACGCGCTGCCCGACGACGTGCAGGCCCTTGCGCAGCCCGTCCTCGCCCATCGTCTGGTCCTCGCTCCCGAGTCGGCCGAGGACCAGCGCCGAGCGGTCATCGCCGACGCGGTCGCGTCCACGCCGGCGCTGTGATGTCCGCGGGCGCCGCCTTTCGCTGATGCGCCCGGCGGCCGGCACGCTCGCCCTCGGCGCGGTGCTCGGCCTCACGGGCTATCTGCTGGACGCCGAGCCGCTGCTCGTCGCCGGCGCGGGCCTGACGGTGCTCGCCGCCGCGAGCAGCATCTGGGTGGCGCTCGCGATCCGCGGGGCGGGCGTCGAGCGCACCGTGGCCGAGCGCCGGGTGCTCGAGGAGGAGCCGCTCTCGGTTCGCATCACCGCGCGCGCCGGCGCGCTTCGGTGGCCGGGGGGCGAGGTGCACGACACGCTTCTGGGCGAGCCGGCGCCGCTGCGGCCACTGAGACGAGCGGCCAACGTGCGCGTCGTCGCGCGCTTCGCACGGCGCGGGGAGCGCGAGCTTCCGGCCTCCGTGCTGGTGGTGCGCGATCCGCTCGGGCTCGCCACGCGCACGGTGTCGGCTCGTGAGGCCGCACGGGTGCTCGTGCTTCCGCGGACGTTCCCCGTCCGCGCCGCAGGCGGGGGCGCCGGCGTGGGGCGCGCCGCGGGCGCTCAGGCGCTGCAGGCGGGCGCCGTGCGCACGGAGTTCGACGGCCTGCGTCCCTACCGCGAGGGAACGCCCGCTGCGCGGATCCACTGGCCGGCGCTCGCCCGCGGCGCGGGCCTGCTCGAGCGCCACCTGCGCCCCGACGCCGACGCCCGGCCGCTGGTCATCCTCGACGCGCGCGCGCCCGCGAGCGAGGAGGCGCTCGATGCAGCCGTGCGCGCTGCGGCGTCGCTGGTCCTCGAGCTCGCGCGCGCAGGTGGGTGCGCGCTCTTGCTGCCGGGTGAGCGCCGTCCGCGCACCGTCGACTCGGACCTCGCGGCCTGGCCTGGGCTGCACGCGCGGCTGGCTCTCGTGGCGTCCGGTCCGGCGCCGTCCGTGGCGGCCCTGGGCACGAGGCGAGGCCCCGTCCTCTACGTTGCTGCGCGACCGCTCAGTCGAACGCCCCCGGCAGCGGCGCACAGCGCCGGCGGGCGGCTCGCCCTGGTCGTCCCCGAGCGGCTGGCGGGCCGCCCGGCGGCGTTCACTGTCGCCGGCTGCCACGGTTACGTGGCCCGGCACGCCGGGCGGGCGGTCGCGTGAGCGCGGGGACGCTGGCCCCGCCCGGCGAGCGCCCGGTTAGGCGCTCCGCCCTCGGGCGGCCCGCGAGCCGCCCGCTGCTCGCTGTCCTTCCCGCGCGTCTGCTCGCCACCGCGGCGCTCGGAGCGTTCGGCGCGCTGCACTGGGCGCGCCAGCTCGACCCGGCGCCCGGCGCCCGGCTGCTCGCGATGCTCGCTCTGTCCCTCGCCGCCGGCCTGGTCGTCCGGGTCATGGCTGCCCTCCCGCGGGCGTCGCGCGTGCCCGCCGGCGCGGTCGTGGCGGTCGCGCTCCTGGTCTGCAGCCTGCTCCTGGCGGGAATCCCCGCGCAGCTTCTCGAGCCCTCGGGTTGGGGCGAGGTGACGTCGCAGGTCTCGGGCGCGCTGTCGGCCATGCCGGCGATCACCGTGCCCTACAGGGGCGTGGACGAGTGGATTCGCTGGGCGATCCTGCTCGGCGCCACGCTGCTGCTCGCGGTGGGGGCGGTCGCCGCCCTCTGGCCCGGCGGGGGGGCACGTAGCCGCGCCGCCGCGCTCCTCGCCCTGGGCCTGCTGTACGTCGTGCCGGCGATCGAGTCCGACCTTCCCGGCCGGTTCGGACGCGGGCTGGCCTTCGGTGCCCTGCTCGCCGCCTTCCTGCTCCTCGAGCGTGTGCAGAGGAGAAACGCCGGGCCCGCCGCGGCGGGCGTCGCCGTCGCGCTGGTCGCCGGCCTGCTCGTCGCCCTGGCTCTCGACCGCGAGCGCGCGCCGCTGGACTACGAGCGCATCGCGTCCTCGCTCGAGCAGCGCAGCGACCCGAGCTTTGACTGGGACCACAGCTACGGCCCCATCACCTGGCCGCGCGACGGGCGGGAGGTCCTCCGGGTGCGCGCGCAGCGGCCGGCGTACTGGAAGGCCGAGAACCTCGACGGCTTCGACGGGCTGCGCTGGGTGCGCACCCGGCTCGTGGGCAGCCCGTCCGCCGACGCCGCGCTGCCCGAGCCCGCGCGCCGGCGCGCGGCCTGGCTGCAGACCGTCCGCGTGCGGATCACCGGGATGCGCACCGGCCAGTTCGTGGGCGCCGGCACGACGCTCTACGTCTCGCGCTCGCCGCGTGAGGCGCTTCAATCCGGCAGCCCGGGGACCTACGTCGTGGGCGGCGAGCTCAAGCGCGGCGACGCGTACGAGGCGCGCGTCTATGTCCCGAACCCCTCCGCGGAGGAGCTCGCGAGGGCCGGCGAGCAGTACCCCGCCGCGATGAGGTCATACCTGACCCTCGACCTGCCGGATCCGGCTGACGCCATGGGGCCCGAGATACCGGTGAGCTATCCGTTCTTCGGCGAGCGCGCGCGGCCGCTCGCACTCGAGCCCAGCGGCCTGCCCACGCGCAGCGGCGGGCGGATCACCGCGGCCTCGGTCTACGGGCGCAGCTACGCGCTGGCACGCCGGCTGCGCGCCGGCGCGTCGAACCCCTACGACTACGTGCGCGCCATCGAGGGGTACCTGGGCAGCGGCTTCCGCTACACCGAGGCGCCGCCGACGCGGCCGGTGCCCCTGGAGAGCTTCCTCTTCCGCGACCGGGCGGGCTACTGCCAGCAGTTCTCGGGGGCGATGGCGCTGCTGCTGCGCCTGGGCGGCGTGCCGGCACGGGTGGCGACCGGCTTTGCGCCCGGAACGCTTGACCGCCGGCGCGGCGAGTACGTGGTTCGCGACCTCGACGCGCACTCGTGGGTCGAGGCGTGGTTCCCGGGCTACGGCTGGGTGCCCTTCGACCCGACGCCCTCGGTGGCGCCGGCCGCGTCGCAGGCGCCCCCGGCGCAGACGCCCTCTGCGGCCGCGCCCCCGCGGGGCGACACGCCCGAGAGCGGAGGGCCTGCGCCGGGCTCGCACGCGGCAGGTCGCGGCGGCGGGAGCGGCCCCTGGCTGCTGGGAGGCGCCGCGCTCCTCCTCGCGCTGGCCGGCGCGGGAGGGTTCGCGTTCGTGCGCTCCCAGCGCTGTCCGACCGCTGCGGACCCGCTGGTGGCCGAGCTCGAGCGTGCGCTGGAGCGCACGGGCCGCCCGGCCGCGCCCGGGACGACGCTTCGCGAGCTCGAGGCCCGCTTCGCCGGTAGCCCGCAGGCCGCGGGGTACCTGCGCGCGGTCCGCGAGGCGCGTTACCGAGGCCGCGGGGAGGGGCCGACCTCCGCCCAGCGCGGCGGCCTTCGGCGCGAGCTGGCGAGCGGTCTGGGCCCGGCTGGACGCCTGCGCGCGCTGCTCGCGCTGCCGCCCCGCCGGGGCGGCAGATCGGTTCGACCCGCCCCCTAGACTCAACGCGATGGACAGCGTCTACGACCTCTTCCGCCGCGGCACGCGGCTGCTCGAGCAGGGCGATCACCACGCGGCCACAGTGCCTCTCGCGCGCGCGCGCGACCTGGAGCCCGACAAGACCTCGATCCGCGAGGCGCTCGGCCGCGCCCTCTTCCACACCGGCCGCTACACCGAGGCGGCCGTCGAGTTCGAGGCCGTTGTCGATCGCGCGCCGACCAACGACTTCGCCCTGTTCTGCCTGGGCCGCTCCCTGCAGCAGCTCGGCCGGCACTCCGAGGCCCGCAAGCCGCTGGCCCTCGCCGCCTGCCTGCGCCCCGAGCGCGGAGACTACAAGCTCTACCGCGACAGGTCGCGGGCGCGGGCGGCGTAGGGGCTGCCGCGCGGCGCCGCGCGGAGCTCCGTTCGTGCCGGGTCGGAGATAACTCGTCGCAGAACGGCGCTGCGGGGGAACGCGACCCCCTCCCTCTCCCTCGTCGATGCCGTTCGACACGCAACGCGCCTACCGCGCAACCCCCTCGCGCGCCTCGGTCGCGACGCGCACGAGGAGCCCGAGCAAGCGGTCGAGCTCGACGGCGTTGACCGCCGCCATCGGCAGCTCTCCCTGAACCCACACCTCTCCCTCACGCGTGTGCGCGAAGCGCACGAGCGGGACCTGGCGGTTCCAGCGCAGCAGATCGCCCGGATCCAGCGCGCCCCGCTCCACGACCTGGGCCTGCGCGCGCAGCAGGCCCTCGCGCAACGCCACCCCGACGTGCAGCGGCCATCCGCCGGCGTCGACGGTGAGGCCCCATTCGTCCTGCGCGAGGCGCCGCGTCTCACCGTCCAGCGCGGCGATGTAGCCGTCGACGACGTCTCGCAGCCCGGTCATCGGGGCATCGTACGGTGCTATCCTCGCTCGACAGCTTCGCGCCTGGCGGGAGCCCGTCCGGTGAGCAGTATCTGAAGTGGGCGCGTGCCCACTTTTTTGTTGGAGGGAGACCATCGAGAGGGAAGTGACCCCAATACAGCCGGACATCGAAACCCGGCTCGCACAGCTGGAGCCTGGGGTCGAGGTGCTGCTCGCCGAGGTTGTCGGCGGAGGCACGGTGCGCCTTTTCATCGACCACCCAGAAGGCGTGTCGCTCGAGCTCTGCGAGCGGGTCACCAAGCACCTTCCGGAGGTGCGCGAGCTCTATGCGCTCGAGGTCTCCTCACCCGGTGCCGAGCGCCCGCTCACCAAGCCCGATCACTTCCGTCGCTTCCTCGGCCGACGCGCTCGCGTGCGCACTCGCGACCGCAGCCACGACGAGCGCCGCAGCTTCACCGGCGAGCTGGTCGGGGCGACGGACTCGGCGGTGACCCTTGCTGCCGACGGCGGAGTGGTGTCCATCGCCTACGACGACATTCAGCGTTCCAACCTCCTGGGGGAGTAGACGTGTCCAAAGAGATCCTTGAAGCCACACGAACGCTCGCTCGGGAGAAGGGCATCGCCTCGGAGAAGCTCTTCCTCGCGCTCGAGGACGCGCTGCTGTCGGCCTACAAGAAGACCGCCGACTCCGCCCAGTACGCGCGCGTCGAGATGGACCGCGAATCCGGCGACTTCACCGTCTGGGAGCTGCACCTGACCCCCGAGCTCGAGGACGAGCTGCTGGTGTGGCCCGAGCCCGAGCTCCCCCACGTGGACCCCGAGACCGGCGAGCGCCGCGACCCGCCCGAGCCCGAGCTCGACCCGGAGAAGCTCCAGGAGTACCTGCCCGACATCGAGCACGTCGACGTGACCCCGCACGACTTCGGCCGCATCGCCGCCCAGACGGCCAAGCAGGTGATCCTGCAGCGCATCCGCGAGGCCGAGCGCGACATGATGTACGAGGAGTACCGCGACCGCGTCGGCGAGCTGATCACCGGCATCGTCCAGCAGTCCGACTCGCGCTACACGCTCGTGCAGCTGCGCGAGCGTGTCGAGGCGCTGTTGCCCAAGTCAGAGCAGATCGAGCAGGAGCGCTACGACCACTCCCAGCGGGTGAAGGCGGTCATCAAGGAGGTCTCCAACCAGTCCAAGGGCCCGAGCATCATCGTCTCGCGCCGCGACCCCGAGCTGATCAAGAAGCTCTTCGAGCTCGAGGTTCCCGAGATCGCGGACGGCCTGGTCGAGATCACCGGCGTCGCCCGCGAGCCCGGCTACCGCTCGAAGATCGCCGTGATCTCCCACGCCGACGGGGTCGACCCGGTCGGCGCCTGCGTCGGCCCGCGAGGCTCGCGCGTCCGGATGGTGGTCAGCGAGCTGCGCGGGGAGAAGATCGACATCATCCCCTACAACGACGAGCCCGCCCGCTTCGTCGCCAAGGCGCTCTCACCGGCGCGCGTCCGCGAGGTGCTCGTGGACGACGACGGCAAGCAGGCGACGGTCGTGGTCCCCGACGACCAGCTCTCGCTGGCCATCGGGCGCGAGGGACAGAACGCGCGCCTCGCGGCCCGTCTCACCGGCTGGCGCATCGACATCCGCTCGGAGACCGAGTTCGCCGAGGAGGAGGCCGAGTCCGGCTATCAGGAGGAGGAGGTCTCCGGCCGCTGCGCCGCGATCCTCGCGAACGGCCGCCGCTGCCCGAACGCCGTGCTGCTGGGCTCGCGCTACTGCGGACTGGACGCCCACCAGGCGCTGGCCGCGGTGGACAGCGACGAGGTTGCCGCGCTCGGAGACGGCGCGGGGGACGAGGACCCGGCCGTCGATCCGCCGGGAGCCGTGCCGGGGGATGACGCCGGCGCCGCCGACGACGTGGCCGCCGCCCAGCGGGCCCCCGAGGGCGGGGCGTCATAGCGCCGCGCCGCAGCTGCGTGGGCTGCCGCCAGGTAGAGGACAAGGACGCGCTGCTGCGCTTCGTCGCGCACGACGGCGCCCTGACTGCCGATCCCGAGGCGCGGCGGCCCGGCCGCGGCGCCTACCTTCACGCCGACGAGCCCTGCTGGGAGCGGGCCCTGGGGCGCCGCGCCTTCGCCCGCGCGCTACGCGCGAGGGTCGCCCTCCCGCCCGAGCGTCCGTTCTAGAATCAACGGTCATGGCCAAGCGGCGCGTACACGAGATCGCGAAGGAGAACGGGATGTCCCCCAAGGACCTCCTGGGCAAGCTGCGCGCCGCCGGCCTGGAGGTCGGGGCCACCGCGTCGGCCATCGACGAAGCGACCGCGCTGCGCGTCATCAACGGTGGGCCGGCGGTCGCGCCGGCCGCCAACGGTGGCGACGGCGCCGCGAAGGACGGCTCCCCCGCGCAGCCCGAGGGAGAGCGCCCAGCCGGCGACGGGCGCCAGCGCCCCACCCGCAGCTCGCTCTCGGGTGAGCGTGCTCCCAGCGGCGGCGGCGGCGGCGGGCGGCGCAGGGTGGTCATCGACTCCCAGGCATCGCGTCGCCAGGCCGGCGGGCCACCCGTGCAGCAGCCACCGCGCGGTCGCCGGCGCGGCGGCGGCGGGCGACGCCGCGGCCGCATCGCCTTCGAGGAGCAGGGCCAGCGCGAGGTCGCGGTCCCCGAGCTCCAGACCATCCGCATCAACTCCGGCTCGACGGTCAAGGACGTCGCCGAGTACCTCGGCGTCCCGGTTCCCGAGATCATCAAGAAGCTCATGGGGCTGGGCGAGATGGCAACGCTCACCCAGACCCTGTCCGACGAGGCCGTCGGCGTCCTCGCCGAGGAGTTCGAGAAGAAGATCGAGATCGTCCACGCGGCCGACGAGGTCGACGAGGAGCCCGAGTTCGAGGACGAGGAGGGAGAGCTCGTCGACCGCCCGCCCGTCGTGACGATCATGGGCCACGTCGACCACGGCAAGACCTCGCTGCTCGACGCCATCCGCGAGACCCAGGTCGCCGCTGGCGAGGCCGGCGGCATCACCCAGCACATCGGCGCCTACCAGGTCAGCCACGCCGACAAGGTCGTCACCTTTCTCGACACCCCGGGTCACGAGGCGTTCACGGCGATGCGCGCCCGCGGCGCGCGGGTGACCGACGTGGCCGTGATCGTGGTCGCCGCCGACGACGGCGTCAAGCCGCAGACCGAGGAGGCCATCGACCACGCCAAGGCCGCCGAGGTCCCGATCCTCGTAGCGGTCAACAAGATCGACAAGGAGGGCGCGGACCCCAACCGCGTGCGCGGCGAGATGGCCCAGCGAGGGGTCAATCCCGCCGACTGGGGAGGCGACGTCGAGTTCGTCGACGTCTCGGCCAAGACCCGCCAGGGCCTGGACGACCTGCTCGACACGATCCAGGTGGTCGCGGACCTCGAGGAGCTCAAGGCCAACCCAGACACCGAGGCCTCCGGGGTGGTGATCGAGTCAAAGCTCGATCCCGGCCGCGGCCCCGTGGTGACGATCCTCATCCAGCGCGGCACCCTGAGCACCGGCGACGCGTTGGTCGCCGGCGCGCACTGGGGCCGGGTACGGGCCATGCACGACTTCCTGGGCGAGCGCGTCAAGCGCGCCCAGCCCGGCGAGCCCGTCGAGACCCTCGGCTTCGACGGCGTTCCCGAGGCCGGCGAGTACGTCCGTGTGGTCGAGAACGACCGCCGGGCGCGCCAGCTCGCGGGCGAGCGCGCTAGCCGCTTGAAGACCGAGGCGCTGGCGCGGCGCTCGGGCACCAAGGTCTCGCTCGAGCAGGTCTTCACCATGGCCCGGGAGGGACGGGTCAAGGAGCTCAACCTGGTGCTCAAGGCGGACGTGTCGGGCTCGCTGGAGGCAGTCGAGGACGAGATCGCGCGCCTGCCCCAGGACGAGGTGGCGGTCAACGTGATCCACCGCGGCGTCGGTGGCATCAACGAATCCGACGTCATGCTCGCCGCTGCGTCCGAGGGCATCGTCCTCGGGTTCAACGTGCGCCCGGTGGGCGATGCCCGCGCCGTCGCCGACCGCGAGGGCGTCGAGATCAGGGGCTACTCGGTCATCTACAAGGCGCTCGACGAGCTGCGCGCGGCCATGGAGGGCATGCTCGAGCCCGAGGAGGTCGAGGTCTCCGTCGGCCACGTCGAGGTGCGCCAGATCTTCAAGGCCTCGCGCGTCGGGACCATCGCCGGGTCCTACGTCACCGAGGGCAAGGTCACCCGCGGGGCGAAGGCACGGCTCGTGCGAGACGGCACCGTGGTCTACGACGGCGAGGTGGCCAGCCTTCGTCGCTTCAACGAAGACGTGCGGGAGGTGGCCAGCGGCTATGAGTGCGGGATCGTGCTGCGCGACTTCCAGGACGTCAAGGAGGGCGACGAGCTCGAGGTCTACGAGACCCGCAGCGTCGAGCGCGAGCTCGCGTGACCAGCCGAGCCTGAGCTCGCGTGGCCGGTTACATAGCGGTCCTGGTCATCCACCTCCATTTCCCGGCTGCGGGCAGCCTGAAGGGCAAGCGCAAGGAGCTCGCGCCGGTCAAGGCGCACCTGCGCGGAAGGCTCGGCGTGTCGGTGGCCGAGGTCGAGCACCAGGACACCTGGCAGCGAGCGACGCTGACCGCCGCGGTGGCCGGGCGCTCGCTGCAGGGGCTGCGCGAGACCACCGACGGCGTGGAGCGCTACCTCGAGGCCCGCTTTCCGGAGGCCGGCGTGCGCGTGGAGCGCATCCTGGCGTCGGTGGACGACCTGCGTGGCTAGGGGTCTAGGATGCAGCCGCCGCGCATGCCGCGCGTGGACGAAGCTGTCCGAGAAGTGCTGAGCGGGGCAATCTCTACAGATCTGAAGGACCCCCGAATCGGCTTCGTGACCGTCACCGGTGTAAAGACCAGTCCCGACCTGCGCCATGCGACCGTGTACGTGAGCGTGCTCGGGGACGCCGCGCGCCGCGACGAGACGCTCGCCGGCCTGCGCTCCGCCCACGGCTTCCTGCAGCGACGCGTCGCCGGGGAGCTGCGCCTCAAGCACACCCCGACGCTTGCCTTCCGCTACGACGACAGCGTCGACCGGGGGATGCGCATCTCAGAGCTGCTCGAGGACCATGACGCTTGACGGCGCACTGAGCGACCGCGCGCAGGTCGTCGCCGGGCTGCTGGCCGCCGGCAGCTTCCTGCTGGTGACCCACGAGAACCCCGACGGCGACGCCCTGGGCTCGCTGGTCGCGATGCAGCAGATCCTCACCCGCCTGGGCAAGGACAGCGCGATGTTCATGGCGGCGGAGGAGATGCCGCTGCCCTACGAGTACCGCTTCTTCAACCTCGACGGGCTGGTGACCGTGATGCCCGACGACGTCGAGTCTCGCACCACGGTGTTCCTGGACTGCGGGAACATCGACCGCAACCCGGCGCACGAGCTCAAGCGCCCCGGGGCGCACATCCTCAACGTCGATCACCACCACGACAACACGCGCTTCGGCTCGGTCAACTGGGTGGACTCCGAAGCGTCTTGCACCGCCGAGATGGTCTGGGACCTGATGCGCGATCTGGGCGTGGAGCCCAGCCCCACCATCGCCGAGGCCCTCTACGTCGGCCTGGTCACCGACACCGGCAAGTTCATGTACGAGAACACCGGCACCCGCGCGCACGTCATGGCCGCAGAGCTGATCGACGCGGGGGTCGATGTCCACGGGATCTACCGGCGCCTGTACGAGGGCATCCCGTACGGGAAGCTCGAGCTCCTGGCCCGCGGCCTGGCCCACGTGGAGCGCTACGACGACGGCAGGCTCACCCTCAGCCACCTGAGCGTGCGCGACTTCGAGGAGACCCGGGCCGAGGAGAACTTCTCCGAGGGGGTCATCGACCACCTGCGCTCGGTGAAGGGCACGGCGGTCGCCGCGCTGGTCCGCGACCGTCTCAACGGCGCCAACGCGGGACTGCGAAAGGTCTCCCTGCGCGCCTCGGACGACCGCGTCGACGTCTCGCGCATCGCCCGCGCCCAGGGCGGCGGCGGACACCGCCAGGCGGCGGGCTTCACCACCGCCCTTCCGTGGTCAGAGCTCGTCGAGTTCCTGCGCGGTGCCGTCGGGGACGAACTGCAGCAGCCATCGACGGCGTCCTGAGAATCGACAAGCCGGCCGGGGTCACCTCACACGACGTGGTGGCGGGGGTCCGGCGGGCGCTCGACGTGCGCCGCGTCGGGCACGCGGGCACGCTCGATCCCTTCGCCACCGGGCTGCTGCTCGTGCTCGTGGGCGGCAGGGCGACGCGGGTCCAGCGCTTTCTGATGGCGCTGCCCAAGACCTATGAGGTGGTGGCCCGCCTGGGAGCGGTGTCGACGACGGGCGACCCCGAGGGCGAGATCACCGTGACCGGTCGCCTGCCTGGAGAGCTCGAGTTACCCGTGGGGGAGATCCGCCAGCGCCCGCCCGCTTACTCGGCGGTCAAGGTCGGCGGCGAGCGCGCCTACCGGCGTGCGCGGCGCGGTGAGGCGGTCGAGCTGCCCGAGCGGACGGTCACCGTCCACCGCTTCGAGCAGCGCTGGCGCGACGCCGATCGCGTCGGCCTGGAGGTCGAGTGCTCCGCGGGCACCTACGTGCGCTCGCTGGTGGCCGACCTGGGCGACGCGTACTGCGAGAGCCTGCGGCGAACGCGGATCGGGCCGTTCGACGTTCGCGAGGCCTCACCGGCTCCGGAGCGCTCCGACCCGGGCGAGGCATCCGGCACCCTCGTGACCGCCATGCTCGGGCTGGACGACGCGCTCGCCTTCCTCCCTGCACGCCGGCTCTCGCGCGAGGAGGCGCGCGCCGCCGGGCATGGCGTGGCGGTGCCCGGCGAGGCCGAGGGTGTCGTGCGGCTGGTCGGAGACGACGGCCTGATCGCGCTCGCCGAGCCCCGCGACGCCGGGCTGCTCAAGCCCGTCGTAGGGTTTCGCGGATGAAGGTCACCCAGCTCCCGGAGGTGCAACGGCGGCCCCGGCGCGTCGCCGTGGGCGAGTTCGACGGCGTCCATCTGGGCCATCGCGAGGTCATCCGTGGATCGGACACCGTGCTGACGTTCGATCCCCACCCGCTCTCGGTCCTGCATCCCGAGGCGACCCCTAGGCTCCTCACCCGCCTGGACACCAAGGCCGAGCTGATCGCCTCGCTGGGCGTGGAGGAGCTGGTGATCGTCCCGTTCGACCACGCCTTCGCCAAGCAGAGCGCCGAGGACTTCGTCGAGCAGGTGCTCCTCGGGGCACTCGACGCCGGCGCCGTCTCGGTGGGCGAGAACTTCCGCTTCGGTCACCGCGCGAAGGGCACGCCGGAGCTGCTCGCGCAGCGCTCGGAGTTCGAGACGCGGATCGTCCCGCTCGTGGAGGTCGAGGGGGAGATCGTCTCCTCGAGCCACATCCGTGGCCTGATCCTCGCGGGAGACGTCGCCCGCGCCAACCGCTTCCTCGGCGATCCCTTCCAGTTCCGGGGCACGGTGATCAGCGGCGATCGTCGCGGGCGCAGTCTGGGCTACCCGACGGCCAACGTCGTCCCGGACGACGCCTACGCCACGCCGGGCCACGGCGTCTACGCCTGCACGGCCACCTGGAACGGGGAGAAGCCGCACGCCGCCGCGGTCAACGTCGGTGTGCGCCCGACCTTCGCCACCGGCCGCGGGGTCCTGCTGGAGGCCTATGTCCTGGACGTGGACGCCGACATGTACGGGGCCGACCTGCGCGTGGAGTTCATCGAGCGGCTGCGCGGTGAGCGCCGCTTCGGCTCCGTCGACGCCCTCGTGGAGCAGATGCGACGCGACGTGGAGCGCACACGCGAGTTGCTACCGTTGCGCGCCGCATGACGATCACCACAGAGCGCAAGCAAGAGCTCACCGCCCGCTTCGGCGAGGGCGAGCAGGACACGGGCCGCACCGAGGTGCAGGTCGCGCTGATGACCGAGCGCATCAACGACCTCACCCAGCACCTGCGCACGCACTCCTCCGACCACCACTCACGCCGCGGGCTGCTGATGCTCGTCGGCCGCCGCCGGCGCCTGCTGCGCTACCTGGAGCGCAAGGACGTCGACCGCTACCGCGCGTTGATCGCGGAACTAGGCCTACGCCGATGAGGACTCACTTGCCCGGGCTCCGCCGTTGATCGAGGCCGGCGAGCCGGCCCCGCAGTTCACGCTTCGCGACGAGAGCGGCCGGCCCTTCACCCGGGAGGACCTCGCGGGACAGACGGCGGTCTTGGTGTTCTTCCCGAACGCGTTCAGCCCGGTCTGCAGCGACCAGTTCAACCTGTACCAGGACCTGGTCGGGGAGCTCGAGGCGAAGGGGGCGAAGCTTTACGGCGTCTCCTGCGACCAGTCGTGGTCGCTTCACCGCTTCCGCGAGGAGCTCGGCGTCGACATCCCGATGCTCTCGGACTTCGAGCCCAAGGGGGCGGTCAGCCGCGCCTTCGGGGCGTACTTCGAGCCGGCCGGGTTCTCGAATCGCGCGCTCGTGATCGTCGGTCCGGACGGTGTCGTGAAGTGGAGCTATGAGGCACCCTCCCCGGGCGACCTGCCCGGGGCCAACCTGATCTTCGACGGCCTGGCCGCCTGACCGACCTCAGCAGCGCGCCCGTACCGCCGCTCGGCCCCGACGATCACGTCAGGGGCCCGGAGGGTGCGCCGCTGGTCGTCGAGTACGCCGACTTCGAGTGCCACTTCTGCGGGCTCGAGCGGGCGCGCTTGACGGGAACGCAGCTGCGTATCGCCTTCCGCCACTTCCCCGTGCGCTCCAAGCACCCGCGCGCGTGGGCCGCTGCCTGTGCCGCCGAGGCCGCGGCGCTGCAGGGCAGCTTCTGGCCGATGCACGACGCGCTCTACGCCGACCAGGGCCGCCTGGAGGACCCTCATCTCTGGGATCGAGCGCGCGCTTTAGGGCTCGACGTCGAGCGCTTCGACGCCGACCGTCGCTCGGACGCCGTCCTCGCCCGCGTGCGGCGTGACTTCGAGGGTGCGATCCGCGCCGGGGTGGTCACCACACCGACCTTCGTGGTCGCCGGCGAGCTTCACTCCGGCCGCTATCCTCACGCGGTCACCTAAAGGGTCGAAAGATTCGCTCGCCACCGATGGGCGGGCAAGGAAAGGAACATATGGGTACTGAACCCACTCGGGTATCCACCGAGATCGCCGGCACCGAGATCTCGTTCGAGACCGGCAAGCTGGCCAAGCAGGCCTCCGGCTCCGTAGTCGTCCGAGCCGGCGACACCGTGGTCCTCAGCACCGCGACCGCAGGAAACCTTCGCGACGTCGACTTCCTCCCGCTGACGGTGGACGTCGAGGAGCGCATGTACGCCGCGGGCAAGATCCCCGGCTCGTTCTTCAAGCGCGAGGGCCGCGCGGGCGAGAAGGGCACGCTCACCGCCCGCATGATCGACCGCCCGCTGCGCCCGCTCTTCCCCAAGGGATGGCGCTATGAGACACAGCTCGTCTCGCTGCCCATCTCGGTGGACCACGTCCACCCCTACGACATCCTCGCGATGAACGGGGCCTCGGCCGCGCTGATGGTCTCCAACATCCCGTTCCCGACGCCCGTGGGCGCGGTGCGGATCGGCAAGGTCGAGGGCAACTTCGTCATCAACCCGTCCGAGGAGGACCTCGCCGAGGGCCGCTCGGACCTCGACCTGATCGTCGCTGGCACCGAGGAGGCCATCCTGATGGTCGAGGCCGGGGCCAGCGAGGTCCCCGAAGCCGAGATCCTCGACGCCCTGGACATCGCCCACAGCTCGATCAAGAAGCTCTGCGCGCTCCAGCGTGAGCTGGCCGAGAAGGCCGGCAAGGAGAAGCTCGAAGTCGTCGTGCCGCAGGTCGATGCGGACCTCTACGAGCAGATCAAGGCCTCCCACGGCCAGGCGCTCGACGAGGCGACGTCCGTCGAGGACAAGCTCGCCCGCCAGGAGGCTGCGGCGAACGTCGAGGCCTCGGTGATGGAGCAGCACGCGAGCGACCCGGAGGCAGAGGGCGCGGCGGAGCGGCGTGCCGCCGTCCAGATGGCGTTCGACGGGCTCGAGAAGTCGATCATCCGCGAGCGGATCGCCGTGCGCAAGGTCCGGCCCGACGGCCGCGCCGCACAGGAGATCCGCCCGATCTCGATCGAGGTCGGCGTCTCCCCGCGCGCGCACGGCTCCGCGCTGTTCACCCGCGGCCAGACCCAGGCGCTGAGCGTCGTCGCGCTGGGCACCACCCGGGAGGAGATGCGCCTCGACACGCTCGGGCTGGAGACCTCCAAGCGTTACTTCCACCACTACAACTTCCCGCCGTTCTCGGTCGGGGAGGCAGGCTTCATGCGCGGGCCCAAGCGCCGCGACATCGGCCACGGAGCGCTAGCCGAGCGTGCCCTGGTCCCGATGATCCCCGAAGCGGAGTCCTTCCCCTACGCGATCCGCGTGGTCTCGGACATCCTCGAGTCCAACGGCTCCTCGTCGATGGCCTCGGTGTGCGGCTCCTCGCTGTCGCTCATGGACGCCGGCGTGCCGCTCGCGCGGCCGGTGGCGGGCATCGCCATGGGGCTGATCAAGGAGGGCGAGGAGTACATCGTCCTCACCGACATCGCCGGCGTCGAGGACCACCTCGGCGACATGGACTTCAAGGTCGCCGGCACCGAGCGCGGGATCACCGCGCTGCAGATGGACATCAAGATCACCGGCGTGACCTTCGACATCCTGCGCGACGCGCTCACCCAGGCCCATGATGCGCGGACGCACATCCTCGGCGAGATGGCCAAGGTCATCGACGCGCCGCGGACCGAGATGAGCCCCTACGCGCCGCGGATCTCCTCGATCATGATCGACACCGACAAGATCGGGCTGGTCATCGGCAAGGGCGGGGAGACCATCCGCTCGCTCGAGGAGGAGTTCGAGGCCCAGATCACCATCGAGGACGACGGCCACATCATCGCCTACGCCCAGACGGGCACCCAGGCCGACGCGCTGGTCGACCGCATCCGGACGATGACCAAGGAGGTGGAGGTCGGCGACGAGTTCGCCGGCAAGGTCGTCAAGACGACCACCTTCGGCGCCTTCGTCGAGCTGGCCAAGGGCACCGACGGCCTGCTGCACATCTCCAACATCTCGCCCGGGCAGCGGATCGACACCGTCGAGGACGTGCTCAACAAGGGCGACGAGATCAAGGTGCGCGTGGTCGAGGTCGACAAGGAGCGAGGCCGCATCGGACTGCGCCTCTCCGAGGATCCCGACGTCGCGGGCAAGTCGGTCGAGGAGCTCGCCTTCGTGGGCTCGGGCGACCGCGGACCGCGCGGCGGGGGCGACGGCCGTCCCCGCGGCGGCGATCGTGGCGGCCGAGGCCGCGACGGCCGTGACCGCGGCGGGCGCGGCGGCCCCCGCGAGGGTGGCCGCTCACGCGACCGCGATCCGGACCGCTCCTAGTGGCACGCGGGCCGGCGCTACCGCTCGCGTAGTGGCCGCCGAGCATCGACTGACCGAGACGCCGTCGGGCGTCCGGGTGGCCTCCGAGGCCATGCCGGGCGTGCGCTCGGCCGCGCTCGGCTTCTTTGTCGGCACCGGCTCGCGCATGGAGCGCGAGCCGGAGGCCGGCCTCTCTCATCTGCTCGAGCACCTGCTCTTCCGCGGGACGGCGCGCTTTCGCTCCGAGGAGATCGACCAGATCTTCGATGCCATGGGCGCAGAGCTGAACGCCGGCACCGGCAAGGAGACGACCTCGGTGTACGCGCGCATGCTGGACCGCCACCTTCCGCGCGCCTTCGAGGTGATAGCCGACATGGTCTTCGCCCCGGCGCTCGACGACGTCGAGCCCGAGCGCGAGGTGGTGCTCGAGGAGATCGCCATGTACGAGGACGAGCCCCAGGAAAAGGTGTTCGACGTCCTCGGCGAGGCGATCTTCGGTGACCATCCGCTCGGGCGGGCGATCATCGGCCGGGCGGACGTCATCGCCCGCACGCCGGTCGGCCAGATCGCCGCGTTCCACGCGGCGCGCTACCGGCCCGGCAACGTCGTGGTGGCCGCCGCGGGCTCCGTCGACCACGATGCGCTGGTCGCGATGGTCGAGCAGGCGGTGCCCGCCGGCGCCGCCTGCGGGGCGCTCGACGACGGTGGGCCCGCGCTCCTGGCTCCGCGCGTGCACTTCGAGAGCAAGCGCACCGAGCAGGTCCACGTCTGCCTTGGCGCGCCCGGCCTGGCCCGGGACGACGAGCGCCGTTTCGCGCTGCGGGTGCTCGACGGCATCTTCGGCGGCACCTCGTCCTCGCGCCTGTTCCAGGAGGTGCGCGAGAAGCGAGGGCTCGCCTACTCGGTCTACTCCTTCTCCCAGGGCTACGCGGGCACCGGGCAGGTGGGCCTCTATCTGGGCACCCGTCCGGACAACCTCGCCGAGGCGCTGCGCGTGGTCGGCGCCGAGCTCGACCGGCTCCTGCGCGACCCGGTCGCCGAGGAGGAGCTCGCGCGCTCCAAGGAGAACGTCAAGGGCCGCGCAGTGCTCTCGCTCGAGTCGACCTCGACGCGCATGAACCGGCTCGGAGCGTCGATCATCACCGGCGTGCCAGTGCTCGACGTCGACGAGCTAATCGAGCGCATCGACGCCGTGACCGTCGAGGAGCTGCACGCCCTCGCCCGTGAGCTGCTCGCGCCCGAGCGACTGTCGGCCGCCGGGGTCGGCTCTGACCACGACGCCTTCCGGGCGGCGCTTGAGCCGGTGAGCGCGGGGTTGGCCGCGGCAGCGTGATCCGCGTAGCCGTCGCCGGCGCCGCGGGGCGCATGGGGGAGACGGTGTGCCGCGCCGTCGAGGGCGCGCCCGACCTCGAGCTCAGCGGCCGGGCCGACCCGCGGTTGGAGACGGCGCTCGACGACGTCCTCGATGCCGCCGACGTCGTCGTCGATTTCACACGACCCGACCAGGCCGTGGCCAACGCGCGCGCATGCGCGGCGCGAGGCGTCCACGTCGTGATCGGCACGACGGGCTTCGACGTGGGCGAGCTCGAGAGCGTGCGTGGCGCCAACGTGTTCCTCGCGCCCAACTTCGCGATCGGCGCCGTGCTGATGATGCGCTTCGCCGCGGAGGCCGCGCGACACATGGCTCGCGCGGAGATCGTCGAGCTGCACCACGACCGCAAGCTCGACGCACCGAGTGGCACCGCCGCGCGTACGGCCGCGCTGATGGCGCAGGCGGCGGGCGGCGAGGAGCCGCCGATCCACTCGGTGCGCCTCCCGGGGCTCGTGGCCCACCAGGAGGTCATCCTCGGCGATGTCGGACAGACGCTGACCATTCGCCACGACTCGATCGACCGCGAGTCCTTCATGCCCGGGGTACTGCTCGCGGTACGGCGGGTCGGCTCGCTCGACCGGTCGCCGGTGGTCGGGCTGGAGCACCTGCTGTTCCAGGAGTAAGCTCGCGCCGAACCGCACAAGGGAGATCGCAATGGCGTGGAAGAGGAGCGTGCTGGTCGTCGCCAACCAGACCGCGGCGTCCGATGAGCTGATCGATTGTCTGCGTCAGCGTAAGGAGAAGGGCCCGTGCGCCTTCCAGCTCATCGTGCCGACGCGTCCGTGGTCGCCCGACTCGCCGTCGGGACGTGACGATGCCGGCGCGGCGCTCGAGACCGCCCTCGGACGGATGCGCGAAGCCGGCCTGGACGCCGCCGGGGAGATCGGCGACAGCGATCCCGTGACCGCCGTCCACGAGGTATGGGACCCGCGTCGCTTCGACGAGATCGTCGTCTCCACGCTACCGACCGGCTCCTCGCGGTGGCTGGAGTCCGGCGTCCCACGGCGCCTGGAGCGCCTGTGCGACGTAGCGGTCGAGCACGTGATCGCTCGCCCGCGGCGCGAGCACGCAGCCACGGCGGCGCCACCCGCACGCGAGCGTCACGGCGTCCTGGAGCCGCTGGCCTCGCTGCGCTGGACCGGGCGCGGCGACAGCGGCGCCGACCAGGGGCACTGAGCGCAGGCGAGGGCCCGGCTGTCGCTCGTCGCCCCAGACCACGCACCGCACCTCCAACTCGGCGCCGAGCTGAGCGCAGCGCGCGCCCGCCGGCGCTTGCCATCGCGGCACCGACGCGGTTGACTGGGTGGCTCGACCATCGACTGCAGAGAGGTAGCGAGTGGGATTCCTCGACAAGGCCAAGGAAGCAGCGAAGCAGGCCCAGCAGAAGCTCGACGAGGCGCAGAAGAGCTTCAACGAGGGCCAGGCCCAGCGCCAGCAGCAGGCGGGCACCGCTCCGGTCGAGTACGACAAGCACGGGCGGCCCGTTCCCCAGCAGGCGCCGGCGCCGGCGCCCGGGCCGGCCGCCCCGGCTCCTCCCGGACCACCCGCGGCGCCACATGGCGACCCGCTCGGTGGCCCGGCGGCTGCGCCGCCGCCCCCGCCCCCGGTCCCGGTCCCGCCACAGGGTGAGGAGGAGGTGGCGCACGGAGCGCCCAGCGCGCCGCCCGGCCCGCCACCCCAGGGCGACATGTCGCCGCCCCAGCCGCCCGGCCAGCAGGACCCCAATCAGCCTCCGAAGATGAGCAGCGGCGACCCACTGGCCGGGTAGGCCCGCGGCACTGCGGCGAGGCCACGGGAAGCGGTCGGACCCTCGCCGTAGAATGCAGCACTCGATGCCCGATCTCGGCGCGATCCTCACCGCGATGGTCACCCCGTTCGACGCGAGCGGCGAAGTCGACGAGGACGCGGCCGTCCGCCTCATGCGCCACCTCGTCGACCATGGCTCCGACGGGTTGGTCGTCTGCGGCACGACCGGGGAGGCGCCCACGCTCGGCGACGAGGAGCAACTGAGATTGATCGGGCTCGCGGTGCAGGAGATGGGCGATCGCTGCTCGATCGTCGCGGGCACGGGGTCAAACGACACCCGGCACGCGGTCCACCTGACCGAGCGCGCCACCGAGCTCGGGGCCGACGCCGTCCTGTCGGTCACCCCGTACTACAACCGCCCCAGCCCGCGTGGGATCGTCGCCCACTTCACCGAGGTGGCCTCGGCGACGGACAAGCCGGTGCTGCTCTACAACATCCCTCAGCGCACCGGGATCAACATGCCGCCCGACCTGCTCGCCCGTCTGGCCCAGATCGACCGCATCGCCGGCGTCAAGCAGGCCAACGACGACGAGCTTGCGCCCGTCGACGGCCTGGACCTCTACGCCGGCAACGACCCATCGCTTGCGCGCACGCTCGACATGGGCGGCGCCGGCGGAATCCTCGTCGCCACCCACGTCGTCGGCGAGCAGATGCGCCGCATGGTCGACGAGCCCGAACGCCGCGAGGAGATCGACGCCTCCCTGCGCGACGTCTACGAGGTCCTGTTCCTCACCGCCAGCCCCACCTGCACCAAGGCGGCGCTCAACATGCTCGGGATCGAGGTCGGCGGCGTCCGGCTGCCGATCGTCGAGGCGACCGAGGACGAGCGTGCCGCCGTGCGCGCCGTGCTCGAGCGCCACGGGCTGCTCCAAGCCGCTCGCGCGTGACGCCGCTGCGCATCCTTCCCCTCGGGGGCCTGGGGGAGATCGGCAAGAACATGACGGTCTTCGAGCTCGAGGGTCGCATCGTCGTCGTCGACGTGGGCCTGCGCTTCCCGACGGCCGACATGCTCGGCATCGACCTCGTGCTGCCCGACTTCGCCTACCTGCGCGACCGCGTGGAGGACATCGAGGCGATCGTCGTCACCCACGGCCACGAGGACCACCTGGGCGCACTGCCGTGGGTCCTTCGCGAGCTCGGCGCCGATCGCGCGCCGCCCGTCTACGGCGGCGGTCTGACCGTGGCGATGGCGCGCTCGAAGCTCGACGAGCACAAGCTGCGCGACGTGCGCCTGGAAGAGCTCGACACCGGCACCACCCAGCAGGCCGGGCCGTTCGGGATCGAGCTGGTCCACATGACCCATTCGATCCCCGACGCGGCGGGCGTCGCGCTGCACACCGACCTGGGCCCAGCGCTGGTCACCGGCGACTACAAGTTCGACCAGACCCCGGTCGACGGCCGCCCCGCCGACTTCGGCCGCCTCGCGGAGCTCGGGCAGGAGGGCCTGCTCGTCCTCTGCGGGGACTCGACCAACGCCGACCGGCCCGGCACCTCACCCTCGGAGTCGGGCGTGGGGCCGCACCTCGAGGAGGTCTTCGCGCGCTGTGACGGGCGGATCATCGTCACCTCCTTCGCCTCCAACATCCACCGCGTCCAGCAGGTGGTCGACGCCGCGCGCGCGCTCGGTCGCAAGGTCGCGCTGGTCGGGCGCTCGATGCGCAAGAACGTGAACATCGGCCGACAGCTCGGGCACATCGACGTCCCCGAGGGGATGATGATCCCGCCCCGCGAGATAGACGACTTCCCCGACCACAAGCTCGTCATCATCTCGACCGGCTCGCAGGGCGAGCCGCTCTCCGCGCTGCGGCGCATGGCCCATCGCGACCATCCCGCGGTCGAGCTGCACGGGGGAGACACCGTGGTGTTCAGCGCCACCCCGATCCCCGGCAACGAGCGCGCGGTCAACGAGACCATCGACCGGCTCTACCACATCGGCTGCGACGTGATAACGACCCGCGACGCCCCCGTACACGCCTCGGGCCACGGGTACGCCGACGAGCTGAAGCTCATGCTCAATTTGACCCGCCCGCGCTTCGTGATGCCCTTCCACGGCGACTTCAAGCGGATCCACCTGCACGCGCAGCTCGCCGAGGCGGTCGGCGTCGATCCCGACGCGATCTTCAAGGGCGAGAACGGCCGCCCGCTCGAGATCGACGCGGGCGGCGCCCGCTGGGGCAAGCGCGAGCAGTCGGGGATGATCTTCGTCGACGGAGTGGACATCGGCGACCCGGCCGACGTTGCCCTGCGCGACCGCCGCATGCTCTCGGCCGACGGCATCTTCATCGTCGTGGCGACGATCTCCGAGCAGACCGGTCAGTCGGTCGTGGACCCCGAGGTGATCCTGCGCGGGGTCGGCTTCCTCGAGGAGGGCGATGCGATCATCGGCGAGATCCGCGGCGCCGTCGACTCCTCCCTGGAGCGCGCTGCGCGCGAGGAGATCCGCGAGATCGACCTCCTGCAGCAGCTCCTGCACGACGATCTGGCGGCGTTCGTCTACGAGCGCCTTCGCCGCCGGCCGATGGTGCTCCCGGTAGTGGTCGAGGTCTAGCCGCTCCCGGAGAGGCGCGTCGCGCCTCAGCTCCTCGCCGGGGTGGTGACGTCCGCGGCCTCCGTGGCGGCAGCCTGGTCCGCCAGCGCCGGCAGGCGCACTACGAAGCGCGCGCCGCGGCCGTCCTCCGGGGGCTCGAGGACAACCGATCCACCGTGTGATTCGGTGACGGCCTGCACGATGGCCAGTCCCAGCCCCGAGCTGCCGGCCCTCTCTCCGCCGCCGCGGACGAAGCGCTCGAAGATCCGCGGCGCGAGGCCTTCCGGGATGCCCGGCCCGTTGTCTGACACCTCGAGCACCGCACTGCCGCCCTCCGAAAATGTCCTTGCACATATGCGGGTGTCCGGGGGGGTATGGCGGACGGCGTTCTCCATGAGGTTGAGCGCGAGGCGATGCAGCTCGTCCGGGGCTCCGGACACGACGGCGGGCGAGGCGTCGACGATCAGCTCATGGTCGGCCGCGACGGGTCCGAGCTCCGCCGCCGCCTCGACGAGGACCGAGGACACGTCGGTCGGTCGGCGGCGTTGGCTGCGGCCCGCGTCCGCGCGGGCCAGCAGGAGAAGGTCCGCCACCAGGCGACGCATCCGCCGTGCGGAGCCCAGGGCGGAGCCGGCTGCGTCGGCGGGGTCGCCCTCGAGCTCCTCGGCGAGCATCTCGAGGTTGGCGAGGATGCTCGTCAGCGGCGTGCGCAGCTCGTGCGATGCGTCGGCGACGAACTCGCGCTGGCGGCTCAGGGAGGCCTCGGTCTCAGAGCGCGAGGCGTCCAGGGCGGCGAGCATCCCCTCCAGCGTGCGCGCGAGCTCGGCGACCTCGTCGTCGGCGCGCGGATGGGGCACCCGCAGCGACGGATCGCGCGTGCGCTCGATCCGGCGCGCTACCTCGGTCAGCTCGGCTATCGGGCTTATCGCCCGGCGGGCGATGGCCAGGCCGGCGAGGAGCGCGGCGAGCGCGCCCCCGAGTACCCCGACGGCGAGGAAGACGCGCACGCGCTTGGCGGTCTCCTCGACCGCGGAGGTCGAGCGCGCGACCTGGAGCCACGCTTGGGTTGCACCCGGGAAGCTCGCTACCTGATTGCGCAGGAACACCCGACGGGTCTCGACCCGGTAACCGTCATCCTCCTCGGTGCGACCGATGGCCGGCGGGCCCAGATTCGGCGCGCCCGGCGTCTGGCAGACGACGGTCCCGTCGAGCGTGACGATGCGGATGATGGCGTCCGCGCGGTCCAGGCGCACGCACCGCGCCTGGCCACCCACGTAGACCACCGAGGTTCCCTGCGTTGCGCGGTCGGCGGTCGAGCTGAGCTCGCGGTTGAACTGTGCGTGGATGCGCCTCGTCGTCAGCGTCCCCACCACCAGCGCGAAGCCCAGCAGGATCACCAGGGTCAGGCCGGCGGACACGACCGCCAGCCGCCAGCGGATGGGGAGGCGCTCGAGCGGCCGCGGCAGGCGCCCGGGCAGGCGCGCGGCGGCCCGCGCCCTACGCCCTGAGGACGTAGCCGGCACCGCGGATCGTGTGCAGGAGCCTCGGCTCACCGCCTGCCTCAAGCTTCCTGCGCAGGTTGGAGACGAACACCTCGATGGTGTTGGTCATGGAGAAGGGGTCATAGCCCCAAACCTCGTCGAGCAGCCGCTGGCGCGAGATCACGATGCGCTCGTTGCGCATCAGGTACTCGAGCAGCTCGAACTCGCGCTGGGTGAGGTCGACGGCGCGCTCGCCCCGCCGCACCTCGTGGGTGTCCGGGTTGAGTGCGAGGTCGCCGACCGACAGGGGTGCCGACCCGCGCGGGGGCCGGCGGCGAAGCAGCGCACGCAGCCGCGCGAGCAGCTCCTGGCGCTCGAAAGGCTTGACCAGGTAGTCGTCGGCTCCGGAGTCCAGGCCCTCGACGCGCGCGTCGAGGGCGTCCCGGGCGGTGAGCATGAGGATGGGGGTGTCGTCGCGGCCGCGCAGCTCGCGCGCCACCTCGATCCCGTCGACCTTCGGCAGGCCCAGGTCGAGGACCACGAGGTCGGGGAGGTAGGCCCGCGCCTCTTCGAGCGCCACCTCGCCGTCACCGGCGATCCGGACCTCGTAGCCCTCGGCTCGCAGCATCCGCTGCAGCACCTGGGCGATGTCCTGGTCGTCCTCGACAACGAGCACGCGCGCCGGTCGCTCGAAGTGCGCCATGGGGCAAGCCTAGCCGCGCGCTTTAGCGGTCCCTAAGGACGATCCCGGGGTGCAGGGGCGCAGTTGCGCGCGTCGAAGGGGGATCGCACCCGAATGGCGCCCCGACGCAAGCCCGTACGCCGGTCCCTCAAGGAGCGCGCGGCCACCGCGCTCGCGCTGCGCATGCCCGTCCTCGAGCAGCGCCAGCTCGACGTGATCGCGCTGGCCCTGGTCGCCTCGGGCGTCTTCCTGGGTTGCGTGCTCTACCTCGGCTGGGCGGGCGGGAGCGTGGGAGGCGGTCTCGGGTCGGCGCTGCGCTGGCTGCTCGGAGTGCTCGCCTATCCGGTGCCGGTCGCGCTCGTCGCCGGCGGCGCGCTGCTCGCGCTGCGTCCCGTGCTGCCGGCGCGGCGGCCGCTTCGCACCGGAATCGTCTGCGTGTCCACTGCGCTCGCGCTCGCGCTGGCGGCCGGGACGTTGGGGCTGGGGCCCGATCGTCCCGCGCGCGTCAGCGCCTTTGACCCCGATGTCTTCCGTGTGCGCTCCGGGGCCGTGGGGGAGGCGCTGTGGTGGGCGGCCTCGGGGCTGCTCGGGACGACTGGCGGCCACATCCTCGCCGCCTTCCTGTTCGCCGCCGGCGCGCTGCTGCTCACCGGGGCCACGCTGGCCAGCGTCCTGAACGCGGCGAGCGCGCGGGCCGCGCACACGACACAACGCCTGCGCCGGCCAAGGGCAGCCGGTCCTCCGGAGCCTGACACGGGCGAGCTGGTGATCCGGGCGACGCACGTCGAGGCGCCGTCGCTCGACGAAAACGCTCTCGGTCAGGCGGCGACGCATTGGACCCCGGACGCCGGCGAGGAGCAGGCTGACGGCGACGAGGCGGCGACGGTCGCGCTCCCTGCCGGCGACCCCGAGGACGCCGACGCCGAGCCGCCGCCCGGCCCGACCCGCGAGCCCGACCCCTCCGAGCTCACGCCGCAGGGCCGCTACCGCGCCTCGGTCACCGAGGCGGAGGACTTCGCGTGGCGCGTGCCCAGCCCACGGATGCTCACCCGCTCCAAGGGCGAGGCGGCCCGGCCCGACACCTCCGGCCAGGAGCGCGTCGCCGCCCAGCTCGTCGAGGCCCTTGGCCACTTCGGCATCCAGGCGCAGATGGTCGGCACCGTCGCCGGCCCGCACATCACCCGCTACGAGCTGCGACTGGCGCCCGGGACCAAGGTCGGCAAGGTCGCCCAGCTCAAGGACGACCTCGCCTACGCGCTCGCCGCGACGGACATTCGCATCCTCGCGCCCATCCCGGGCAAGCAGGCGGTGGGAGTCGAGGTGCCCAACGCACGGCGGCGGATCGTCCATCTCGGCGACGTCTGGCAGGACCCACCCGAGGACTACTCGCCGCTCGGCGTGTGGCTGGGCAAGGACGTGGCCGGCCGGGCGATAGGCGCAGACCTCGCCAAGATGCCCCACCTGCTCGTCGCGGGGACCACCGGCGCCGGCAAGTCCGGCGCCATCAACGCGATGCTGTGCTCGATCCTGCTGCGCGCCACGCCGCGCGACCTGCGCCTCGTGCTTGTCGACCCCAAGCAGGTCGAGCTCAACCACTACGACTCGATCCCCCACCTGGTGACCCCCGTCATCACCAGCCCGCGGATGGCCGCGAACGCGCTGGCCAATCTCGTGCGCGAGATGGAGGAACGCTACGGGATGATGTCGCTCGCCCGCACGCGCAACCTGCTCGAGCTCAACCGCGCCCGCGAGCGCCGCGGCGAGCCGCCGCTGCCCTACATGCTGTGCGTGATCGACGAGCTGGCCGACCTCATGATGGTCGCGCCCGCCGAGGTCGAGGACTCGATCATCCGCCTGGCCCAGAAGGCGCGTGCTGTGGGGATCCACCTCGTGCTCGCCACGCAGAGCCCGCGTGTGGACGTCATCACCGGGATGATCAAGGCCAACGTGCCCTCGCGGATCGCCTTCGCGGTCTCCTCGCAGACCGATTCGCGCGTCATCCTCGACCAGAACGGCGCCGAGACTTTGCTCGGCCAGGGAGACATGCTGTTCTCGCCGATCGGCTCGTCGCGCCTGCAGCGAATCCAGGGCGCGTACATAGACGAGCCTCAAATCGAGAGGATCACCGACTTCTGGCGCCGCCAGGGAGAGCCGGAGTTCCGTGAGGAGCTGCTCGAGGAGGTCGAGGTCGAGGAGCTCGAGGACGCAGGCGCCGGGGACGCGCTGGACCGCGACGAGGACCCGCTGCTCGACGAGGCGATCGCCCTGGTCGCCCAGATGCAGACCGCCTCCACCTCGATGCTCCAGCGCCGCCTGCGACTCGGCTACACGCGCGCCGGCCGGCTGATCGACATGCTCGAGCGCCGCGGCGTGATCTCGGGCTACGAGGGCTCCAAGCCGCGGGCCGTCCTGATCGCAGAGGGCGACGTCCCGCGCGTGCTCGCGGCCCTGGCCGAGCGCGGCACCGGCCCGGGCGGTACGGCGACACAGCCCGAGCCCGTCGGCGTCGACGACGAGGCCTGAGCGGCCGGTGGCACCCGAGGGTCACCGGTAGCCTTCCTCCCCGACCATGGCCGAGATCGGGACCACCCTGCGCGAGGCGCGCATGCGCGCACGGGTCGACATCAACGAGGTCGAAGCGGCGACCAAGATCCGGGCGAAGTACCTGCGTGCGCTGGAAAACGAGGAATGGGACCTGCTGCCCGGGCCCACCTATGTCAAGAGCTTTTTGCGCACCTACGCGGAGTACCTCGGGCTCGACGTCACGCTGCTGATCGAGGAGTACAAGCGCGGCCACGAACGGCCCTCGGACATCGACCAGCTGCCGATCAGCCCGCACCTCGACGCGCGGCGAAAGCCGCCCCGGCGCCCGCGCGTCTCGCGGGGCTGGATCGTGGCGGGGATCATCATCTCGCTACTGGCGCTGTTCGTCGTGATCGGCACGCTGGGCAGCAACAACGACTCCACGCCGACGACCACCACCAGCACGCAGCCCACGCGCGAGGAGCGCGCCCGCGCCCGCCGCCGCGCCAAGCGCGCCAAGGCGCGGGAGCGGCGTGCTGCACGTGCCCGGACCGCACGGCGCGTCGTGCGCCTCCAGCTCGTGCCCCAGGGCGTGGTCTTCGCGTGCGTCGTCGACGCTTCCGGCAACGCCGTGGTGCCGGGCACGAATCTCGTGCCCGGTGCGGCCACGCCGGTCTTTCGCTCCAAGCGCTTCACGCTGACCGTCGGCAACGGCGCGGTGACGCTCAAGATCAACGGGAAGAGCATCGACGTCCCCGATCGCGCGGACGCCGTGGGCTACGACATCCGGGCGGGCAAGGCGCCCGACGAGCTGCCCTCGGGACAGGGCCCGACGTGCCAGTAGGTCCCCGCGCGGGGATAGTGGTCACGGGGACGGAGGTCCTCACGGGGATCATCTCCGACCGCAACGGGCCGTGGCTGAGCGAGCGGCTGCGCGAGCTGGGGATCGACCTCGCTCACCTGGCGATCGTCGGCGACCGGCCACAGGACATGCGGGCGATGCTGCGCTTCCTGGCTTCCGAGGGCATGGACCTGCTGATCACCAGCGGCGGCCTGGGGCCGACGGCGGACGACCTCACCGCGGAGGTGGTCGGCGAGTTCGCCGGGCGTCGCATGGTCCTCGACGAGGCGCTCGAGGGCCGCATCTGGCAGATCCTCGCCCCCATGCGCGAGCGCTGGCCGCACCTGGACGAGGAGGCGATCCGCGCCTCCAACCGCAAGCAGGCGGTGATCCCGGAGGGGGCGACGGTGATCGAGCCGGTCGGGACGGCACCCGGGCTCGTGGTGCCGCCCGCGGAGGGCCGCGGGGGCCCGACCGTGGTGGTCCTTCCCGGGCCGCCGCGCGAGCTGCATCCGATGTGGCGCACCGCGGTCGGAACGGAGGCCTTCCGGGCGGCGGTCGGCGACGCCGGCGAGTACCGGCAGGGGATCCTGCGCCTGTTCGGGATCCCGGAGTCGGAGATCGCGGCGACCCTGCGGGCGCTCGAGGAGCAGGGGATGGACCTCGGCCCCCTGGAGATAACGACCTGCCTGCGCCGCGCAGAGATCGAGATCGCGACCACGTACCGGCCAGCCGACGTGCAGGCCTACGAACGCTTCGCCGCGGCCGTCGCCCAGCGCCACGCCAACACGATCTTCTCCACCGACGGCTCGACGATCGACGAGCAGGTCGCCGGGCTGCTGCAGGGCCGCACGATCGCCACCGCCGAGTCGTGCACGGGCGGGCTGCTGGCGGCGCGGCTCACGGAGCGCCCCGGGTCCTCGGAGTACGTGCTCGGGGGCCTGGTCGTCTATGCGAACTACGCCAAGAGCGAGCTGGCCGGCGTGCCGGAGGAGCTGATCGAGCGCTTCGGGGCGGTTTCGACCGAGGTCGCGGCGATGCTCGCCGACGGGGCGATCGACCGCTTCGGCTCGGAGCTGGGAGCCGGGGTCACAGGGGTCGCCGGCCCGGGCGGGGGGACACCCGAGAAGCCTGTGGGCTTCGTCTGCGTGTCGGTCTCCTCGCGCGAGGGCGAGCGCCTCACGCGCTCGGTGCTTCTGCCCGGGTCACGCCAGGACGTTCGCGAGCGCACGACCACCGTTGCCATGCACATGCTCCGCCGCCTGCTGCTCGGCGAGTCAGACCTCGACCTCGGGGCGGGCGGGGAGGCTGAGCCGGCGCGAACGTGAGCGACGGCAAGGTGCGGCTGTTCGTCGCCCTCGACCTCTCCGAGTCCGCGCGCGAGGCGATCGGTGCCTGGCAGCGCGAGCAGCTCGCCGGGCTAGGAGAGCTGCGGCCGGTCAGAGCGGACACGCTGCACATGACCCTGTGCTTCCTGGGGTGGAGAGAGGCACAGGAGGTCCAGGAGATCGGCACGGCGGCCGTGGCGGTCGCCGCCGCCGCTCCCGACGTCGGCCTCGGAGGACCGGTGTGGCTGCCGCGCCGGCGGCCGCGCCTGCTCGCCCTCCAGATCGACGATGCGGGCGGTGCCTGCGCAACCCTGCGGTCGGCGGTCGTGACCTCGCTCGAGCGCGATGGCTTGCACGCGCGCGAGCGCAGGCCGTTCTTTCCCCACGTCACCGTCGCCCGCATGCGCGGGGCGCCGCCGCGCGACCTGCACCGGCGCGAGCTCTCCCCGCCACCGCCGCTGCGCTTCTTCGGCACCGCGCTCACCCTCTACCGCACCCGCCCCACCGCGGGCGGCGCGACCTACGAGCCGCTCGCACGGGCGGAGCTTCCGGCGGGCGCTTAGTGCGCCTTGGAGCGCTCCTTAACGATCCCTTAGCGCAGCGCCCTACCTTGTGCTCATGCGCAAGCACTCTCCCTACGCCGCCCTCTCGGGCTTTCTCGCCGTGGCCCTCGTCGCAGTGCTCGTCCTCGGCTTCGCGGGCGTCTTCGACGGCAACGGCAACGGCAGCTCCACATCTTCGTCCTCCGCCACCGCCCCCGCGGCGCCCGCCGGGCCCCTTGGGCGCGACGCGAGCGTCGCGGACATCTACCAGCAGGTCTCCAAGGGCGTGGTCCAGGTGAACGTGCGGTCCGGCGCCGGCGGCGGAACCGGCTCGGGCTTCGTGATCGACAAGGACGGGCGGATCCTGACCAACCAGCACGTGGTCGAGGACGCCCAGAAGGTGCAGGTGCAGTTCGGACCCAATCAGGACCCCATCGACGCTCAGGTGCTGGGGAGCGACCCGTCGAGCGACCTCGCCGTGCTGAAGGTCAAGCCGGATGACGTCAAGGGCGGGCTCAAGCCGCTGGCCCTGGCCGACTCGAGCAAGCTGCGCGTCGGCGAGCCCACGATCGCCATCGGCAGCCCGTTCGGCCTGGAGGGCTCGCTGACCACCGGCGTGGTCTCGGCGCTGGAACGCACGGTGCAGTCGCCCAACGGCTTCCCGATCAGCGGCGTCGTGCAGACCGACGCGGCGATCAACCCGGGCAACTCCGGCGGCCCGCTGCTCGACGGGCAGGGGCGCGTGATCGGCATCAACGCGCAGATCGCCGCGGGCGCCTCGCGCTCCAACAGCGGCGTCGGCTTCGCGATCGCGATCAACACTGCCAAGAAGGTCGTCCCGTCGCTCGAGCGCGGGGACCAGATCAAGCGCGCGTATCTCGGGGTGTCGACCGCCGAGGTGACCGCGGACCTCGCCCGGCAGCTGAACCTCGGCACCTCCGACGGCGTGCTCGTCGCCTCGGTGGTCGCGGGTGGCCCGGCGGCCAACGCCGGCGTGCGCCCCGCGGGCCCCACCGGCCGGGGCGGGGACGTCATCGTGGCGGTCAACGGCCGCGCGGTGAAGGCCTCCGACGACGTCTCGGTCGCCATCGCGTCGCTCAAGCCGGGAGACAAGGCCCGCCTCGACGTCCTGCGCAGTGGGGCCAAGAAGACCCTGACGATCACCCTGGGCAACCGCCCGAGCCAGTCGCCGTCCCTGCCGTAGGGGCGGCTCTTGCTCACCCTCTCGTCGCGCCCTGGGAACGGGGTCGCGCGTGCGCGACCGCGCACCTCAGGTGCGCGGCGACGCACTCCGGGCGCTTCTCGGGCGTATGCGCGATCGCCGTACCCTCCTGATCTGGTGCGGAGCACTCCTGGGCACCCTGTACCCGCCCCTGATCGTCCTGGGTGTCGCCGCCGGCGCTCTCGCAAGGGGTCACCAGCAGCGCCGGGCGCCGGTCCAGCGGCCTACCGCCGTCGCCGTCGCCGCAACCGGACTCGTCCTCGCCATCGCAACCAACATCCACGGCCCGGCGCTGCTCGCCGGCATCGTCCTGGCGCTCCTCACCTCGGCGTGCCTTCCGTGACATTCCGCGTCCCTCGCGGCACACGGGACGGTCTACCGTCGGTTTCCGTCCGCCCCGAGACCTACCGTGCCGAGCCTACGAGAGAGAAGACTGCGAGGACTGCCCGATGGCGACGATCGACGAGGACAAGACGGCGAAGGCGCGCGACGCTGCGCTGCAGGGGGCGCTCACCCAGATCGAGCGTGAGTTCGGCAAGGGGACCGTCATGCGCATGGGCGATCCCGGCGCCCAGGTGCGGGTCGACGCGATCCCGACGGGAGCACTGTCGCTGGATCTCGCGCTGGGGATCGGCGGGGTGCCGCGCGGGCGGATCGTCGAGATCTTCGGACCGGAGTCCTCGGGCAAGACGACGTTGATCTACCACATCCTCGCCGAGGCCCAGAAGCTCGGCGGGGTGTGTGCGTTCATCGACGCCGAGCACTCGATGGACCCGCTGTACGCACAGAGGATCGGCGTCGACATCGACGAGCTGCTCGTCTCCCAGCCCGACTACGGCGAGCAGGCCCTCGAGGTCGCCGACATGCTCATCCGCTCGAGCGCGGTCGACGTCGTGTCCATCGACTCGGTCGCCGCCCTGACTCCGCGCGCCGAGCTCGAGGGCCAGATGGGCGACCAGACGGTGGGCGTCCAGGCCCGGATGATGTCCCAGGCCATGCGCAAGCTCGCGGGCAACCTCAACCGGACGGACACGCTGTGCCTGTTCACCAACCAGATCCGCGAGAAGGTCGGCGTGATGTTCGGCTCGCCCGAGACCCAGCCCGGCGGCCGCGCGCTGAAGTTCTACTCCTCCCAGCGCCTGGACATCCGTCGCATCGAGACGCTCAAGGACGGGACCGAGGCGGTCGGCAACCGCGTGCGCGTGAAGGTCGTCAAGAACAAGGTCGCCGCCCCCTTCCGCCAGGCGGAGTTCGACATTGAGTTCGGCCGCGGGATCTCGACTGCCGGCTGCATCCTCGACCTCGGTCTGGAGCACAACGTGGTTACGAAGTCCGGGTCGTTCTTCTCCTATGGGGACGAGCGCATCGGGCAGGGCCGGGCCAACGCCAAGGCCTACCTGGACGAGCGCCCGGAGATCGCCAAGGAGATCGAGTCGAAGGTCTACGAGGCGCTGGGCCTGGATCGCGACCTCGTGCAGCCCATCGAGCACGAGGAGGGCGAGGGGGAGGCGGGCGAGGGCGCCGCGGGCGCGCCCGAGCTGGCGGCCGTCGAGGGCCGCGCTGCCTGAGGCCGGTCGGAGTGCCTCCGAGCGATCTCGAGCGCGCGCTCGAATACGCCTACCGCTCGCTCAACCGGCGCGACCGCACCGAGATGCAGCTGCGCCGGGACCTGGAGCGGCGGGGGACAGCGCCGGCCGCGGCGGAGCAGGCGATCGCGCTGCTGCACGAGCAGGGCTACCTCGACGACGCCGCTTACGCTCGCCGCTTCGCCGAGGATCGTCGCCGGCTCGACAGCTGGGGGAGCGAGCGCATCGAGCGCCGGCTGCTCGCCGCCGGGATCGCGCCGGAGCACATCGAGCCGGCCATCGGCCTCGAGGATCCGCGCTGGGAGCTCGACGCGGCGCTCGAGCTGCTGCGCCGCCGCTTTCCCGAGCCGCCGCGCGACGACCGCGGCCGCTCGCGCGCCCTGGGCGTCCTGATCCGGCGCGGCTATGACCTCGAGCTCGCCCACGACGCGGTGCGCGCCCACGAGCGCGCGGCGGGCTGAACGGGCTCAGCCCGGCAGCCGGCCCACAGTCAGCAGATACTCGGCTTCGCCCCACGCAAAGGAAACACCCGTTCGTTTGCGCGCCACCCCTGTCGGTCGTATGATCGCGCCACGACAACTGACCGGGCCCGCGAGGGCACGTATTTCCCAGCAAACAGCCCCCTTTCAACCACGAACTCCTTCACGTTGCCGGCTCTTCGAGAACCGATCAGCAGCCTTCCCTAGCCGCGACTGAAGAGGCGGCGCAAAGGCCGCCGACATCGCCAGTACGTGCTCCCCGCACGGTCCGGTCCGTCGCACTACAAACGACAGTTGGACGGGCCTGCTTGAACGGGCCCGCGGGAGAGAACGATCATGGCAATCGTCATCGCGGCGGCACTCCTAGCGATGGGGCTCGTGCTCGCCGCCGCCCTGATGCACCGCTCCAGGTTAGCGGTCGGCGCGGCCGCCGCGCCGGAGCCGGCGCTCGCATCGGTGCCGACGCACGCCCCAGACCGGCAGGTCATCGATGCCGAGCTGCGCGAGCGCCGGGCGGAGATCGCGCGCATCGAGGAGCGCTCGCTGTCCAAGGAGGAGTCGCTCGAGGCGCGGCTCACCGAGCTCGCCCGGCGCGAGCAGGTGCTCGAGGATCGCAGCCGCGAGCTCGACCGCGAGCGCGTGGTGCTCGAGGACCGCAAGCGCGAGCACCTGCGCGAGCTCGAGCGCATCGCCCACCTGAGCGCGGCGCAGGCCAAGCAGGTCCTCCTGCGCGACGTCGAGGACCAGGCACGCCACGACAGCGCGCGCATCGTCCGCCAGGTCGAGGAGGAGACCAAGCGCGACGCCGAGCGCCGGGTGCGCTCCATCCTCAGCGTGGTCATGCAGCGTCTGGCCGCCGGCCATGCGGCCGAGACGACCGTGTCGGTGGTCCAGCTCGCCTCCGACGACATGAAGGGGCGGATCATCGGGCGCGAGGGCCGCAACATCCGCGCTCTGGAGAACCTCACGGGGGTCGACTTCATCATCGACGACACGCCGCACGCCGTCGTGCTCTCGGCGTTCGACGGGGTGCGCCGCGAGGTCGCTCGCCTGACCCTCGAGAAGCTGCTGCAGGACGGGCGCATCCACCCCGCGCGCATCGAGGAGATGTACTACCAGTCCAAGTCCGAGCTCGACCAGCGCATCACCGCGGCAGGGGAGGAGGCGGCCTTCGACGCCAAGGTCCAGGGCCTGCATCCCGATCTCATCAAGGTCCTCGGTCGACTGCGCTTTCGCACGAGCTACGGGCAGAACGTGCTCGCCCACTCGGTGGAGTGCGCGCACCTGGCGGCGCTGATGGCCGACGAGCTGGGCGCCAGCGCGAAGACCGCTCGCCGGGCGGCGCTCCTGCACGACATCGGCAAGGCCGTCTCCCACGAGATCGAGGGCCCGCACGCGCTGGTCGGCGGCGACCTCGCTCGCCGCCACGGAGAGGCCGAGGCGGTCGCCCACGCGATGGAGGCCCACCACAACGAGGTCGAGCCCCAGACCATCGAGGCCGTGCTCGTGCAGTCGGCCGACGCCCTCTCCGGCGCTCGGCCGGGAGCGCGCGGGGAGTCGCTCGAGCACTACGTCAAGCGGCTGCGCGAGCTGGAGGGCATCGCCACCCGGCACTCGGGCGTTGAGAAGGTCTACGCGATGCAGGCCGGCCGTGAGATCCGGGTGATGGTCGAGCCGGGGGAGGTCGACGACGACAGCGCCGTCCTGCTCAGCCAGATGATCGCGCGCGAGATCGAGAAGGAGCTCGAGTACCCGGGCCAGATCAAGGTGACGGTCATCCGCGAGTCGCGCGCGGTCGACTTCGCCAAGTGAGCGGCGCGAGACCGGCGCTACGCTGAGCCGGCCATGGCTCGCTACCACCTGACGACGTTCGGCTGCCAGATGAACGAGCACGACTCCGAGCGGATGAAGGGGATGCTCGAGTCGCTGGGCTACGCCGAGGCGGGAGCCCGTGAGGAGGCGGACCTGATCCTCTTCAACACCTGCTCGATCCGCGAGAAGGCCGACGAGCGCTTCATCGCCCACCTCGGCGAGGCCAAGCGCGTCAAGCGCTCGCGCCCGGACGTGGTCGTGGGGGTTGGGGGGTGCTGGGCGCAATCGGTCAAGGACGAGGTCTTCCGCCAGTTCCCCTTCGTCGACGTGGCCTTCGGGCCCGGCCAGGTGCACAAGCTGGCCGAGTTCCTGACCTCCGACTCGATCAGCGCCCAGGGCTTCTTCGAGTTCGAGGGCTTCACCGGCCACCTGCCGGCCAAGCGTTCACGGGAGGTTCAGGGCTGGGTGCAGATCAGCGTGGGCTGCAACTGCGCATGCGCCTACTGCATCGTTCCCTCCACCCGCGGCCGGGAGGTCAGCCGACCGGCCGGTGAGCTCGTCGAGGAGGTCAGCCGCCTGGCGGCAGACGGCGTGCGCGAGGTCACGCTCCTGGGCCAGAACGTCAACTCCTACGGTCGCGACCTGCGCTCGCGCGGGGAGGAGCCCTGCAGCTTCGCCGAGCTCCTCGCGCGGGTCGACGCGGTCGAGGGCATCGACCGCATCCGCTACACGAGCCCGCACCCGAAGGACATGCGCGAGGACGTCGTGCGGGCGCACGCCGAGCTGCGGGCGCTGTGTGAGCACGTCCATCTGCCGCTGCAGTCGGGCTCCTCGCGGATCCTGAAGGCGATGCGACGCACCTACGGGCGCGAGCGCTACCTCGACCGCGTGAGACTGATCCGCGAGCACGTGCCCGACTGCGCGCTGACCACCGACATCATCGTCGGCTTCCCCGGAGAGACCGACGCCGACTTCGACCAGACGCTGACCGTCGTCGAGGAGGTCGGATACGACGGTGCCTTCACCTTCATCTACTCACCGCGCCGTGGGACGGAGGCGGCGACGCTTGCGGGGCGCGTGGAGCACTCCGTAGCGGTCGCGCGCATGGAGCGCCTGGTCGAGGTGGTCCAGCGCCGGGCGCACGAGCGCGCGCAGCGTTTCGTGGGGCGCACGCTCGACGTTCTCGTCGAGGGCCCGTCACGGACCGATCCGAGCCGCCTGCGCGGGCGCTCGCGACACAACAAGGTCGTGAACTTCGAAGGCATTGCGCAGCCCGGCGATCTCGTCCCCGTGCACATCACGGGCGCGACGAGCCAGACGCTGGCGGGCGAGGGCTCGCTGCTCGCCGCCGTCACCGCGGCCTGAGCCGGCCGCGCTCGCGCAACTCGGGTACGCGCCCCGTGTTGGCGCGGGCAACCGGAGGATGAGGAGGGCTGCGAGATGGGAGGGTTGCTGGCCGGGAGGCTTGGGCGGGCGGCGGTCGTGCTGGCCGCGCTCGGTGTTGCGGCGGTGCTGAGCGGCTGCGCGGCCCCGCTTCAAAGCGCCGGTAAGACCGACAAGATCGAGTTCGTGAGCTCGTCGACCAGCGGCGGCTACAAGTTCGACTACTACCGCAACCTGTCCTATCCCTGCAGCATCAGCGGCTATCAGACGTTCGTCATCGGCACCAAGATCGGCTCGTCGGCCACGCAGACCAGGCCGCTGTGGGTGAGGATGCGCGGGGGAGGGGTCGGCTGGTTCGACGCCGACGGAAACCCGCAGCCCACCGCCGGCAACAAGACCGAGGAGTCCGCCTCGAGCCTGATCGGGTTCCTCGGCGACGTCGGCCTGACCGGGCGCGTGAAGTCCGATCCGGCGGGCTTCCGGCTGCTCTCGGTGTCGATGTGCGACCACGACATCTACGCCGGCGGCGACCAGCCGGATCCCAACAACCCGAACAAGCAGCCCGACGGCTCGCCCCGAACCACCAATGGCCTGTTCGCGACCAAGGCGGCGATCCAGTTCGCCAAGTCGAAGTTCCCCACGGGTGGGGCCTTCCTGCACGGCACGAGCGCGGGGTCCTTCGGCTCGTTCGGCGTGGCCTACAGCATGCAGCTCCAGGGAGTGCCGCCGGCGGGCGTCGTGGCTGACTCCGGCGTCCTCAACCAGGAGTGGGAGGAGGCCACGATCGCGCAGGGCATCTGCCCGGGCGGGCGCGACGCCGGGCTGGAGGCGATCCGCGCGCGCGTCCACCCCGACCTCGCGAGCATCGACAACGAGCCCGACAAGCTGATCGCCCGGGGCGCGCTCACGGTCCCGATCATCCACGTATGGAACCGGGCGGACTCCAACGTGTGCGGCGCGACCCCGATGACCTGCACGCTTCGCGACGGCACGACGAAGACGCTGGGCGCGGCAGAGTGCGAGCACGAGCCGCTGCAGGAGGCGATCGCGGGGCTGCCGGCAGGCTCGAGCACGCGAAACCTGCGGGTGTGCGTGAGCCCGCCCAGTAACCCGGGCAGCTGCTCAACGCACGTGGTGACCAACAAGGACCTCCTGAACACCGACCCGGGCCAGGCTGCGGACTACAACGGCACGATCATGAGCTGGGTCGACGCCCGCCTGGCCGGCACCTGACCAAGGTGAGGTCGTCGGCGACGTGGCCGACTGGCTGATTGCGCAGGTCGGCGAGCGCGAGACCGAGGGGCCTTCGCCATCAGCGTGCACGCCCCGAACTGTCGGTATATCGTCGCCTCGCGCCCCGCGCGAGAACGGAGCGGCATTCTCTTCGCGGTTCCCCTTGTTTGGCCGGCCCTGAAAGCTAGGAGCCGATATGTCGACGCCGTCGCCAGAGCAGCAACGACGCGCACGCATCTTCGGCGTTTTGTTCGCCCTGACCTTCATCACCTCGATCGCGGCGCTGCTCCTCTACGACCCGGTCCTCAGCGACGCCGACTACATCCTCGGTGCCGGCGCCGACACGCGCGTCCAGCTGGGCGCACTGTGCGAGGTCTTCCTCGCGATCACCAACATCGGCACCGCGGTCGTGCTGTGGCCCATCGTCAAGCGGCAGAGCGAGACGCTTGCGCTCAGCTACGTCGCCAGTCGCGTTGTCGAGTCCATCCTCATCGTCGTCGGTCTGATCAGCCTGCTGTCCGTCGTGACGCTGCGGGAGGACTTCGCGGGAGCCGGCGCGGATGCCGGCTCACTTACCGTTGCCGGAAAGTCGCTGGTCGCCATCCACGACTGGACGTTCTTGCTCGGGCCTGGCTTCTGCGTCGGTGTGAACGGGCTGCTGCTCGGCTACCTGGTCTACCGGTCCGGCCTCGTGCCGCGGTGGATAGCGATGCTCGGGCTCATCGGCGGTCCCCTGATCTTCGCGTCGGCGATCGCCGTCCTGTTCGGCGCCTACGAGCAAGGCGGGGCGCACTTCCTCTTCTCGATCCCGGAGATCGCCTTTGAGGCGTCGATCACCATCTACACCATCGTCAAGGGCTTCAAGCCGTCCCCGATCCTCGACGACACCCGGTACGCCGGAGCGGCCGCGGGCTCCGGGACCGGGGCCCTGGCTCCGCAGTAATCGCCCGAGCCATTCGGCGCGCTCTAGGCCCCCCTCCAGCCTGGCCATCCGGTCAGTCTGCGAACATGTGTTCGTGCGCTGGGACAGCCTAAGGGTCGACGCGGAAGCCGAGCGGCGCCTGCCGGGCTATCGCGAACCGGCTGTCGTGCGGACTTTCGACGCTCCGGAGGCGCTGGACGTCCGCTTCTACGAAGTACACGCCAAGTCCGCGCTCAAGCAGGTCCCGAAGGCCTCGCGGATGCCCTTCCAGTGGACGATCAACCCGTACCGGGGGTGCACCCATGCGTGCACCTACTGCACGTCCGGCGACACGCCGATCCTCACCGCCGACGGTCGCACCAAGCCGCTCGCCGATCTCCGGGTCGGCGATGGCATCTACGGCACCGTCCGCTCAGGTCGGTACCGCAGGTACGCGATCACGACCGTCCGGGCCCACTGTTCGACGGTCAAGCAGGCGTACCGCACGTCACTCGACGACGGGACCGCGCTGATCACGAGCGGGGACCATCGATTCCTCAGCGATCGCGGCTGGAAGTACGTCACCGGAGCTCAGTCTGGGCCGATGCAGCGGCCTCACCTGACCCCTAGCGACGACCTAGTCGGGACCGCTCGCTTCCCGGCTGCACCGGAAGCAACCGAGGAGTACCGCCGCGGCTACCTGTGCGGCCTGATAAGGGGCGACGCACATCTGGGATCCCGGGACTACGCGCCGCCGGATCGCGCGGTTCATCAGCTTCACCGCTTTCGCCTCGCGCTCGTCGACATGGACGCGCTTTGGCGAGCGCGGCGGTACCTGCGCGACTTCGACGTGGCGACTGACGAGTTCGTGTTCCAGAAGGCCGCGGAAGGCCGCCGCGCAATGGGCGCGATCAGGACGCAGGCCCAGGATCGCGTCGCTCGCATCAAAGAGATCGTCGCATGGCCGCGCCAATCGTCCGATGGCTGGCGAAAGGGCTTCCTGGCCGGGATCTACGACGCGGAGGGTGGTTACAACGGGGGCATCCTTCGCGTACACAACACCGATGAGGAGATCATCGACTGGACGACTTGGTGCCTTCGCCGGCTCGATTTCGACGTCGCTGTCGAGGATCGCCGCCTGCCGAACGGGTTGCGGACCGTGCGGATCCGCGGCGGCGTGCCCGAGCATCTCCGTTTCTTCCTCCTCGTCGATCCGGCGATCACGCGCAAGCGCTCGATCGCCGGCACCGCGATCAAGACCGACGTGACGCGGCGAGTGGTCTCAGTGGAGCCGCTGGGCATGGAGATGCTGCTCTACGACCTCACCACGGGCACAGGCGACTTCGTCTCCAACGGCGTCATCAGCCACAATTGCTTTGCTCGACCGACGCACACCTACCTCGACATGGACGCGGGCCGGGACTTCGAGCGCGAGATCGTCGTCAAGGTCAACCTGCCGGAGGTGCTTCGTGCTGAGCTGCGGCGGCCGTCCTGGAAGCGCGAGCACGTTGCCCTCGGCACCAACACCGATCCCTACCAGTGGGTGGAGTCGCGCTACCGGCTGATGCCGGAGGTGTGGGAGGCGCTTCGCGACAGCGGGACGCCGTGCTCCGTGCTCACGAAATCCCCTCTGCTTCTGCGCGACATCGGGCTGTTCAAGGAGCTCGCAGCTCGCGGAGGGTTCACGGCGAACCTCTCGATCCCGACGCTCGACGAGAAGGCCTGGCGAGCGACCGAGCCGCACACGCCCCACCCGCGCAAGCGGCTTGAGGCGGTTGCCGAGCTCAACCGCGCCGGCGTGCCGACCGGCGTCCTCGTTGCGCCGCTCATGCCGGGGATCAACGATGCGCCCGAGCAGGTCGAGCCGATCCTCGAGGCCTGCTCGGCAGCGGGGGCGACGCACATCGGCGGGGTCGCGCTGCACCTTCGCGGCGAAGTGCGAGGGATCTTCTTCGACTGGCTGCGCGCCCACCGTCCGGACCTCGTGCCGCGCTACGAGCAGCTGTACAGCCGTGGCGCGTACGCGCCACCGAACGAGCGCGAGCGACTGGCGCGGATGGTGCGCCGCGATTCGCCGGCTGAGGCTGTGAGCGGGCGGCTGACGCCGGCCGGGACCATCGACCGCGATCCCGCCCCGGCCCCGGACACGCGGGCGTCGAGCCGCGAACCAGACTCGAGCGGCCCGCTTCGGCGCCCGTCGCCGCGTCGTGAGGGGCTCATCCAGGAGTCGCTGTTTTGATCGTGTGTTGCCTCCTTGCATAAGTCGCCGTGGAGTGAAACCGTCGGCGAACCCCGACGTTATTGAGGAAGATGCCGCTCTTTCGCCGTGAGAAGCCCACCCCGATTCGCGACCGGTCGGGCCAGGTACGCGACATGTTCGCGACGAAGAGCCACTCCTGGGAGGAGGCGGGGCTCGCCAAGCAGCTGAGCGCGCGAGCCGCTCGCCGAGCACGCACGCAGCTCCTGTTCGTCATACCGTTGCTCACAGGCGTCCTACTGCTCTACGCCTACCGCGACGACGTCTTCGGGCCCAACGCGAACCGCGAGGTGCGAATCGGGACCGTCGTCGCCCTGGTCATCCTGGGATGGGCGATCGCGCGGGACATCGGCCGGGCGATGGGGCCGAGCCTCTTCAGGCGCATGGACCCCAGCACCGCCGGGACGTTCGGCTTCCTCATCCGCCTGGCGACGGTGGGCCTCACCCTGCTGGTCGCCCTTCGCATCGCGGGCTTGGACCCGCGAGCGCTGGCCGTCGGCGGCGCGTTCACGGCGGTGATCATCGGCCTCGCCGCGCAGCAGACGCTCGGCAACCTCATCGCCGGCATGGTGCTGCTCAGCGCGCGGCCGTTCCGGGTGGGCGAGCGGATCAAGCTCGCCGGCGGCGGGATCGAGGTCGAGGGAATCGTCAGCTCGCTCGGCCTGCTCTACACGGTCCTGTCCAGCGGCGAGGACACGATCATGGTGCCCAACAGCGCCGTGCTCGGCCAGGCGATCACCCCCCTGCGCGAGCCCGACTCGGTCGATCTGCGCGCCCGCCTGCGCGTGGGGGTCAAGCCGAGCGACGTGCAGGCCCTGCTCAACGAGCGGATCACCGTCTCCACCCGCACGGCGCCGCGAATCGTGCTAGAGGAGGTCGACGGAGACGAGGTGGTGGTACGGATCCTCGCGACTCCCGAGCTCGCCGCGGACGGCCCGACGCTCGCCGACGAGATCCTCACCGCGGTCCACGACGTGACCGCGACGGACGCGGCGCTGCCGACGGTCGTCCGCGGGCCGGATCCCGCCTCGCGCAGCTCGCTGGAGCGCTGAACCCGTACGAGGCGCCGTCTCGGCGGCTATCGCTTGGAACGCTGCGCATCGCCGACACGGGCGGCGATGGCGTCGGCGCCGAGGCGCTGCTGCAGGCGGGCCACCGCGGTCGGGGCGGCTCCCGCGGCGGCTGCGCCGAGGCGCATTGGCAGAGGGGCGACGTCCACCTCGGCGCGGTCGCGCTCGATCGCCTGGACGACCGCGCGGCCGACGTCTTCGGGGCGGCGCCGGCCCGCGAAGCGAGGGAGCTCGACGCCCGTGTCCGCGAACATCCCCGCCGCCTCGATGGGACCCGGGAACACGCACGAGACCCCGACGCCCTGCGCCCGCAGGTCCTGGCGCAGGCCCATCGCGAACCCGCGCAGGCCGAACTTGGTCGCGGAGTAGATCGCCGAGCCGCTCGTCGCGATCTTGCCCGACAGGGAGGAGACGAAGACGAGGTGGCCCGAGCGCCGGGCGGCCATCCCCGCCCCCAGGAGCTGGGCGAGGACGATCGGCGCGCGCAGGTTGACGGCGAGCGCGCGGTCGATCTGCTCCTCGCTGTAGTCGTCCAGGCGCCCGGAGGCCGGCAGCGCGGCGTTTGCCACCAGCACGTCGACCGCCCCGGCACGCTCGGAGAGCCGCCCGACGTCCCGCCGATCGGCGAGATCGGCCCCCAGGACCTCGCCTCCGGTCTCGCGCGCCAGATCCTCGAGTACCTCGACCCGGCGCCCGGTGAGCACGAGCTGCGCGCCCCGCTCAGCCAGGGCGCGCGCGATCGCGTGGCCCAGGCCGCCGGTCGCGCCGGTCAGCAGCGTGCGCTTGCCCGCGAGCTCCATCCTGAGGCGCAGCCTACGCGCCGAAGATCGCGACCGTCGCCGTGAACCCGTGCAGGAAGCTCGACGTGCCCACCGGCCCGATCTCGCCGGCCGCGAAGAATCCCGCGGCCGGGGCGCCGGCCAGCGCGCGCTCCAGGGCCCCGGCGTCATGGTCTGGCTCGTCGAACATCGCCCTTCCCCGACCGTTGCAGCTGAAGACCAGCGCGCCCGCCGCGTCGCCGCCCAGCGCCCGGGCGCGCACGTCGAGGCTGTCGCGCAGGTCGAGGTCGGCCGACCGCGCGTCGCGCACGTGCAGGCGCACGACCTGACCCTCGCCCACGGCGGCCCCCACAGCGATCGTCTCGTGCTCGGGGTCGGCGCCCAGCAGGCCGCGGACCAGGAAGTCGCCGCGCTCGTAGTCGGGCTTCGGCTCCCCGGTGACGATTCCCAGCAGCAGCCCGTGGGAGATCATGTCGCGCTCCTGCTCCTCGAGCCCGTCGATGACCTCGCGCAGCTTGACCAGCGCCGGCCGGCCCGCGAGCTCGTGGACGATGTTGCCTTCCGCCGCGGTGATGGTCATCTCCGGGCCGATCGGAGCGGCGCCCTGGGACACGCAGGGGAGAAGGTCGACGCCCTCGAGCCGCACGCCCACGGCCCCTTCGTCCACCAGCTCCTCGCCGGAGAACAGAGCCGCCGTCCCGTCCGGGGTGCGCGCGCTCGCGAGTCCTCCCAGGATCGGCATGCCCGGGACGCGGCCTCCCAGGTCGTGCAGCAGCCCGTCGGTCGGGAAGCTGTAGGGGTCGGCGAGCAGGATCGCACCCGACGCTCCGTCGAAGTCGGGCAAGCCGGTGACCGCCACCCCCTGCTCGAGTCGCTGGGAGGTCGCGTGGAAGGGCTCGACCTCGCCGCCGTCGAGCGCCGCTGCCCACACGGCTACGGCGGTCCCGTCCTCGACCTCGCGCCCGCAGGCCAGGACACCGCCGGCGCCGCAGCCGATCAGCGCCTGGGGGAGGAGGGCCTCGTGCACTCCTTCGAGCGTCGCCTCCGGCGCGGCGAGGTGACCCCCAGTCGCGAACACTGCAGCGAGGTCGGCGCGCTCGCCCCCGAGCCCGTCGCGGGCAGCGCCGGCCGCCTCGATCCCGCCGAGCCGGACATCAGGGGCGGTGGACAGCCCGCAGCCGATCCTGACCATGTATTCACCATACTCCCGCGGTCGTGCCCCCCGCCGCCGCTTCGGTAGTCGCCCTCTTCGGCCCGACCGGCGTGGGCAAGACCTCGGTAGCGATCGCGCTCGCCGAGCTGCTGCGCGAGCGCGGGGAGGACCCGGTCGCGGTCGCGGCCGATGCGCTGCAGGTCTACGAAGGCCTCGCGACGCTGACCGGCGCTCCCACCGCAGCCGAGCGCGCCCGCCTGGAGCACCGGCTCGTCGGAGTGGTGCCCGTTGACCGCAAGTTTTCGGTGGCCCAGTACGCGCGTATGGCCCACGCGGAGATCGACGCACTGCTCGCCGCCGGCCGGCGGCCGCTCGTCGTGGGGGGGACAGGGCTCTACCTGCGGGCGGCGGTCGCGCAGCTCGCGCTGCGCCCGCCGCCGCGTCCCGGCGCGCGCGAGCGCCGCCAGGCGCAGCTCGCGACGCGCGGCGCCGGCGCGCTACACGCCGAGCTTGCCGCCCGTGCGCCGCAGACAGCGCAGGCAATCGACCCCAACGATCGCCACCGCATCGTCCGCGCGCTGGAGCTGCTGGACGCCGGCGCGCTCGAGCCTCCGCCATCCGAGTCCGAGCTCTGGACCGCGCGCACGCGTCACCCGACCGTCCTCGCCGGGCTCACGATGGACCGCGAGACCCTGACCGCACGGATCGATGCCCGTGTGGCTGCGATCGTCGACGCCGGCGCGGCCGATGAGGTGCGCCGCGCCGCGCGGGCGGGGGCCTCGCCCACGGCCCGCAAGGCGCTCGGCTTCGCCGACCTCGAGCGCGGCGACGTCGATGCGATGCGGCGCGCCACGCGCCGGTTCGCCCGGCGCCAGCTCACCTGGATGCGCAAGCTGGCCGACGTGCACACGATCGACGTCACAGGCCGCGCGTCCGGCGACGTCGCACGCGAGATCCTCGCCCTTGTCCCCGACGCGCACGTACCTCGACGACCTGCTGCATCGTGACGGGATCTCCCGTGCGAAACGTCTCTACTTGACGACGAGGATTCCCTTCATGCCCTTCTGCCGGTGGGAGTCGACCGGGCAGTAGTACGTGTACTTGCCCGGCTTGAGGTTGACACTCACGGTGGAGACGCCTCCGGGCTGCACTGTCGCGCCGTCCTTGTCCAGGCCGTTGCCCTCGATGGCGATCGCGTGAGGGAGGCCGCTCGTCCCGGGGTTGGTCATGACCAGGCTGACGTTGCCGGCCTTCGCCTTCAGGCCCTTGCGGGGGTTGAAGTAGAAGCCGCCGTCCTCGTCGGCCGCGAGCTTGACCTGCTCACCACCGGCAGCCCCGCCACTGCTCGCCGCCGTCGACGAGGCCTTGGGCGACGAGCTCGCACTCGACGAGCTCGAGCTGTTGTTGTCGCTGCCGCAGCCCGCGAGCACGACGACGAAGCCGCCGAAGGCGAGAAGGGCAATCGTCGCACGGCGTAGTGCCTGGGTCATCTGAACTCCCTTTCGCGAGTTGTCGGCGCGGGATACGACGAGCGGCGGGAGCTGGTTCGATTCCGGCTGAGGAGTGCGCGAGCCCCGCGCTCCACGCCCACTCGAACTCGCTGCGCAGGCCGTCCTCGAGCCTCACCGCCGGCTCGAAGCCGAGCTCGGCCCGGGCCCGCGAGGTGTCGGCTCCCGTGTCGCGGACGTCGCCGCGCTCGCCGGCGAGATGCTCGACGGTCAGCGGCCGGCCGGCGAAGGCCTCGATCAGCTCGAGCGCGTGAGTGAGGCTGACCGGGGAGCCCCGCCGATGTTGTAGACCCGCCCGGCGACGTCGATGTCCATGTTCGCCGCTTCTCTCGCTTGCGGAATTCGTTCGCACGAGCTCGCTCCCGCGAGTGAGCGGGCGTGCGCTATCTATGTCGTCATGCCCACGCTGTTCCAGCACGCGGGTGGTGAGGAGGCGCTGCACCGCCTCGAGCAGGTCTTCTACGACAGCGTCCTCGCCGACCCCCTGCTGCAACCGTTGTTCGGCGCCGGACAGCCCGAACACGTCGACCACCTGACCGCGTTCACGGCCGAGTCCTTCGGCGGTCCGGCTCGCTTCTCGCGCGAGCTGGGCTTCGCGCACCTCATCTCCGTGCACCGCGGCCTGAAGATCACCGAGGAGCAGCGCCGGCGGTTCGTCGAGCTCTACTTGGCGGCGCTCGATGCGGCCGAGATGCCGGATGACCACGCGTTTCGCGGGGCCGTGCGCGAGCACGTCGAGTTCGGCTCCGAGGTCGCGATGCAGAACTCCCACGCCGACACCGACGACGAACTCCACCCGCTCCGCGAGGTCCCGCGCTGGACGTGGCCGGGCGACGGAATCGAGTGAGTGCTTCCGGATCGGGCCGTGGGTTGGGTGACCGAGGTATTCGGTCGTGGGAGCCGGGTGGTGTGGGCTCGGCGCCTGCGGTTGGGTGGCTGGCACGTCAACCACGCGCTTGACGCCGTAGACGCCGACGGTCGCACCCACCGTCTGGTGCTTCGACGCTGGGCTCGGCCCGGCTGGGAGGTAGACGACCCCGACTACACCGTGCAGCGCGAGACCCGGGTGCTCGAGCTGCTGCGCTCGACGCAGGTTCCCGCACCGGCGCTGGTCGCGGCCGACCCCGAGGGCGCGCGCTGTGACGTGCCCGCGATGCTGCTCACCCGCCTGGCCGGTCACCCGCCGCGCGCGGCGGACACCGGCGCCGACGGGTTCTGCCGTCAGCTGGCCGAGACCCTCGCGCGGATCCACGACGTCAACAGCACGGCGCAATCCGCGCTCGACGCGTACAGGCTCTATTACGAGCGCCCGCGGGCGACCCCGGCCCGCTGGATGCCGGCCACGCCGGTCTGGAGGCAGGCGACCGCGGCCGTGCGCGGGCCGCCGCCACAGACCACCATGACGCTGATCCATCGCGACTATCACCCGGAGAACACGCTGTGGTCGCGGCGTCGCCTCACCGGTGTGGTGGACTGGACCCAGGCTTGTTGTGGCCCACCCGCGCTCGACCTCGGCCACATGCGCTGGAACCTCGTCGCTGACCACGGCCAATCCGTCGCCGATCGGTTTCTGGCCTGCTACCGAGCAACGATCGGAGCAGCCTTCGACGACCAGCCCTACTGGGACCTCGTCAGCCTCCTCGATCTGCTGCTCGACGGCGACGACCCAGGCGACATCGACCCTCACGACCTGTCGCGCTTCGAGGACTACGCGGCGACGCTGCTCTCGCGGCGCAAGTGAGCGTCACGCAACGGCATCGGTCCTAGGACCTATGTCCAATGGTGAACGCGACCGGGCCGCTGCCACTCTGACCGCGTCAACCGAAGCAACGACAGGAGGCAGCAAGTGGGTAAGCGCGGACCAACTCTTCTACTCATCCTCACGACGGCAGGCGTGGGTGCCGTTCCGGCCGGAATCGCCGTGGCCAAGAACGGCGCCGACGACCCGGCGGGTCACGTCCGGGGCGGCCACGGCGCCGACGACCCGGCTGGCAAGGTCCGGCACCGGGCGGCCGACGACCGCACCGTTGACGCCCGTCGCGGGCGCGGCAAGGACGACCCCGCAGGCGACGACGCGCAGCCGCGGCGGGTAGATCTCGACGAGCAGGCTGCGCAGCTGGCGCACCGCCGAGCGCGAGGTGTCCTCGGCGCGGCCGGTCGTCGGAACGCCGCGCTTGCCGCGCCGACGTAAGAAATCGGAGAGCACTTCCGCCAAGGGACGACACGTCCCGGGCGCGAAGGTCACGGTCTCTGGCATGCTCAACCGGTGAGCACCCGAGGCCCATTGATGATCACCGGCGCCTCGACCGGCATCGGACTGGCCTGCGCGCGCCGCCTGGCGGGCGAGGGCTTTCGGGTCTTCGCCGGGGTGCGCAAGGAGACCGACGCCGAGCGCCTGCGCTCCGACGCCGCCCCGCTGCACCCGGTCCTGCTGGACGTGACCGACTCTGCTGCGATCGCCCAGGCGGCGCGCGCGGTGGGCGAGGCAGCCGGCCCCGGCCTGGCCGGTCTGGTCAACAACGCCGGCGTGGCGGTCACCGGGCCGCTCGAGTACCTGCCCGTCGACGAGCTGCGCAACCAGCTGGAGATCAACCTCGTCGGCCAGGTGGCCGTGACCCAGGCCTTCCTGCCTGCGCTGCGGGCCTCGCGCGGACGGATCGTCAACATCAGCTCGATCGGAGGGAGGGTCGCGCTTCCCCTCGCCGGGCCCTACGCCGCCTCGAAGTTCGCGCTGGAGGCGGTCAGCGACTCGCTGCGCCGCGAGCTGGCGCCGGCGGGCGTCCGGGTCGCGGTCGTCGAGCCCGGCGGCGTTCGCACGCCGATCTGGGAGAAGGGCACCGACGCCGCGGACGCGCTGCTGGCCCGCATGCCCGCCGAGGCGGAGGAACGCTACGGCGAGCTCGCCCGAAGGCTGCGCTCCGAGGCAGAACGCTTGTCCCGCGAGGGCCTTGCCCCGGAGGCGATCGCGGAGGTCGTCCTCCACGCCCTCACCGCCCGCCGGCCGCGCACCCGCTATCTCGTCGGTAGCGACGCGAAGCTGCGGGGGCACGCGGCACGCGTCCTGCCCGACCGCGTGATGGACCGGCTGATCGCTCGAGCCCTGTCGCACTAGGGTTCCCGGCCGCTATGGCCCCGGTCCCGTTCGAGAAGTGGCAGGCGCTCGGCAACGACTACGTGATCGTCGAGGCCTCCGACCTGCCGTGGGAGCTGACCCCCGCGCGCGTGCGCCGGCTGTGCGAGCCCCACAGAGGGGTGGGCTCGGACGGCGTCCTGCTCCTGCAGCCCCCCGACGAGCGCGGCTTCGTGGCGCGCCTGCGCATCTTCAATCCCGACGGCTCTGAGGCAGAGCTCTCGGGCAACGGGGCGCGCGAGGCGATCATGTACCTGCGACGCCGCGGATGGACCGACTCGAGCACCTTCTCCATCCAGACCGCGGCGGGCGAGATACGCCCCACGATCACCGGCCCGCAGACCTGCCGGGTGGACATGGGCCGCGCGAAGCTGCACTCGGCCGACTACCCGGCCGGTGGGCAGGACGGCGCCGGCACGCTCACCGCCGCCGGACGCGAGTGGCGCTTCCAGCACGTCTCGGTGGGCAACCCGCAATGCTCGATCCTGGTGACCGAAGGCCTGGAGGAGCTCGACCTGCTCCAGGTCGGGCCGCCAATCGAGCGTCACGAGCTCTTTCCCAACCGCACCAACGTCCCATTCGTGCGCGTCGAGGCCCCCGACCGGCTGCGCGCGCGGATCTTCGAGCGCGGGGTGGGGGAGACCCTGTCATCCGGCACCGGCGCGATGGGCGCCGCGGTCGCCCACGTCCTTCGCGGCGGCGACAGCCCGGTGACCGTCGCCCTCGACGGCGGCGAGCTGGAGGTCGCGGTGGAGGAGGACCTGCACGTGACCCTGACCGGCTGGGCGGTCCCCGTGTACCGGGGCGAGCTCAGCGACGAGCTGACCGAGGAGCTGGCCGCAGCGCAATGAGACCTAGCAAGCGCCTGGAGCGCATCCCGCCCTACCTGTTCGCCGAGCTGGCGCGCAAGGTCGACGCCAAGCGCGCGGCCGGAGTCGACGTCATCAGCCTCGGGATCGGCGACCCCGACCGGCCGACGCCCGCGCTGATCGTCGAGGCGATGCAGGAGGCGGTCACCGATCCGGCGACCCACCAGTACCCCTCCAACCGCGGGCGCCCCGACTTCCGCAGGGCGGTCGCCGACTTCTACGCGCGGCGCTTCGACGTGCGCCTGGACCCCGATCTCCAGGTCATGCCGGCCATCGGCGCCAAGGAGTGCATCTTCAACCTCAACCTCGCGTTCCTGGACGAGGGCGACGTGGCGCTCGCAGCCGACCCCGGCTACCCGGTCTACACCGGCGGGCCCGTTCTTGCCGGGGGGCGACCCGTGGCCATGCCCCTGCTTCCCGAGCGCGGGTTCGTGCCCGCGCTGGAGGCGATCGCCGAGGAGGACCTCGCGCGCGCCCGGCTGATGTTCCTGAACTATCCGAACAACCCGACCGGAGCGATCGTCCCCGAGGGCTTCTTCGAGGCCGTCGTCGAGCTGGCCCGGGAGCACGACATCCTCGTGGTGCACGACAACGCGTACAGCGAGACGACGTTCGACGGCTACCGGGCCCCGTCGTTCCTCGCGACCCCCGGCGCCATGGAGGTCGGCGTCGAGGTCTTCTCGTGGTCCAAGGGCTACAACATGACGGGCTGGCGCTGCGCGGCGATCGTCGGCAACGCGGAGGCGATCGACGCGTACTGGCAGCTGAAGTCCAACGTCGACTCCGGCCTGTTCGAGGCGGTGCAACTCGCGGGGATCGCGGCGCTGTCGCCCGACGCCGACGCAGAGGTGGCGTCGATGTGCTCCCTGTACCAACGCCGGCGCGACGCGGTGGTCGCGGCGCTTCGCGAGGCGGGGGTCGACGTCGCGCCGCCCAAGGCGACGATCTACGTGTGGGCGCCCATCCCGGAGGGCTATGAGTCCTCGGCCGCCTACTGCGAGCACGTGCTCGACCAGACCGGCGTGGTCGTCTCGCCCGGCGGCGCCTACGGCGCACACGGTGAGGGCTTTTTTCGCATCTCGCTGACCACGCCCGACGACCGGCTGATGGAGGCCGTGCAGCGACTCCGCGGTTTGCAGGGGTGACATAGGATGGCGCCAACGGCCGACGGCCGAAGGGCGACGGGAGGAGCGGCCGGCGCGCGGTGGACAGCCACACCATCAGCCTGATCAGCATCCCGCTGTTCTCCGGCGCCATCGGCTACCTGACCAACTGGAGCGGGATCTGGATGCTCTTCAACCCGGTCCGGTTCGTCGGCATCCGGGTCGCGGGGCTGGCGGCGCTCGCCCGCCTGCTGCCGCGCAAGCTCCAGCAGATCCCGGGGGTGATGCAGGGCGGCATCGGGTGGCAGGGGATCATCCCCTCGCGCGCGGCCAAGATGGGGAGCATCTCGGTCGACAAGGGCATCGCCAAGGTCGGCGGCCCGGGCGACTTCTACCGCCAGCTCGAGCCGGAGGAGATCGCCGAGCACATCCTGGCGACCTCCCAGCGCGACATCGACGAGCTTGTCGAGCGCACCATGGAGCGCGAGCACCCGCAGCTCTGGCACGACCTGCCGCCGCGGCTGCGCGAGGCCGTCCATGCGCGCGTGCGCGCGCAGCTGCCGAGCATCGTGCATTCGGTCACCGACCAAATCGGCGCGAACATCGATCAGCTGCTCGACGTCAAGCTGATGGTCATCCGCCACCTCGAGGCCCATCCCGAGCTCGTCAACCGCATCTTCCAGGAGATGGGCAAGCGCGAGCTGCGCTTCATCATCAACTTCGGCTTCTTCTTCGGCCTGCTGTGCGGCGTCCCGGTCATCGTGATCACGGAGGCGCTGCCGTACTGGTGGGTGTTGCCGATCTGCGGCACGATCGTCGGCTACGTCACCAACTGGCTGGCGATCTGGATGATCTTCGAGCCCGTCGAGCCGCGAAAGCTCGGGCCGTTCACCATCCAGGGCCTGTTCCTGCGCCGCCAGCCCCAGGGCGCCGACATCTACGCCGACATCATCGCCCACGACGTGGTCACGCTCAGCAACATCGGCAAGGAGCTGATGGACGGCCCGCGCGGTGACCGGACTCGGCAGATGATCGCGACCGCCATGCGCCCCGCGGTGGACCGGGCGAGCGGGGCGGCGCGCTCCGCCGTTCGCGTGGCGATGGGCACACGCGAGTACGACTCGATCCGCGAGACGGTGGCCGTCGAGGCGGTCGACTACACGCTGACCCCGCTGACCGACCCGGAGTTCAACCTCCGCCAGAGCGAGGCGGTCCGCACGCTCATCGCCAGGCGCATGCGTGAGATGTCCTCCACCGACTTCTCCGAGATGCTGCGCTCGGCCATGCGCGAGGACGAGTGGCTGCTCGTGCTCCACGGCGCGGTGCTGGGCTTCGGCGCCGGCCTCGTCCACCTCGCGATCTTCGGTGCCGGGGGATGACCGACCAGCAGCCCGACACCCCTGACCAGGACGGCGCCGGCGCCAACCCGCTGAGCGCGGCGCCGGGACTCGTCCGCATAGCCGCCGGAGCGTGGTGGCGCACGACGGAGTGGTCCGTGGGCGCGTCGGTGCGCCTGGGCTCTCGCGTGCTGAACGCGGCCGCCTCGGGCGAGTCGGCGGCCGAGTTGCTGCAGGCGGCCGGCGGCGAGGCGAGGGAGTACGCCCGCCGCACGCTCGGTCTGTTGGAAGGCGCCCGCGACGGCGGCGCCAACGACGACGACGGGCCGCCGGTCTACGCCGAGCCGCGGCGCGCGCGCCCCAGCGCCTCCGCGCAGCCCTCCACCCGCTCCTCGCTGCGTGCTAGCGGTGCCGAGCTGCTGCGCCGCTCGGCCGACGTGGACTACGAAGAGAGCGCCCATCCCGCCTACGCGCGGATCCTCGAGGAGCTCGCCCCCGACGAGGGGCGCATCTTGCGCTTCCTCGCCCTCGAGGGACCTCAGCCGGCGGTCGACGTGCGCGCGCGCAGGGCGCTCAACGTCGACTCCCAGCTCGTCGCCCCGGGTCTGTCGATGATCGGCGCGCAGTCCGGCTGCCGCTACCTGGACCGCATGCCCGCCTACCTCAACAACCTCTTCCGGCTCGGGCTGATCTGGTTCTCGCGCGAGCCGCTCGAGGACCCCCTTCGCTACCAGGTCCTGGAGGCCCAGCCCGACGTCCTCGGCGCGATGCGCGAAGCCGGCCGTGGCAAGACCGTGCGCCGGAGCATCCACCTCACCCCGTTCGGGCAGGACTTCTGCAACCTCTGCCTGCCGCTCGGGACGGCGGAGCTCGACGCGCTGCCCGGGGGCTGAGCCGTCACGGCTCCATCGCCCGCCACGCCACGGCGAAAGCTCGCTCGAGGACCGTCTCGGGTGATTCGGCGTCGGGAAGCCCACGCAGCCCGCGCAGGTCCGCGAAGCCGCCCTGGATGGTGACGAACAGGGTGCCGGCGACCAGCACCGCGGCCAGGCTGAGGGCGTCGGCCGCCGTGGTGACCTCGCCACGCTCCTGACCCAGCGCGATCACGCGCGCGATCAGCTCAAGGAAGGGTGGTTCGTCGGGGCCGAGCACCTCCGCGAAGCGGTCGGGGGTGGCCATGATCTCCCGTAGGAGCGCCCCGTGGACATGAGGCGGGAGCTGCGAGCTGAGCAGCGCTCGGAACGCCTCGAGCGCGACGCCGCGGACGGGTCGATCCTCCAGAAGGCCCGCCTCGACCAACGGACGGACCCGCCGCCTGTACTCGATCGCGCCGGCGTGCAGCAGAACGTCCTCCTTGCGCATGAAGTAGCGGAAGAAGGAGCCCCAGCTCGTCTGAGCCCTGGCCACGATGTCCTCCACGCGCGAGCCGTCGAACCCGCGCGCGTCGAACTCGGCGAGCGCCGCCTCGTAGAGCCGCTCGCGCTTCTCGATCCCACGCGCCTGGCGCGGCGGCGGGGCAAGCGGTGGGAGGGAGCCGCGCTCGCGCCTTGAACGTTTGGTCGAAGAATTCACAAAAGTGACGTCAATCATGTTAGAACGCCGGGTGTCGCAAATGGGACTCGGATCCAGAATTTCTGACCAAGGACGAGGGAGGATGACGGTCTCCTTAGAGGAGGGCATGCCGTGACTGCACACCTCTACCGCCTCGGTGGCTTCTGCGCGCGCCACCGCCTGGTGGTGCTGGGCTTGTGGGTGGTGCTCTTCGTGGGCCTGACGGCGTTCGCGCGCAGCGCCGGGACGGAGACCAGCGACAACCTCACGCTGCCCGGGACGGGCAGCCAGAACGCGACCGACCTCCTGGACAAGCGCTTCCCCGACCAGGCGAACGGAACCAATCCCGTGGCGCTCAAGATCGCGTCCGGGAAGCTGACCGACTCCAAGTACAAGCAGGCGATCGACGACACCGTCACAGCGTTCAAGAAGGATCCGAACGTCCGCGACGCGACGAGCCCGGACTCCTCCGCCGGCAAGAGCCAGCTCAGCAAGGACGGCCGGATCGGCTACATCGCGCTCAACCTCAAGCCCGGCCCAGGTGGCCTCAGCGAGGAGGAAGCCAACGCGATCATCGCCGAGGCCGCCCCCGCCCGCAAGGCCGGGATCGATACGGCGTTCGGCGGCTACCTGGGGCAGAAGGTGTCCAAGCCCGATACGCACGACAGTGAGGTCATCGGGATCGCCGCCGCCGTGATCGTGTTGCTCTTCACCTTCGGCACGGTGGTCGCGATGGGCTTGCCGATCACGACGGCGCTGCTCGGCCTCGTCACCGGCCTGAGCATCGTGATCCTCGTGGGTCACATAACCGAGGTGCCAACCGTGGCGCCGACCCTCGCGACGATGATCGGGCTGGGTGTGGGCATCGACTACGCCCTTTTCATCGTCACCAGACACCGGGCGCAGATGCGCGACGGGATGGAGGTGCAGGAATCGATCGCGCGCGCGGTGGCGACCTCAGGGGGTGCCGTGCTGTTCGCGGGCGGGACGGTGATCGTGGCCCTGCTCTCCCTCTCGGTGGTCGGGATCCCGCTGGTCAGGGCGCTCGGCTACACCGCGGCGATAGTCGTCGCGATCGCCGTGCTGGCCGCGCTCACGTTGCTGCCAGCCCTGCTGGGACTGCTCGGGCCGCGCATCAACGCCCTGCGCCTGCCGCTCCCACACCACGTCCACGACGACAAGCCGCACGGTTGGGCACGGTGGGCGCGCTTCGTGGCCCACCGTCCGTTGCCCTCGCTGCTGATCGCCCTGGCGATTCTCGGCGCTCTCGCGTGGCCGACGCTCGATCTCTACCTGGGGCAGAGCGATGTCGGCGCGCTGCCCACGGACACGAATGCGCGCCGGTCCTACGACATCCTCACCGAGGGCTTCGGCGCCGGGACCAACGGTCCGCTGCTGGTCAGCGTCGACCTGAGCGCCAAGCCGGCAACCGCCGACCAGAGCCAGATCGACGACATCAATAGTCAGGAGAAGTCCTCCGAGAAGAAGGCCAACGACCAGGCCACGACCCAGGAGCAGCAGCTCACGGGCCAGTTCGAGGCCCAGGGCGAGTCACCCCAGCAGGCCCAGCAGCAGGCCCAGCAGCAGGTCCAGCCGGGGCTGAACAAGCAGCTCGACCAGATCCAGCAGCAGGCCGACGACCAGCGCAAGCAGGCCGACCAGCCCGCAACCGATCCGCGCCTTCAGACCCTGCGCACCGACATGACCAAGACGTCCGACGTCGACTCGGTCACCCAACCGCTGGTCAACGACAACGGGACTGCGGCCGTCTACACGGTCACTCCGAAGAGCGCGCCGTCGGACCGCTCCACGCAGGACCTCGTCAACGACCTGCGGGACAACGTCATCCCGAAGGCGACCAAGGGCCAGAGCATGACCGCCTACATGGGCGGCACCACCGCGGGGTACGTCGACCTCGCCGAGCAGATCTCGAGCAAGCTGGTACTGACCATCGCCGTCGTCGTCGGCCTCAGCTTGATCCTGCTCACCCTCGCGTTCCGCTCGATCGTCATCCCGGTGACCGCAGGCCTCATGAACCTGATCTCGATCGGCGCCGCGTTCGGCGTCGTCACCGCGGTCTTCGAGAAGGGCTGGGGCGAGCAGCTGGTGGGCCTCGACCACACCGTCCCGATCGTCAGCTACGTGCCGCTGATGATGTTCGCGATCCTGTTCGGGCTCTCGATGGACTACCAGGTGTTCCTGCTCACACACGTGCGCGAGCACTGGCTCGAGGAGCACGACAACCACGAGGCGGTCGTCCGCGGGCTGGCGTCGACGGGGCGGGTGATCACCTCGGCCGCCCTGATCATGGTCAGCGTCTTCTGCGCGTTCATCCTCAACGGGGATCCCACCGTCAAGCAGTTCGGGGTCGGGATGGCGGTGGCCGTCGCGGTCGACGCGACGCTGGTGCGCTGCCTGCTCGTGCCGGCGGTCATGACCGTTCTCGGCCGCTCGAACTGGTGGTTCCCGCGCTGGATGGACCGCGCGCTGCCGAACTTCTCGATCGAGGGCGAGGAGTGGTTCGTCGAGCGCGACGCGCAGGCCCGGCGCTCGGCTGCAGGGGCTGACGGCGAGCCCGTGGCCCCCGGCGAGACGCGCGCGAAGGAGCCCCTGGCCTAGGGGCTGCTTCGCAAGTGACACCGCTTGGCGTGCAGTGAGTCGGGACGCTCAGATCAACTGGGACCAGACCATGGGAAGCAACCTGTTTCTGCTACAGCGAGCAGCGTGCCGTCGAGAGCACCCGTGAACCTGCGCCCGTACCTCGCTGGTCTGGACCCCACTTCCGCGTTGACACTTAGCTGACTGAGATCGCTCGGACGGGCGAGGAGGGGCGAAGCCCCGACGAGGCCGTCCGATGCGACTCCCAGCATGGGCTGCTCGACCGAAGGAGATCGAGTTGGCAGAGCAACGGACGTACCGCAAGTTCACGGCCAAGCAGAAGCTCGAGATCGTGCTCGCCGGGCTGCGCGGCGACCGCACGGTGAAGGACGTCTGCCGCGAGCACGAAAT
>JBBQNQ010000004.1:0-69196 GCA_038330095.1 Solirubrobacterales bacterium
CGAGATGCCCAAGAACTGGAACCGCCGGTTCAAGCACAATCGCGACAAGATCAAGACGGGCGACATCTACGAGCTCGCCGAGGTGGTCCGCAACCTGGCCATCCGCGAGGCGGAGAAGGGCCTGTCCACCGGCGAGAAGCAGATGTTCACGCGCGCCAAGAAGATCCTCGCCTCTGAGCTGATGTACGCACTGGAGATGGAGGAGGAGGAGGCCGAGGCGCACCTCGACACGATCCTCGAGCGCGACGGCAAGGTCGCCGTCGGCTGAGCCAGGAGCGAAAGCTCATGGCGGTCGCGCTGGTCGTGGCCGCCGGCAGCGGCGAACGCCTTGGAGCGGGCATACACGGCGAAGCCGTGGGTCGGCCCAAGGCGTTCGTCGTTCTGGCCGGCCGACCGATGCTCGAGTGGAGCCTCATGGCCCTGCGCGAGGTCGTCGATGACGTCGTCGTCGCCCTGCCGGAGGGCTGGACGGCGCCGCCCGGCGCCCTGGGGACTGCCGGCGGCCCGACCCGCTCCGCTTCCGTTCGCCTCGCCCTCTCCGCCGCCCCGCCCGGCGACCCAGTGGTCGTCCACGACGCCGCTCGGCCGCTCGTGACGCCGGAACTGATCGAGCGCTGCATAGCGGCCGTCGAGGGTGCCGACGGCGCGATCGCCGCCGCGCCGGTCACCGACACCGTCAAGGAGGCGGGCGCGGACGGGCTCGTGCGCGCGACGCTCGACCGCTCGCGGCTGTGGGCGGTCCAGACGCCGCAGGTCTTTCGCCGCGCCGCGCTCGAGCGGGCGCTGGCGGTCGAGGAGGAGGTGCTCGCGCAGGCCACCGACGACGCGTGGCTCGTCGAGCGCGCCGGCGGGCGGGTGCGCGTCGTGCCGGCGCCGCCCGCCAACCTCAAGGTGACCACCCCCCAGGACCTGCGCATCGCGGAGGATGCGCTGCGCGCGCGATGCTGACCGACTACCACCTCCACCTGCGGCCCGACGACGAGGGCGCGACGCCGGAGCGGTACTTCACCGCCGCCAACGTCGACCGCTACCGCGCGGCGGCGGAGGAGCACGACATCGCCGAGCTCGGGGTCGCCGAGCACGTCCACCGCTTCTCGGCGGCCCTCGACGTGTGGCGCCACCCCTGGTACCGGCGCTGGGCGCATGACGACCTCGACGCCTATGCGGGCTTCGTGCGCGAGGCGACCGACCTGCGCCTGGGCATCGAGGTCGACTTCCTACCCGGTCGCGAGGACCGAGTCGCCAACCTCCTGGATCCCTATGACTGGGACTACGTCGTTGGCTCGGTCCACTTTCTGAGCGACGAGGCGCTGGACACGGACGACTTCGATGTCTGGAACCGCGCCGCCTCGGCCGACGCGGTGTGGGCGCGCTACTTCGAGACACTCGGCGAGGCGGCGCGCAGCGGGCTGTTCGACATCCTGGCCCACCCCGACCTCGTGAAGGTCTGGGGACCGCAGCGCCCGCGGCCGGAGGGTGATCTGCGCCGCTTCTATGACCGCGCGATGGAGGGGATCGCCGAGGGCCGGATCGCCGTCGAGGTCTCCACCGCCGGGCTGCGTAAGCCGGTGGGCGAGATCTATCCGGATCCCGCGTTCCTGGAGATGTGCCTGGAGGCGGGTTGCCCGGTGGCCCTCTCCAGCGACGCCCACGCGCCCGACCAGGTCGGGTACCGCTACGAGCAGGCGCTCGAGCTCCTGGAGCGCCTCGGGGTCGGCGAGCTGGCCGTCTTCGAGCGCCGCGAGCGCCGGCTGGAGCCGATCGGGTGAGCTCATGACCCGCGTCGGGCTCGGCTACGACGCCCACCGCTTCGCGGAGGGGCGCCGGCTCGTGCTCGGAGGCGTCGAGGTCGAGCACCACCGCGGCCTCGCCGGCCACTCCGATGCCGACGCCCTCGCCCATGCGATCACCGACGCGCTGCTCGGGGCCGCGGCCCTCGGCGACCTCGGCGAGCACTTCCCGGACACCGACGAGCGCTGGCGCGACGCCGACTCCCTGGCCCTGCTCCGCGAGGCCGTCGCCCTGCTCGCCCAGCGCGGCCTGCGCCCCGTCAACGTCGATGCGACCGTCGTGCTCGAGCGCCCGAAGCTTGCGCCCCACCGCGAAGAGATGCGCCGCCGCCTCGCCGCCGCCCTGAGCCTCGACCTCGACGCCGTGAGCGTGAAGGCGACCCGCGGCGAAGGAATGGGCTTCGTCGGGCGGGAGGAGGGCGTCGCGGTGATGGCCGTCGCTCTGATCGAACCCGCCTAGGCCCGCAGTTGCAGGGGATGTCCGGACCGTGAGCCGTGCGATCGAAGAGTCGAACCGCAGGATGCTCCGCGCGCGCGACGCGATCGATCGCGACTACGCACGGACGCTCGACGTCCCCACCCTCGCGAGCGTTGCCCCCCCAGGTTCCCGCGCCGTCAGGCGGCGGGGCGTGCCTCGCGCGCCTCGCGGCGGGCGACGGCGCTCTTTCGCAGCTGCTCGTGCTCGACCTGGCGCTTGAGCTGGCGCAGGGTGCGGCGCAGGTGGCCACGGACCGTCGGGGCGGCGACGCGCTCGGCGACCACGCCGAGGATCCCCGCTCCGGCGATGCCGTAGGAGATGCGCAGCTCGATGTGCGTGCGGCCGCGCCCCCGGTCGCGTACGCGCCAGCGCCCGCGCTGGTCGATGCCGGTCAGCGAGTTCCAGGCGATATCGCGCGGCTCGCTCCACTCGACGACCTCGATCAGACCGCCGACCTCGGCCGAGCGCACGCGCAGCAGAACCCGGTAGCGGGCGCCCTCACCGGTCGCGTCGTCGCTGACCACCTCCCAGCGGGTGAACCCGGACATGAAGTGCAGGTAGCGCGTGGGGTCGCCGATCAGATCCCACACTCCCTCGGGCGGCGCCTTGACCTCGATGGCTTCGACGACCCTCATCCCAGCACCGGAAAGCGCCGTTCGGCGGCCAGCGCGTCGAGGGTCTCCTGCATCAGGCGGGTGACATGGTCGTAGACCTCGTCGAGATCGGGGTCGGGCCCGAACTCCTCGCGCAGGTGGATGGGCGGCAGCGCCTCGACGGTGATCTTGGCCGGCAGGGGGATGTGCCCGAGCATGTCGCCGACGTTGAGGCCCCAGGGCAAGGCGAGCGAGATCGGGAGGACCTTGAGGCGAAACATCCGGTCGAGCCCGAGCGCCTTCGACACCGTCTCGCCGCGGCTGAGGAAGAGCGCGGTCTCCTGGCCCCCGATGGACACCACGGGGACGATCGGCACATCCTTCTCGAGCGCAAGGCGGATGAAGCCCTTGCGGCGGTTGAAGTCGACCTTGCCGCTTTCCCAGCTCGGCCGGTGCACCTCGTAGTCCCCGCCGGGGTAGACGAGCAGGGCGGCGCCGGAGGAGAGCGCCTTGTCGGCGTTCTGCGGCGAGGCGGCCACAGTCCCGAACTTGCGCAGAAAGCCCAGCCCGGGCATCGACAGCACGAGGTTGTGGGCGAGCTGGTAGAAGGGCCGCTCGACGCCGAAGTACGCGCAGAAGGCGAGCGTGAAGACGGTCGTGTCCGGCGTCAGGTTGCCACCGGAATGGTTGCCGACCATGAGCACTCCGCCGCGCTCGGGGATGTTGCCCAGGCCGCGCACCTCGCCTCGGAACCACAGGCTGGCGAGCAGCCACTGGCGGGGGAGCGACTCACGGATGTAGTCGGGATCGCGCTCGTCGAGATCGGCCGCCGGAATGCGCGACTGGACCTGTCCGGCGATGCCCCGGGCGAGCCGGCCCACGACGTTCCCGTCGCGCCGGGTGCCCGGCTCGTGGCCGTTGCGCGACGCGCGCTGTGCCGTGCTGGGTTGGCTCATTAGTAAGGAGTCTAGGCGGCGGCGCGCAACGGCCGGCGCCGCCCGGGGAGCGAGCCACCCAGGGCGTCGACCTGCGAGAGGAAGCGCAGCACGAGGCCGTTGGTCTGCTCGGGCCGCTCGACCTGGGGGGCGTGACCGCAGGTGTCGAGAACGATCTGCTCGGCGCCGGGCAGCCACTGGCGGACGTGGCCTGCGAAGCCGGCCGGGATCAGCCGATCGTGGGAGGACCACACGAAGAGGGCGGGCGGACGCAGCTCCGACAGCCTGGGATAGAAGCCGTTGCGGCCGAAGGGCGAGTCGAGGTAGAGGTTGCGGGCTGAGGCCAGGAAGGCCATGCGGGCGGGCGCCGAGCGGTAGATGCGCTGGAACTCGTCCGTGGCGATGTCGGCCACGCTGGGATCGACCTTGTCGCGGTCGGCGAACATCGACCAGAACTGGCGGTCGACCATGCCGCGCGAGAAGCGGTGGGGCACGATGCCGAGCTCCGGGCGCAGCACGCGCACGATGCGGTGCCAGTCGCGCCGCACGAAGGCGACCGCGGGGCAGAGCAGGCCCAGGCCGTTGACCCGGTCGGGCTCGGTGAGGCCGACCTCGATCGCGATCCGCCCTCCCATTGAGTTGCCGACGAGGTGCGCGCGCTCGATCTCCAGCGCGTCCATCACGCCGACGATGGAACGGGCGAACCACGCGGCGTTGTAGGGGGCGGTGGCCGGCTTGCTGGAGGAACCGAAGCCCGGCAGGTCCAGCGCGTGCACGCGATAGCGCCGGCTCAGCGCGGCGGTGGTGTCCAGGAAGGACGCCTTGGTCGCCCCGAGGCCGTGGAGGAGCAGGACATGGGGGCCCTCGCCCATGGTCAGGGTCGATATCCGCATGCGCCCCACCGGCACGTCGAGCAGGCGGATCAGAGGATCGCGTCCGTTGGGGCGGCGGAAGAAGCCCTCGAAGGCGACGGCCAGGTCGAGGTTTCCGCGGGCCGCCAGCGTGCGCTGGGAGAAGGCCTCGATGCCGCTGACGTCGCCCTGGCGCAGCCGCAGCCAGGTTTCGGCGTCCGTGCTGATCGTCACGTCGGGCCTGCGGTTCGTGACCCCCTTGCGCACGCGCGCTCCGTGGTTCGTGAGGCGGACCTCCCACGTATGCCCGACGTCGGCCAGTCGCACGTGGTAGGTGGCGTCGAAGCCGGGCTGTGCGCCGAGGTACCGGCTGGGAAGCCCGCGAAAGGCCTCCTCGACCAGCTGGAGCCTCCGTGTCGGTTGGGAACCGTCAGACAAGGCATCTCGAGTGTATACCGAGGTTCGGGGGACGACTTTTCCGGCGGTAACGTGCCCCGCTCCATGCGGAACATTCGCCTTCATGACACTCGAACCGGCCAGATGGCGCCCCTGCGCCTGCGCGAGCCCGGCCGGGTGGGCATCTATGCCTGCGGGCCGACGGTCTACGGGCGCATCCACGTGGGAAACGCGCGGCCGTACGTCGTCTTTTCGCTGCTCAAGCGGTTTCTGGAGCGCGAGGGACTCGCGGTGACGCTCGTCATCAACATCACCGACGTCAACGACAAGATCTACGACGCGGCCCGTGCGGCCGGGGTCCCCAGCGCCGAGCTTGCCGCAGAGATGACCGCCCGCTACGTGGAGGACACCGATCGCCTCGGCCTCGGCCGGCCTGACCACGAGCCGCTCGCCGGCGAGACCATCGGGCCGATCGTGGCCCTGATAGGGCGCCTGATCGAACGCGGGCACGCGTATGCCTCGGGCGGCGACGTCTTCTTCCGGGTGCGTTCGTGGCCGGCTTATGGCTCGCTGTCGCACCGCGACCTGGACGGGATGGATCAGGGCGAGGGGGTGGAGGGCTCCGAGCGCAAGGGGGACCCACGCGACTTCGCGCTGTGGAAGGGCCGCAAGCCCGAGGAGGACACCTGGTGGCCCGCGCCGTGGGGGGAGGGCCGGCCGGGATGGCACATCGAGTGCTCGGCGATGGCGCAGGAGCTGCTGGGCCTGGACTTCGAGATCCACGGCGGCGGCTCGGACCTCGTGTTCCCCCATCACGAGAACGAGGCGGCGCAGACCGAGGCGGCGACCGGCGCGCCGCTGGCCCGCCTGTGGGTCCACAACGGGATGGTGCGGATGGGCCAGGAGAAGATGGCCAAGTCCGTGGGGAACATCCGCCTGCTCCACCAGGCGCTGGACGAGTTCGGCCGCGACGCGCTGGTCGTGTACTTCCTCGGCGGCCACTACCGCCAGCCCATAGCGTTCTCCGCCGAGCGCCTCCAGGACGCTCGTGCGCGGGTGGAGCGCATCCGCGACGCGGCGCGCCGCCTCGAGCCGGGCCCCTCTCCACAAGCGCTCGCGCCGCTGCGCGAGCGCTTCCTCGACGCGCTGGCCGACGACTTCAACACGCCCGAGGCGCTCGCGGCGCTCGCCGACTGGATCCGGGAGGCCAACCGGCGGGGAGGCGGGGTCGGCGATGGCGACCTGCGTTCGATGCTCGAGGTCATCGGGCTGGAGGGGCTGCTCGCCGGCGACGGCGAGCAGGCCGGAGGGGAGGTCCGCGACTTGCTGCGCCGGCGCGAGGAGGCGCGAGCGAGCCGGGACTTCGAGCAGGCCGACCGCCTGCGAGACGACATCCGCGCTGTGGGGTGGGAGGTGCGCGATGGCCCGGAGGGGCCGGAGCTCGTCCGGGCGGGCTGAGCGCGGGGGAGCTGACGCCGGGAGGGGTGGCGCGGGGCCCGGGCGGGGCGTCCCCGAGCCCGATCGCTCCGGCGACGTCCTCTACGGGCGCAACCCCGTCCGCGAGGCTCTGCGCGGGCGCAGGCGGGTGCGGCGGGTGTGGGCGTCGGCGAGGGTCGCCTCAGAGCCGTGGCTGGACGGCCTCGACGCGCGCGTCCTCGACGCCGAGGAGCTCGCCGCCCTATGCGGCTCGCCCGACCACCAGGGCGTCTGCGCGCAGGTGGCTCCCTATCCCTACGCGGACGCCACAGGCCTTCTCGCTGCGGACGACCCGCTGCTCGTGGCCCTCGACGAGGTCCAGGACCCCCAGAACCTCGGGGCGATCTGCCGCACGGCCGAGTGCGCCGGCGCGACCGGAGTCGTCCTGCCCGAGCGCAGGTCGGCCGAGGTGACGCCGGCGGCGGCCAAGGCATCGGCCGGCGCGGTCGAGCACCTGGCCGTGGCCCGTGTGCGCAACCTCGCCGACTTCCTGCGCGAAGCCCGCGACGCGGGGTGCTGGTGCTACGGAGCGCAGGCCGGCGGGCCGGTGCCCTATGACCAGCCGGACTACCGCGGTGGGGTCGTGCTCGTGCTCGGGTCCGAGGGGCGCGGGCTGCGGCCCCGGGTCGCCTCGGCGTGCGACGCGCTGATCTCCCTCCCTGTCCACGGCGCGATCTCCTCGCTCAACGTGAGCGCTGCCGCGGCCGTGCTGCTGTACGAGATCTTGCAGGCGCGCGGCCAGGCTGTTGACAGCGGTCCATAACTGTGGGACCCTCACGCCGCTTCAACGTAAACCTGAGGGTTGAGCCCTTGGGATAGAGGAGAGGCGGCGCCGGGGGAGGTAAGGCGCCACGAACGTCAAAGTCAGGCTCGTCAAGTGCGACAAGAGCCTGGAAAGGACCGTGCTCGTGGCCCAGTTGTCTCCGCGCACTCAGGCTCAACCGCAGCTTGAGGATACCTACCTAGTCGCCCTTGCGAAGCAGGGGAGCACCGACGCGTACGACCGCCTGCTCCGTCGCTACCACGGCTTCGTCCGCCTAAAGGCGTCGTCGTACTTCCTGGTCGGCGGCGACTCCGACGACCTCATCCAGGAGGGGATGGTCGGCCTCTACAAGGCCATCCGCGACTACCGCACCGACCGCGAGTCGAGCTTTCGCAACTTCGCGGAGCTGTGCATCACCCGCCAGATCATCACGGCGGTGAAGACCGCCACGCGCAACAAGCACGCGCCGCTGAATCAGTACGTGTCGTTCTCGGGCTCACCCGCGGCGGTGGAGGACGGCGAGCCGACGCTGGACGAGATCCTGCCCGGTCCCGCGGTCCACGACCCCGTCAACCAGGTGATCTCCACGGAGGAGCTGCGGTCTCTGGTGGACTGCCTGTCCTCGGTGCTCTCCGAGCTCGAGTCGCGGGTGCTCTCGCTGTACCTCGACGGCCACTCCTACGAACGCATCGGCGTGCGGCTGGAGTGCGACAGCAAGACGGTGGACAACGCGCTGCAGCGGGTCAAGCGCAAGGTCGGCGCGCATCTCGCGGCGCGCAACGTCGCGTTGTAGGCGCCGGCAGGTCACCCGTAGGATCACGCCGTGCCGAATTGGCTGGTCATCATCCTCGTGGTGTTCGCCGCGCTGGCGTTGGCGCTCGCGCTGGGGGGCGGCATCGTCGTGAGCCGCCGCCGGCACCGTGAGGAGCCCGCCTTCGAGGCCAGCCTCGCAGAGGCCAACCGCGCGCTTGCCGCGGCGCACGCACAGGACAACGGCTGGGAGCCGGCCGCGCTGCGCGAAGCGGCCCGCCTTGCCTTCGAGGACGAACGGCCCGACGAGAGCATTCGCGCGATGTCCCTCGTGCAGGTGGTGGACCTACCAGGCATCCAGGAGGATGAGGCGGTGTTCCGCGTGGTTACTGATGACGGCGCGGTCCATCACCTCACGCTCGGCCGCACCGAGCACGGCTGGCGCCCGGATCGCCTGACCTGAGGGATCAGACCTCAGCGCCCAGCCGAACGGCGTCGGGCGAGGGAGAGGCGGGTATTGGGTGTCCACCTGGTTGCCCGTTGGGGTACTAACCGGTTAGGGGTATCCACCGGAGGGAGATCGAAGTGCTTCTGCTCGCCCGTCTAGTCAGGCTCGTCACCACGATCGTCGTGGCGATCATCGTCGCCGGCATCTTGCTCTTCGTGCTCGACGCCAATGCGTCCAACACGATCGTCAGCAACATCAACGACGCGGCCAAGTGGCTCGTCGGGCCGTTCAAGAACGTCTTCTCGCTCGACAACGCGAAGACCAACCTGGCCGTCAACTGGGGCCTGGCCGCTCTGGTCTACGCGATCGTCGGCGGGCTCATCGCCTCGCTGCTCGCGCGCGTCGGCCTGGCCGCCGCGGACTCCGGCGGGCCCGGCCGCGGCCGCGGCCGGGGGCGCTGGCGTCGCCGGCGCGCGTCCGACGACCCGGCGGCTTAGTAGCCCCGAAAGGCATCGACGAGCGAGAAGGGGGTCGGGCTTCGGGGGGTGGGGCGATTCCGGTCGCTATGTGACCGTTGTTCGACCCACCCCTAGGGCAATTCGCGCTTGGTCCAGTCGGCCTTCGACCATGGGGTCTGCGGTCGCTCCTGGGCCTCGCCGTCGACCGTGACGTTGACGCGCTCGTCGAAGAAGGCGATGCGCCCGGCGATGGGTGACACCTCGTTCAGCGGGTCGGGGTAAGTCCAGGCGAGGACGTCCTCCACCTGCCCGTCGGCCTCGACGGCGAAGTAGGAGGCGGTCCCCTTGTAGGGGCACAGGCTCGAGAAGTCGACTGAGCTGAGCGCGGCGGCGTCGACGTCGTCGGGCGGCAGGTACCACCGCGGGGGCAGTCCCGACTCGAAGAGCACGAGCGAACGCGTGCTATCGGCGAGCTGGTGGCCGTGGACCGACACCTGCACCCGCCGACTGGTTTGCCGGACGTCCACGCGGTGGTAGGGATCGCGAGGGTGGCCCTTCACCAGCTCGTCCTCCTCCAGCCACTCGTCGAGAGCGTTCCAGTAGAAGGACACGTAGCCGGCGAGCGGGGGCGCGCCGTCGATCGGCTCGGGATAGGTCCAGGCCGCATTCTCGGACAGGCGGTCGCCGACGCGCACCGAGAAGTAGGACGCGTCGCCCTTGATCGGGCAGTGCGTGTGGCGCTCGCCGGCTTCGAGCAGGTCTTGCCGCACGTCCTCGATCGGGAAGTACCAGCGCAGCATCGTTCCCGTCTCGTGCATCAGCTTGACCCGCCGGCTGTCCACGACGACCTCGCCGGCGAGCTTCCCGCGCACCCACCGCGGCGAGTCCTCCCACCAGAGCACCCGCCCGTCGACGGATACGGCCCCATTGAACTCTCCACGCGGTGCCTGACCGAAGGGCCCGGTCCCAAGTGTCAGCGACATCCGAACTCCCTTCCCGGTTACCGAACCAGAGCCCGCCCTCGGAGTCGAACCGAGAACCTCAGCTTTACAAGAGCTGTGCTCTGCCAGTTGAGCTAGGCGGGCAGCCTCATCGAGAGTACTCTCGCGGCCGAGGAGCAAGGAGCGATGAGTCAGTCCTACGCCCACGGCGCCTCGGACGCCCCGCTGCTCGGCGAGACCGTCGGCGCCCGCCTGGAGCGGACCGCGGCGCGGCTTGGAGACGCGCAGGCGCTGGTGGCTTGCCATCAGGGCATCCGGTGGACCTACGCCGAGCTGAACGCTCGCGTGGACCGGGTCGCCCGTGCATTGCTGGCCGCGGGACTGGAGCGCGGCGACCGGCTCGGGATCTGGAGCGCCAACCGCGCCGAGTGGGTGCTGGTCCAGTACGCGACGGCGAAGGCCGGCGTCGTGCTGGTCAACGTCAACCCCGCCTACCGGACCTCCGAGCTCGCCTACGCCCTGCGCCAGTCGGGTTGCCGGATGCTCGTCAGCGCGCCGGAGTTCAAGGGCTCTGACTACGCGGCGATGGTGAAGGAGGTTCGCGGCGAGTTGCCCGCGCTCGAGCGCGTGGTCTTCCTCGACACGGCCGACTGGGACGAGCTGCTGGCCGGTGCCGAAGCGGTGGACGACGCCACGCTGGACGAGCGCGCGGCGTCGCTGCAGTTCGATGACCCGATCAACATCCAGTACACGAGCGGGACGACAGGCTTTCCCAAGGGCGCGACGCTCAGCCACCACAACATCCTCAACAATGGCTTCTTCACCGGCGAGGCGTGCCGCTACACCGAGGCCGACCGCGTCTGCATCCCCGTGCCGCTGTACCACTGCTTCGGGATGGTGCTCGGCAACCTCGCCTGCACCACGCACGGCGCGTGCATGGTCTACCCGGAGGCCGCGTTCGAGCCGCGCGCCTGCCTGGAGGCGGTTCAGGCCGAGGGCTGCACGAGCCTGTACGGCGTCCCGACTATGTTCATCGCCGAGCTCGCCCTGCCCGAGTTCGGCGACTACGACCTCTCGAGCCTGCGCACCGGGATCATGGCGGGCTCGCCTTGCCCGGTGGAGGTGATGCGACGCGTGGTCTCCGAGATGCACATGGACCAGGTGACCATCTGCTACGGGATGACCGAGACCTCGCCGGTCTCGACTCAAACGACCCACGACGACCCGCTCGAGCGACGGGTGGGCACCGTGGGCCGCGTTCATCCGCACGTCGAGGTGAAGGTGGTCGACGCGTCCCATGGGCGCGTCGTCGCCCACGGCGACCCCGGCGAGCTGTGCACCCGCGGCTACTCGGTCATGGTCGGCTACTGGGACGACCCCGAGCGCACGGACGAGGCGATCGACAGCGCGGGCTGGATGCACACCGGCGATCTCGCGACGATGGACGAGGAGGGCTACGTCAAAATCGTCGGCCGCATCAAGGACATGATCATCCGGGGTGGCGAGAACGTCTACCCGCGCGAGATCGAGGAGTTCCTCTACACCCATCCCGACGTCGCCGACGCGCAGGTCTTCGGGGTGCCGGACGAGCGCTACGGCGAGGAGATCGCGGCCTGGGTGCAGCCGCGCGAGGGCGCGACGGTCGACGCCGACGCGCTGCGCGAGTTCTGCCGTGGACGCATCGCCCACTACAAGGTGCCGCGGCACGTCAAGGTCGTCGAGGGCTTCCCGATGACCGTCACCGGCAAGGTGCAGAAGTTCAGGATGCGCGACCAGGCGATCGAGGAGCTCGGGCTGCGAGAGGCGGAGGCGGTCGGTACGGCGTAGCGTGGGCTGAGCGGCGCCGGCGGGCGTGGCTGCTGGAGGTTGCTGGAGCGCGAGAGCGGCGCCTAGCCGCCCAGGGCTCTCACTGCGCGAGCCGCTCGCGCCACCACGCCACCATGTCGCGCAGCGTGTCGCCCAGCGCGACCTGCGGCCGCCAGCCCGTCGCGTCCTGCAGGCGGGCGGGGTCGCCGCGAACGTCCATGACGTCGTGCGGGCGCACCAGTCGCTGGTCCACGACGTGCTCGATCTCGTCCCCGGTCACCTCGCCGAGCAGCGCGATGGCATCGGCGATCGACACCGAGCGCCCCGAGCAGACGTTGTAGGCGCCCGGGGGCGCGGCCTGCGCCAGCAGCCGGTAGGCGCGCACCACGTCGCGCACGTCGGTGTAGTCACGCCGCGACTCCGGGTTGCCGCTGACGATGCGGGACGGGCGCTCGCCGCCCAGCTGCGCCTGCGCGAGCTGGCGCGCGAACGAGGTGAGCGCGTAGTTGGGCGCGTTTCCCGGCCCCGCGTGATTGAAGGCGCGCACGCGCACGACGTGGAGCGCGTGCGCGTCCACGTAGAGCCCGGCGAGCAGGTCGGCCGCCGCCTTGGAGACGGCGTAGGGGTTCTGGGGACGCAGTGGGGCGTCCTCGGAGACGGGCAGCCGCGCCGGCGGGCCGTAGATCTCGCCGCTGCCGACCACCACCACGCGCGCCTCGGGCGCTTCGTGACGGACGGCCTCGAGCACGTTCAGGGTGGTCGTGACGTTCTCGCGCAGGGTCGCGCCCGGGTCCTCCCAGGAGGCGGGCACGAAGGCCTGCGCGGCAAGGTGGAAGACGCGCTCGGGCGCTGCCTCGCGGACGACGTCGAGCGCGGCGTCGGCATCCAGCAGGTCGGCCACCATCCAGGTCGCCTCCCCCGCGCTCGTTCCGTCCCCAGCCGAGCGCGCGAGCGCCACCACCTCGTCGCCCGCCGCCAGGCAGGCGTCCACCAGATGACGCCCCGCGAAGCCCCGTGCGCCTGTGACCAGGGCGCGGGTCAGGACACGCGCGCGGACACTGCCTGCTCGAGGTCGCCGTGCCCGTTGGAGGACACGACGTCCGCGGAGGGGAGGGGTGGCTCGTACTCGGAGGCGTTGAGCCGCCGCTCGAGCTCGCCCAGCATGACTCCGAAGAGCAGGTGGCGCCATGCCGCCTGCGCGAATGCGCGGCGGTTGCCGCTCAGGCGCGGGAGCTCGTCGCGCGCCGGGTGAACGCGATCGGTCAGGCGGGTGAGGGGCCAGAGCCCCACGTGCTCCACCAGACCGGCTGCCGGTCCGCGCGCCCACGCCGGCAAGGGCAGCAGCGGTGCCGCGTTCGCGTAGGCGGCTCCGAACGCGGCTCCGTTGAGGGCGTGCAGCCAGAGGCCGACGGGGAGCCACGCAGGCCTGCGGGTCACTGCCTTGCCGAGCAGCTCGACGTCGTCGTAGCGGCTTGCGAACGCCCGCTTGTCCAGCGGCTGCTGCGCCGCCCAGACTGCGGCGGCGGCTGCTCCCGCCAGGGCGCCACGGACGGTGCGATCGCGGTCGAAGGCCATGCGCTGCACCGGACTGTAACGAGCGAGCGGCCACCGGGTATTGCCGCACGTGGAGCTGGCATCATGCCATGCGCGAGCGCGCGACCGCGGGGTCAACCCCGTCGTCTACTGGATCGTCCGCGCGCTCATGCAGCCGTTCTTCCACATCTACTTCCGCATGGTGCGCGTGGGCCGCGAGCACGTGCCCGTCGAGGGGCCGGTGATCTTCGCGGTCAACCACCGCAGTTTCCTCGACCCGTTCATCATCGGCACACTCGCCCGGCGTCCCGTCTACTACGTGGCCAAGAAGGAGCTGTTCGCCAACCGCCTGCAGGCCTGGTTCCTGAACTCGCTGGGCGCATTCCCCCTCGACCGCGGCGCCAGCGACCCGGAGATGCTCGAGACCTCCCGGCGCATCCTCGAGCGGGGCGACGCGCTCGTGATCTTCCCCGAGGGGACGCGAACGCGACCCGGCTCGCTCGGCAAGCCCAAGCGCGGCGTGGGGCGGCTCGCGCTCGAGTCCGGCGCGCCCGTCGTGCCGGTCGCGCTGATCGGCACCGAGGCGATCCGGCGCGGCTGGAGGATCCGCCCCCACAAGGTGCGCCTGCGGGTCGGCCGCCCGCTCACCTTCCCGCGCGTCGCGCGACCCTCGCAGCAGCTCGCCTCCGCGGTGACCGACCGCATCTGGCCGTGCGTGATGCTGCAGTGGGAGTGGCTCGGCGGTCTGCCGCCCCTGCGACGCGCGGCGGTCATAGGCGCCGGTTCGTGGGGCACGGCGACCGCCGTCATGCTGGCCCGGGCCGGCATCGAGGTCGAGCTGGGCTGTCGCACTGCCGAGCAGGCCGAGGCGCTCGCGCGTACGCGAACCAACGAGCGTTACCTGCCTGGGGTGAGCCTGCCCGAAGGCGTGCGCGTGTCGCGCGCCGGCGACCTGGGCCTCGCCGCCCAGGATCTCGTCTGCTTCGCCGTCCCCTCCCGCGATCTGCCGGCTGCGGTCGCGGCCCACGGAGGCGAGATCCCGTCGCGTGCCGGTGTGCTGGTGCTCGCCAAGGGGCTCGTGCCGCCGCTCGGCGGCCTGCCCGCCGCCTACGTCGCCGAGCGCACCCGGGCGCGGGCGATCGGCTGCCTCGCAGGTCCCGGCCACGCTGCCGACGCGCTGGCCAACGGCGCCTCGCTCGTGCTCGCCTCGCTCGATGAGGGCTTCGCGCGCCAGGTCTGCGACACGCTCGCCTCCGCGAGCCTCGACGTCCACCGCACCACCGACGTGACCGGCGTCGAGCTCGCCGCGTGTGCAAAGAACGTCGCCGCGCTGGCCGCGGCCGCCGCCGCGCCCGTCGGGCCCAACGCCGCGGGCGCGGCCGCCGGCAAGGTGTTCGCCGAGGTCGACCGCTACGCGCGGGCGCGCGGGGGCCGGCCGGAGACCTTCGCCGGGCTGGCCGGGGCGGGAGATCTCGTCGGAACCGTGATCGCGCCGTCCAGCCGCAACCGCCGTGCCGGTGAGCTGCTGGCGCGCGGGATGCCGGGGTCCGACGTAGCCGTCGCTCTCGGGCAGGCCGCCGAGGCGGTCGACGCCGTCCCCCTGCTGTGCGACCTGCTCGACGGCGCAGGAGTGCCCGGGCCCACCGTGAGCAGCCTCGCGGCGCTCGTCGAGGGCCGCATCGAGCCCGAGCGCTGGGCCGCCTCGCTCACCGCTCCGGGCGACGTGCGCGCGAGCCGCAAAGCAGCCGCCGCCTGAGCTGATGCCCTGCGGCGGTAGATTGGGACGGTGCTCCCGGCGATCAGCGACAAGGCGCGGCTCGACGCCGAGTTCTCCGACCTGTACCGCCGTCACCTGCGCGACGTCTACAGCTACGCCTACTACCGCGTCGGCAACCACCACGACGCCGAGGACCTCACCGAGCAGACCTTCCTGCAGGCCTACCGCCATTTCGAGCGGGCCCAGCGCGAGTCGGAGGGAAGGCCGCTGCGACCGTGGCTCATCCGCATCGCCCATAACCTCGCGGCCAACTTCTACCGCGATCGCGCCCGGCGCCCGGAGGCCGCGATAGAGGATGCCGGGATCATCAGCGCCCCGCACGACACCGAGTCGCTCGTCGAGGGCCGCGACGAGCTGGCGCGCATCCTCGCGGGCGTGCAGGAGTTGCCCGACGATCGCCGTGAGGCGCTGATCATGCGCTTCGCGCTCGGCATGGACAACCGCGAGATCGCTCGCGCGATGGGCCGCTCGGACGGGGCGACGAAGGTGCTCATCCACCGGGCGATCCGCCAGCTCGAGGGGATCGTGGAGGAGGGATGACCGAGGCCGCCGACTTCGAGACGCTGGTGCGCCGCGCCCTGGCCCCGGTCGAGCCGCCCGAGGAGCTCGCCCAACACCTGGAGAACCGGCTGGTGGAGCTCACCGAGCTCGCGGCCGAGGAGCTCGAGAGCTGGGAGCTAAGCGCGATGCGCGACCCGCGCAACTGGGCTCGGCCCATGGCCGCGGCGGTGGGCGGAACCGCGGCCGCAGCGGCGCTGTTCGTGGTCCAGGCCCGGCGCCGGCGCAATACGCGCCGGCCGCCGCCGGCCCAGCGCTTCCTCGGCGCCGCCGAGCGCGCGCTTCGCGACGCGGCGCAGGACGCGCTGCGCGCGGTTACGCGCGAACGCTGATCCGGCGCCGCAAAGGGGCCGTAGGATGCTTGCGGTATGCCGTCTACCGGAAAGGCAAGCACCGCCGCCCAGAGCCTTGATGCTCTGGCCGACGAGGAGCTCATGCAACTCGTCCAGAAGGGGCGGGCCGAAGCGTTCGAGGTGATCTACGAGCGCCACAGTACGGCCGCCTTCTCGCTCGCCTACCGGATGTGCGGCAGCCGTCCCGCGGCAGAGGACGTGGTCCAGGAGGCGCTCCTGTCGGCGTGGCGAAGCGGTGCGCGCTATGACCGGACGCGCGGCAGCGTCCGGACCTGGGTGCTCGGCATCGTCCACAACCGCGCGATCGACTCGCTACGCCGCAGCGTCGTCCACGACCGCCGGCGGGCCAGCGACGAGGGGCTGGAGGAGCGCTTCGAGGCCCGCGAGCGCACGGACGTGGAGGTGGCACGGCGCGACGAGGCCCGCTCGATCCGCTCGATCCTCGCAGGGCTGCCGGCCGACCAGTGCCGGGTGATCGAGCTCGCCTACTTCGGCGGCTTCACCCACACCGAGATCGCCGAGTTGATTAACGCCCCGGTCGGTACGGTCAAGGGCCGGATGCGACTGGGCATGGAGAAGATGCGCGGCGCGCTGGCCGTGCAGGGGGTGACCTCCCCATGAGCGTGCTGGGCCCAGGGAGCGACCACGCCGAGTACGTCGAGGCGCAGGGCGCCTACCTGCTCGGCGCGCTTCCCGACGGCGAGCGCGAGGTCTTCGAGGCTCACCTGACCGAGTGCGATCGCTGTCGCGGTGACGTCTACGCGCTGCACGTGGTCACCGACGCCCTGCCCGGCGCCGTCCCGCCGGTGCAGCCGCCGCTCGAGCTCAAGGAGCGCATCATGTCCGTGGTCCGCTCGGAGGCGGAGCTGCTCCAGGCCGCGGGCGAGCGCGCCGACGAGGTGCCCGAGCGCACGCGCAAGCGCAGGCTGCCGGGTTTCCGAGGATTCGGGCTGCTTCCGGTGGCCGCAGCGCTCGCGGCCGCGGCGCTGCTCTTCACCGGCGGCGCGCTCGGATTCCTCCTCGACGACGGTGGCGGCAATGGTCGCCCCGCGACGCGGACGGTGGCGGCCCGCTTCGACCCGACCGTCGCGCCTCGCGCTGCCGGGTCGCTGGTGGTGGCGGACGGTGGCTCGACCCTACGGCTCGCCAGGATGCCCCAGGCTCCGAAGGGCCGGGTGTGGGAGGTGTGGATCAAGCGCCCGGGCCGCACGCCCGAGCCGACCCCGGCGCTGTTCACCGTCGATCGCGCGGGCAGGGCGACCGTCGCGGTCCCCTCTGACGTGAAGGGCGCCGAGAGCGTCCTGGTGACCGACGAGCGCCGCGGGGGAGCCCAGGTGCCCACCCGGCAGCCGGCGATCGAGGTCGCGCTGAGCTGATCGGGGCCGCAGGCGGCGCTGCTAGTTTCAGCCGTCGCCGTGGCCACGTGCTATCGCCACCCGTCCCGCGAGACCGGGGTTTCGTGCTCCAACTGCGGGCGGCCGATCTGCCCCGACTGCATGACGCCGACCCCGGTCGGGATGCGCTGCCCGGAGTGCGCGCGCCAGCGCACGCCGGTGCGCACGATGGCCAACGTCCGCGGTGGCGGCGAGCCGGTCGTCACCTACGTGCTGATCGCGATCAACGTGATCGCGTTCGTGGCGGAGCTGGCGTCAGGCTCGGGGGTGGCCCAGCGCGGGGGCGGGGGCGTCATCTCCCGTGGGGCGCTCAACGGCCCGGACATAGCCCAGAGCCACGAGTACTGGCGGCTGGTGACCAGCGGCTTCCTGCACGCCGGCTTCATCCACATCCTCTTCAACATGGACTTCCTCTACGTCCTCGGCGGGATGCTCGAGCCGGTCGTCGGGCGCACGCGGTTCGCGGTCCTCTACCTCGTCTCGCTGCTGACCGGCTCCTTCGGCGCGCTGCTGTTATCTCCCGACGTCAACACCGTCGGTGCCTCGGGGGCGGTGTTCGGGCTGATGGGGGGCGCGGTGGTGGCCCTGCGCGCGCGCGGGATCAACCCCATGGAGAGCGGGCTGGGCTTCGTGATCCTCATCAACCTCGGGCTCACCTTCATCATCCCCGGCATCGCCATCGGGGGCCACCTCGGCGGCCTGGCCGGCGGGCTGATCGCGGGTTACCTGCTCTTCGACCTCGGCGAGCGCCGCCGGGCCGCCGCGCTTGCGCTCGGCGGCTGCCTCGTGCTCGCGCTCGCGGCCGTCGCCGGTTCGATCGCGGTAGCCGGCGGCCAGGGCTTGTCGCTCTAGCGACGATCGAAGGCCTGAACGGCGTCGGGTTAGGGAGGAGGAGGGGACCGGCGCCGGCGGGAAGGCGGTGCGGCGAGATCGACGTTAAGCCGAATAATTCGGCTCAACTGCAGTCTCGCCGGTCCGTTGGACCTGCGGCCCCTTCCCCTCCTTCGTCGCGCCTTTCGCGCCCTGCGCCGGCTCCTGGACCGTTAGTCGCGCGAACTACCGGCGCGCGAGCACGTCCTCGAGGTCGATCGCGCGCGATCCGCCCTCGGGTTCGTCCACCAGCACGGGGTGCAGGATGTGCGCGAGCTCCTCGAGGCCGTCGACGAGGCGCGGGCCGGGCCGCGAGAAGTGCGCTGCCGCATCGACGGCGACCACGCGCCCGGCTCCGAGCGCTGCGAGGCGGCCGGCGAAGGCCTGCGCCTCGCGGGCGTTGCGATGCTCGTCGTACCCGCAGGCCATGACCACGACGACCTCCGGGCTCGCGGCGCCCACCTCCTCCCACGAGGCGGTGCGGGAGTGCTCGCCGGGCAGGCCGAGAAGGTCCTCGCCGCCGGCGTACTCGACCAGCTGCGGCGTCCAGTGGCCGGCCACGTAGACCGGCTCCAGCCACTCCAGCGCGGCCACCCGCGGGCGTCGCGCCTCGGCGACCGTAAGGCGGACGCGATCGATGCGTCCTGCCAGGTCGTCGATGAGCTCGGTGCCGGCAGCGCGCCGCCCCGTCGCCTCGGCGACCGTACGGATGTCGCCCAGCACCTCGCCGAGGGTCTTCGGGTCCAGCGAGATCACGTCGGGCGGGTTGGGCATGGTCTGGGCCAGGGCAACGACGTCCTCATAGGCGACTGCGCACACCGCGCACACCGCCTGGGTGAGGACCAGGTCGGGCTCGAGCTCGCGCAGCGCGTCCTCGTCCAGCGCGTAGATCGCCTCGCCCTCCAGCGTGCGCTCGCGCACGGCGGCGTCGATCTCCGCCGGCCCCAGCCCGTCGTCAAGCACGTTGTGGGTGACCCGGGGGAGGTCCTCGACCTCGGGCGGCCAGTCGCACTCGTGAGTGACCCCGACGACCGCTTCGTCCAGGCCGAGCGCGAAGCAGATCTCGGTCGCCGAGGGGACGAGGCTGACGATACGCATGCGGTTGAGATTAGGAGGTAGGCTGGCGACCATGGCGCTGCTGGGTGACGAGGAGCTGGCGCAGCGGCTCGAGGGCTCGGAATGGGAGCGGGAGGGTGACGCGCTGGTGCGCGAGCTGAAGTTCGAGGACTTCGCCCGCGCGATGGTCTTCGTCAACGCCGTGGCCGAGGTCGCCGAGGCGGCCAATCACCATCCCGACATCCTGGTCCACGGCTGGAACCGCGTCCGGCTCACGCTCTCAACCCACTCTGAGGGCGGGCTGACCGAGAACGACCTCGCGCTCGCTCACACCATCGACGGCCTGACCTGATCCCGCGGGCCGCCGTCCTCGCGCTCCTCCTGGCCCTCGGCCTCGGTGCGGTCGCGCCGGCCGCGGAGGCCAAGCGGGTGCGGGTCTTCGCGGTCGGACCGCGCTTCGACCTGCAATGGGTGCAGTCACGCGAGAGCTTCCGCGACAAGCTCTTCGCGCTCGTCGACAGCCGTCGCCGGGGCGGCGACGCGCCGTTCGTGCAACGAGGCGCAGACGACGTCGCCTCCCACCTGCTCGGGCCCTCCGACCGCAGGCGCCCCGTGGCGAGTGCCCGCGACCTGGTCGTAGCACCCGAGGACCTCGGCCTGTTCGCCGGGCTCACGGGCTCGCGTGGCGCCCAAGCGCGGGCGGTGACCGCGCAGTCGGGCGGGCTGACCGCCGCCCTCACGACGCTGTTCAGCTCCTACGCCCCGGTGATCGCCCACTACTCGGCGAAGTACCCGCAGCTCAACGAGCGCGGCCTTCCCGCCCGGCTGCTCGGCCTCTCGCTCACCGACACCTTCGCCCGCACGGCGGTCGAGACCTACGCCGCGCTCGCCGACCGCTACGACGTGTGGCTCGCGGGCGGGGTCAACATGGCCCGCCGCTGGCGGGTCGTGTGCGTCGATCGCGAACGCTTCCGGCCGCCGCCGGGGGCCCGCAGGTGCGACCGCGAGGATCCCGCGCTGGTGGCGAAGCTGCGCGATCCCGACGAGCCGACGCGCGACTACGCCTACGAGGCGACGAGCCAGGGCTTCGCCAACATGGCGCTCGTCTTCGATCCCGACGGCCGGCTGGTCTCGCGTCAGGTCAAGCAGTACCTCACTCCCATCGAGCTGCCCGGCAATCTCGACCTTGCTCCCGGTGCCGTCTCGGGCGGCGTGCGGCCGCTTCGCACCCCGGTGGGAACGCTGGGCTTCGTTACCAGCAAAGACGCCTGGATGCCCGACCTGACCTCGAAGCTCGACGCCGGTGGGGTGGACCTGCTCGTCCAGCCCGAGTTCTTCGTCAACGACACCGTGCGGACGGGCGGGATGTGGGCGCCGGACACGCTCAAGGCCGCGGGCTACAGCGACGTGCTGCGCCATCCCGGGATCCAGGCCATGGCGCTTCCCGAGCTCACCGGCAACGTGTACGACCTCTCGGCGGATGCCCAGCAGCACATCGCGATCAAGCCGCGAGGACCGGGGCCGCCGCGAGGCGGCTTGGTCGGGCAGCAGGCGGTGCCGGGTTTCGCCGCCGTGGCTCCGTGGGTGGTGGCCGATCGGCCGCGCCGCGGCGAGACGTTCGGGGAGCGCCGGCGCCGCCTCGGCGAGGCGGGGGAGGCGCTGCTTCCACTTGGCGACGGCCCTGCGTGCCCGTCGCCCCGCACGCCGGGCCCCTGCCGTGGCGGCCAGGTCGAGGGCGTGCTGTGGCGCGATGTCGAGGTCGCGCGCCGCCCGCGTTACCGGCCGTTGCGGCGCGTCAGGCGCGCGCCGACCCCCTTCACCGTCAACCGGCCGCTCTCCCCGTCGCGCTTCCCGCAGCGCAACGCCGCGCTGGCCAGCCGCGGCCGCGCCGCGTGGGCGGCGTTCGAGGAGCGACGCGCCGGCCGCGAGCGCGTGGTGCTGGTGCGCTCGGGCGACGGCGGTCAAACGTGGGGCCGGCCGGTCTCACCGACCGGGCCGCGCGACGGCCGCGCCTGGTGGCCCACCGTGGCCGCGGGCCCCGGTGGGCGCGTGTGGGTCGCGTGGCAGGAGGACTCGAGCGGCGTGCCGCGCGTCTACGTCGCAGTGTCGCGGGACTCGGGACGGAGCTTCGGTCCGGCGCGGGCGATCGACCGACCACCCCCGGGAGACGCGGCGCAGTGGCGACCGAGCGTCGCCGCGACGGGTCGCAGGTCCGCTGTGGTGGCGTGGATCGACGAGCGCGAGCGCACGCGGGACGACGACCTGCCTCAGGCCCACGTCCTCGTGGCGCGGCTGGACGGCCGCGGCGCGCGGCTGGGACCGGCGCGCCGCCTGGACACCGCCCCTCCAGTCGAGCTGGCGGCCAAGCTCGACAACGCCTGGGCGCCCGAGGTCGCGGCGCGCGGGCGCCGCGTCGCGGTGGCGTGGGTCGACTTCCACACCTACGACTGGCGGCCCTACCTGCGCGAGTCGCCCGACGGAGGCGCGACGTGGGGCGCTCAGCGCCCGCTGTCCGACGCCCCGCTGCCGGCGCCCGACAACGGGGAGGAGTCGCTGGACGATGCGCCGGACGTCGCCCTGGGCGCCGGCGGTCCGCGCGTCGCGTTCGTCGACTTTCGCAAGCGCGCGTCGGCCACCAGGCCCCACCCGCTCTACGACATCTACCTCGGCGCGCCCGGGGCCCCGAGCAGGCAGGTCGACCCGTGGGGTGCGCGCCAGCTGAACACCTTCGCCCCCGCCACCGCGCTCGTGCGCGGCGGGCTGCTCGTGGCCTGGCAGGACGCCAGCCGCGGCATCAGCGACGTTCGCGTGCGCCGAGTGGGCGCGACCGGCCGCGCGCGCGGGCCCACCGTACGCGTGGACGACAAGGGCGCGGCGGGCTCCAACGCCTGGCGCCCCGACCTTGCGCCGGTCTCGGGCGGCCGCGTCCTGGCGGCGTGGGAGGACGAGCGCGACGGCCCCTCGCAGATCTTCTACGCCGCCGCGCGGGCACGCGCGATCCGCTGAGCGACCCTGTCGAGAGGCCCGCCGCCGGCGACCCCGGATGCTACGGTTCGCGCGTTCGCCCCATGCGCGACGACGAACCCTCTCGAAGTAGCGGCGCACAGGCCGCGGCAGTGGCGAGCGCTTGAGAGCGTTCTTCCTCCTGGCAGCGGTCGTCGTGCTCGTGCTCGTGAACGGGTTCTTCGTGGCGAGCGAGTTTGCCCTCGTTCGCTGTCGGCGCCAGCGGATGGAGGTGCTGGCCGCGGACGGCAAGTCGGGGGCCGCGCTGACGCTGCGCATCCTCGATGAGATCTCCAAGTACCTGTCGAGCTGCCAGTTCGGCATCACCCTGGCTTCGCTGGCCATCGGCTTCCTCGGCGAGCCGGCGATCGCGGAGCTGGTGAAACCGGCGTTGGGAGGTGTCTTCTCGCACGGCGTCGCCGTCGCACTCGCAGTGGGGTTCGCATACACGGTCTCCACCGCGCTGCACATCACGATCGGCGAGCAGGTGCCGAAGATCTTCGCCATCGGAGCCGCCGAGGCGGTGGCGCGGCGCATCGCCCGCCCACTGCACTGGTTCACGATCCTGTTCCAGCCGGCGATCGTTGGGCTCAACGCCGCTTCCAACGGCATCCTGCGGCTCGGGGGGATCCGAACCGACAGGGTCACCGCGGAGGAGGGCGGATCCCCGGAGGAGCTCAAGGTCATCATCGCCGAGTCGCTCTCCGGCGGCAAGCTCGAGGAGAACGAGGCGGGGATGCTCACCGGCGTCTTTCACCTGCACGAGCAGGAGGCCCGCCAGGTGATGACGCCCTTCCCGGCGGTGGTCACGGTGGACACCTCGGAGGACGTCGAGACCGCGCTGCGCCGCTGCGTGTCATCGGGGCATACGCGACTGGTGGTGACCGAGGACGAGAACCCCGATCGCGTCAAGGGCATCGTCCACGTCAACTCGCTCGCCCGGCGGCTGATGGAGGACGGTCCGGAGGCCTCGATCGAGCCGCTCGTGCGCGACGTGCCGATCTTCCCCGAGACCAAGCCGCTCGACGACCTGCTCGCCGATCTTCAGCGCCAGCGCGCCGCACTCGCAGTGGTCGTGGACGAGTACGGGCGCACCGCGGGCGTGGTGACGGTCGAGGACATCGTCGAGGAGGTGGTGGGGGAGATCGAGGACGAGACCGACCCGGCCGGCGGCGCTGTGCGCCGGCTCGCCAACGGCGACTGGTTCGTGCGCGGGCACGTGGCGGTCAACGACCTCATGGACTACGGCGTCGAGCTGCCGGCGGACTCCGACGCCTACAACTCGGTCGGCGGCTTCGTCTTCGCCCAGCTCGGCCGCCTGCCCAAGCGCGGAGACACCGTGCGGGCCGACGGCTACTCGATCCGCGTCGAGTCCGTGCGCGAGAACCGCGTCGAGGCCGTCCGCATCCGCCCTCGAGGCCAGCCCGCCGTGGCCCGCGAGGCCACCTGACCCCGAGGCGCTCTCAGCCGCACACGCGTACGTGAGCCCGGAGGGTCAGCGCGCGATCGTCGTCGGTCTCCGCTCGCACGCGCAGGGTCGACACGCCGCCCGGCTCGAGCGTGCCGCAAGGCGGGCGGCGAGCAGGCCGCGGATGCGGGCGTAGGAAGGGTAGGTCGCCGCATTGGTGAGCTGCCCGTTAACTGCCGCGGGCCCCGATCGGGGCCCGCGGAGTGCTTCTATGGGAGGAGGTGCGGCTGTGTGTGAGGTACGTCGCGTGGAGGAGTATGCGGTTGCCCCCTCAAGCGGCGCTAAAGGCTTCCTAACCGTTGTCGTAAAGGTGAAAGCCCCTGCCGGCCTTGCGGCCGAGGGCCCCTTCGCCCGCCAGAGCGCGTACGCGCGCGGGTACAGGCTCGCCGAGGGTCTCGCCGATCGCGACCGCCACGTCCAGGCCGACCAGGTCGAGCAAAGCGAGCGGGCCCATCGGATGTCCGGCGCCGAGCTCCATGCAGGTGTCGACGTCCTCGGGCTCCATCCCGGTCTCCTCGAGCAGGCGCACCGCGGAGAACAGGTAGGGGAAGAGCAGCCGGTTGACCACGAAGCCCGGTACGTCGGGAACCTCGACCGCGGTCTTGCCCAGCGCGGCACACAAGGCGCGGGCTCGTCGGTGCGTGTCCTGCGAGGCGACCGGGAGGAAGGCGAGCTCCACCAGCTTCATCTTGGTCACCGGGTTGAAGACGTGCAGGCCGAGGAAGCGGTCGGGCCGTCCCGAGGCCCGCGCCAGCTCGCCCACCGACAGCGACGACGTGGTGGTGGCGAGGATCGCCTCGGGCGCGAGCCGCTCGCCCAGCTCGGCGAGCTGGCGAGCCTTGGCGCCGCTGTCCTCCACGATGGCCTCGACCACGAAGGTCGACGCGTCCAGGACGTCGAGCTCGGTGCTCACCCGCACGGCGGCCCCGTTGTCGCCCAGGCGCGCGAGCCTCTCGCTCGCCCTGCGCGCTGACGCGTCGCTCCGGACGCACAGCGCGACGTCGCCGGTGGGCGCCGCGACAGCGGCCAGTCCGCAGGCGATCGCGCCGCCGCCGACTACTCCCAGCCGTTCGACCATCGTCCCTGAGGCCTGGTTGACTGACCAGTCAATGCGCGCGGTAGAGTAGTCGCTCCAAGCGACTTTGAGTCTGGAAGGGGTAGTAAATGAGCGCAAACGCCGGCCGTGAGGTCGTCATCGTGGAAGCCGCCCGCACGCCGATCGGCCGCGGGCACAAGGAGAAGGGCTACTACAAGGACACGCACGCCAACGAGTTGCTCGGGCGCGCCTACACCGAGGTCATCGAGCGCGCGGGGATTCCCGCCGAGGCGGTCGAGGACGTCATCACGGGCTGCGTGCAGCAGTTCGGCGAGCAGGGCTTCAACGTGGGGCGCAACGCCTGGCTGCAGGCCGGTTTGCCCGTCGACACGCCGGCCACCACGGTCGACCGCCAGTGTGGCTCGGCCCAGCAAGCCGTCAACTTTGGGGCGGCACAGGTCGCGGCGGGCGTACATGACGTGGTGATCGGCTCCGGCGTCGAGCACATGGGCCACATCCCGATGGGGGTCAGCCTGGGCTGGAGCGACCAGGTGGGCGTTCCCTTCCCGCCCGAGCTTATGGAGCGCTACGACCTCGTGCCCCAGGGAATCAGCGCCGAGATGATCGCCGACAAGTGGGAGATCCCGCGCTCCGAGCTCGACGAGCTGGCCGTGCGCTCCCACCGCCTGGCCCACCAGGCGACCGAGGAGGGGCGCTTCGAGCGCGAGATGATTCCCTTCCAGGTCAACGGCTCGACCTACGTGACCGACCAGGGCATCCGCCCCGACACCAACCTGGAGACCCTCTCGCAGCTCAAGCCGGCCTTCAAGGAGGACGGCAAGGTCACGGCGGCCAACTCGTCGCAGATCTCCGACGGCGCGGCGGCGGTGCTGCTGATGTCAGCGGACGCGGCGAAGGCGCACGGGCTCAAGCCGCGAGCTCGGGTCCTCGACCAGACGACGGTCGGCGTCGACCCCGTGATCATGCTCACCGGGCCGATTCCCGCGACCCGGAAGCTCCTCGAGCGCAACCGGATGACCATGGACGACATCGACCTCGTGGAGATCAACGAGGCCTTCGCGCCCGTCGTCGCCGCCTGGCGCCGCGAGCTCGAACCGGACATGGATCGCGTGAACGTCAACGGCGGGGCGATGGCCCTCGGCCACCCGCTCGGCTCCACCGGCGCGCGCCTGCTCACCACCCTCCTGCACGAGCTCGAGCGCTCGGACAAGGAGATCGGCCTGGTGACCATGTGCTGCGGCGGGGGCCTGGGGACCGGGACGATCATCCAGCGCGTCTGAGCGCCGCGCAACCGCGGGCCCGGCCGCGCAAACTGCGACGCCGTTCAGGCCTCAGCCCCGCCCGCCGTTCAGGCCCTAGACCCCGCTGCCGGACGCTCAACCACGGCGCTTGCGCGGCGGCAGCCGCGTACCCGCCAGGGGAGCACGTCGCGGTCGACGCGCAGCGTGCGACCATCGGCGTCGAGCCAGTGCAGGTCGAGCGGGAAGCGCATGCCGGCCGTGTGGACCGAGCGCGTCGCCGGCAGCAACAGAGCCACCCGCTCGCCCGGCTCGGCGAGCAGCGCGAGACCCAGCAGGCGGGCGCGGCAGCCGACCGCCACGCGCACGTCGGTGTCCGCGAGAGCGGGAAGACGGCGCAGGCGGTCGGGCAGCATCCAACACCCATAGGCGCCGGCGGGTCATTTCCCGCCCCCCCCGCCGGTATGCTCGCCGCCCATTCGACCAGGAGGTCCGTTCGCTCCATGTTCCGCGCCCGTGCAGTCATCGCCGTCCTCGTCGCCACGCTCGCCGTGGCCGTCACGGGATGCGGCGGCCAGTCCGACGAGGAGAAGGCCAAGTCGACGGTCCAGGACTATCTGACGGCGGTCTCCAAGGGCGACGGGAACAAAGCGTGCTCGCTGGTGACCGACGCGACCAAGAAGAAGATCGAGCAGAGCGCCAAGCGCTCGTGCCCGCAGACCTTCTCCAGCCTCAACCAGGGGCCGGGCAAAGCCGTGCTGCAGGCGTTCAAGCAGGCCAAGGTCGAGAACGTGAAGGTCAACGGCGACAAGGCGACCGCTGACATCAAGCTCAAGCAGCTCAGCCAGAAGACCAACCTCCGCAAGGAGGGAGGAGACTGGAAGCTCGAGTCGACCGGCCTCGCGGGCTGATAGCCCGTACGCGCCGACTTCGCGCCGCCGGCTGATCCGGGGGCGCGGACGCTGCGCTAGCCCTCCTTAGACCAGGGGCATCCCGTCCCGACATCGAGGAGGAACCGCATGACTGAAGCTCTCAACGGCGTCTATCAGGCCATCGACGACCAGCACGCCGACAAGTCGGCTGCCACCCGCCGCCAGGTCGTCGCCGGAGCCGCCGCGGCCGTCGGCGGCATCGCCGCACTCTCACTGCCCGAGATCGCAGCGGCAGAGCACAACACCGACGTCCCGACGCTCTTCAACATCGCCGCCACGGCGGAGGTGCTGGCCACGATCGTCAACACCGTCGGCCCCGAGAAGATCACGTTCTCCGACCCCGTCACCAAGACCAACATCAACGCGGCCGCGCGCGAGGAGCTCATCCACTACCAGGTGCTGACTTCCAGCGGCGTGGGCGGCAAGGAGCTGACCAAGAAGATCTGGATCCCCGACGCCGTGTTCGCGAACGAGACGAACCTGCTCAACACGCTCGTGGTCGGCGATCAGATCTTCGTCAACGCCTACATGATCGGCACGACGACGTTCGCGACCAAGAACAATCGCAACCCCAAGCTCGCGCGCATCACGTCGGAGTTCATGGGCACCGAGGCCGTGCACCGGGCGCTGGCGCGCCAGTCGCTGGGCAAGCTCGGCAACGACCGCGTGTTCATGCATTATCGCTTCACCCGCATCGAGGACGCGGTCACCAAGCTCAAGGGCGCCGGCTTCGGCTTCGGCGAGATGGGCAAGACGCCGGGGGCGTTCTACGACTTCGACGCGGTCAGCGCGCGGACGCCGAACCCGCCGGGCCTGAACACGCTGGCACCGAGGTAGTCAGCGCTCGGGAGTGGGCGGCGCGTCGCCCGACGGCGCGCCGCGCCCGCCCTCGAGCCGCGCGACGAGCTCGTCGAGCTCCAGCTCCTCCAGCCCGCGGCCGACGGCCTCGAGCTCGCCTGCGCAGTACTCCACGAGGTCACGGCCTTCGCGTACGAGCTCGAGCGTCTCGCGCAGGCCTGCCTCGCCCGAGTCCAGCCGGCGGATGATGGCCTCGATCCGGGCAGCGGCCTGCTCGTAGGTGGGCTCGGGCTCGGTGCTCACCGCTGCTCCCCGTGGCCGGGGTCTGCGCGCAGCGGACCGGCCGGCAGGTCGTCGAGGGCCAGCGCCTGCTGCTCGCCCTGCGCCGCGGCCGGGGCGCCCCGTGGGCGCTCCACGCGCACCGGGACGCGCCCGTCGTGGAAGCGCACGCGCAGCCGCCCTGCGGCACGTGCTGCGGGGTCCCCGGTGATGAGCTCGCCGCGGGTGTCCTCGACGAGCGCGTAGCCGCGCTCGAGCGTGCGCTCGGGATCGTGGGCGGCGAGCGCGAGGCCGAGGCGCTCGAGGTCGCGACGGCGACGCTCCGCGGTCGCCGGCGCAGCGCGGCGCAACCCGGTGGCGGCTTCGTGCAGGGCGACCTCGCCGCGGGCGTGGGCGACCACCGCCGACTGGGACTTGCGCGAGACCACGAGCAGCCGCCGGGCGCTGCGCTCGCGCTCCTCGGCCAGCCCGCGCCGCGCGCTGGCGCGAAGCTCGCGAAGCTGCTGGCGAAGGGTGCGGCGGTGGCGCGCGACGTGCTCGGCCGGCGCTCGGGTCATGGCCGCGAGCGCCCTGGCCCGCACGATCACAGCGCGCCGGCCCTCTAGGCGCAGGTGGTCCGCGCACGCCGCGAGCGACGCTCGCGCCTGCTCGCAGTGCAGCGGCACGGCAGCCTCGGCGGCATGGGTGGGGGTCGAGCACGACACGGCGGCGACGTCGTCGAGCAGCGTGCGGTCGGTGTGGTGGCCGATGGAGGCGATCACCGGCACCCGGAGCATCGCCACCGTTCGGCACAGCGTCTCGTCGCAGAACGCGAAGAGGTCGGCGAGCGAGCCGCCGCCGCGGGCCACGACGACCACGTCGACCTCCTCAAGCGCCGCGAGCTCGCGCAGCGCCGCCGCGATCCGCGGTGCGGCGTGGCGGTCCTGCACGGGGGCGAAGGCCCAGACGATCCGGCCGGCCCACCCGCGGCGGCGAAGGCCGGCGAGAACGTCGTCGCGCGCCTTGCCGCCGCGGCCGCTGATCACACCGATCGTCTTGGGCACGGCGGGGCGAGGCAGTCGCTTCTGGGGCGCGAACAGGCCCTCGGCGTCGAGCAGCTTGCGCAGCCGGTCGAGCTGGGCGAGGAGGTCGCCCTCCCCGGCCACCCTCAGGGTGCGGACGGCGAAGCTGAACGCGGGCGAGGAGGTGGCCGAGCCGGGGTAGTAGTCGGGGCCGCCCGCGACCACCACCTGCGCGCCGTCGCCGAGCGACCCGGGCGCCAGGCCCAGGGCGTCCCAGTCGTCGCGCCACATCGAGCACGGCATCGCCCCTCGGGCGTCGCGCAGCTCGAAGTAGACCTTCGCCCGTCCGCCGTCGCGCAGATTGACGACCTCTCCGAAGAGCTGCACCCGTGGCCGGTCGCGCAGGCCGTCGCGCAGCCGCACGGCGTATGCGCCGACGGGAAACGGCCCCGGCAGGCCACTGCCCTCGATGCCGGCCGGCCGGTCCTCGGCAGCTCCCGCGAGCCGCCCCAGCGCCGACGCCTCGTCGGCCGAGGCCGCCGCCGAGCCGAGCGAGCGATCCTCGCCCCGGTCGGCCGCCGCGCTCACTGCACCTCGGGCGCCCGGACGAGTCCCAGCTCGGTGGACTTGAGCGGTTCGAGGTCGTCCTCGCCCTCGGGGGCTACGGGGCCGCGGGTCTCGCTGCCGCGCGCGATCCGCTCGAGGCGGGCGATCTCACGCTCTCCCTCGACGCGCGCGGGATGGCCCTCGGGCAGCGTGCGGATCAGCGTGCGGATGCGGTTGCGCAGCTGCAGCGCGAAGTGCGGGGTCGACGCGCCCATGAGCTGGCGGACCTCCTCGACGGTTGGCTCGTGGTCGGAGGCCAGGCGCTCGGGATGCTCGAACTCGCTCACCCTCCCGGTCCTCCACTGCCGCTCCCGCCCGTGTCGCGGCTCACCGGAAGGATCTCGAGCAGGCTGTCGATCCGCGCCTGGACGCTGGCCGACATGGTCTGCTCGTCGCCGATGATCCAGCCGTGGTTGTAGGCGCCGCGCACGGGATCGCGATCGTAGCCCGGCTGGATGTCGAGCAGGTAGTCCTCCACCGCGCGGGGCAGGAGCTTGGGCTGGTCCACGAGCAGCAGCGGGCCGTAGCTTCCGCTGGTCGACAGCGGCGACGCGGCCGCCGCATCGAGCGGCCGCTTCTGGCTCGCGAAGACCAGGCCGTGGCCGGGGTCGACGACCCCCCATCCGAAGGAGCCGTTCGTATAGCGCGCGAAGGCGATCGCGTTGTTGACCGGATCGGCGGCCGCTATGCGCATGACCTTCCCGAGCCCCTGGAGCTCCTTGGCGACCGACTTGGGTATCACCGACGTGGGCCCGAGGATGAAGATGTTGGGCTTGTCGTGACTCATGAGCGCCGCGCGCGTATCGGGCGGCACTCCCTGACGGGTGACGAAGAGGACGGGATCGCCGGCCTTTGCGGCCCACGCGGCCGCCGGCATCGCGAACTCCGGACGCTCGGAGCTGGTGACGACGACGTTGGCGCTCGGCTTCCCGGCGGCGACGGTCCTGAAGCGGTCGACCGCGCGGCCCAGGGCGAAGGGGTTGGCGCCGACCAGACGCACGCTCTTGACGTCCTTGGGCCCGGTGGCGTCGCCGATGCGGATGACCTTCGCTCCCTTGGCGGCGACCGCCGTGCCGCGGGGGTCGAGCGCCGACAGCGCCGACTTGGTCGCCTCGGGGACGTTGGAGCCGTCGGTGAGCAGGGTGGGCGCGCGCAGCGGCTTGGCCATGAGCACCGCGGCCAGGATCCCGGCCTGCCAGTCGTTCTTGTCCACGAGCGCCACGGCAGGCGGGCGCGTCTCGGGATTGGCGCCCGGGAAGACCGCCTGGGCCACGGCGGCCGCGTCGGCGATCGAGTCTCCGCCGCCCACGCGCGTCGTGTTCTTGGTCGCGAAGACCGGGAAGCCGAGCCGCTCGGCGGCCTTCGGTTGCTTGCCCTGCTGGCCGAGAACGGGCCGCTCGACGGTCTGGGTATCCGTCGTATTCGACCCGCAGGCCGTGAAGCCGACCGTCATGGCGCAGGCGAGGGCAGCGATGGGGCGGGTCCCCCGCATGGCGGCGGACCATAGCGGGGGCACGCCGCGGGCCGCGCCGCTGCTCCGTGAAACTTTTCGCCCGGACGTCTGTTAATGTCCTCCATCGCCGAATCCCCGGGGAAACCCTGGGGACCGGGGGACCCACTAGCAGTCTTGGGGCTAACTCCACGAATGATCCGTGGAGGGCGCCGGCTCTTTCCGCGCCAGCCCGTCAGCTAACCCCGGAGGCCTACGAAAGAGGTTTCGCCGTGCGTAAGCTGACTGTGGTTCTCTCCGTCGCAACAGTGCTCGCACTGCCCGCGAGCTCCGCGTTCGCCGGCACCGGGGGAAGCGGCTACTCGCCGACGGCAGTCTCGAAGTCCTCGACCAAGCCGGTCGTCGCTGGTAACCGCGCGAAGCTGATGCGCAACGGGCTCGCCGCCGCACCGGCCAACGCGCCGAAGAGGGTGCAGCGCATGATCTGGGCGGCCAACAAGATCCAGAACAAGCCCTACGTGTACGGCGGCGGTCACGGCACCTTCCCGAAGGACTCCGGTTACGACTGCTCGGGCATGGTCTCCTACGCGCTCTACTACGGCAAGATCCTCGACGGCGACCCGCGCGACGCCGTCGGGTTCTACACCTGGGGCCGGGGCGGCAAGGGCCGCTGGGCGACGGTCTACGCCAACGGCAGCCACGCTTTCATGGTGATCGCCGGCCTGCGCCTCGACACGAGCCGCATGGGCGACACCAACGGCGAGAGCGGCCCCCGGTGGCGCAAGACGCTGCGAGACACGAGCCCCTTCCGGATGCGCCACTGGCGCGGCCTGTAAGGCCGCGGACGCCGGGCCGCGGCCTCCTTCGTCGCGCCACGGAAGGCCTGAACGGCATCGGGCGAGGGGGTGAAGGGATCGGCGCCGGCGGTGAGGCGGGCGGCGTCGCGAGACTGACGTTGAGCCCCTATGACGGGCACAACTGCAGTCTCGTCCGGCTCCTACTCCGCCTTCGCTTCCGAGACTGACATTTGGCCCCTATGAGGGGCTCAACTGCGCTCTCGGCGGTCCCTTCCCCTCCTTCGTCGCGCCTTTCGGACCTGGCGCCGCACGCCCGCCCTCAACCGAGAGGACCCGAGCGCGCTGCGCGATAGGCTGACTCCTCGAAAACGTGACGCCGCCGAGGAGGACGTGATGCCCGGGACCAGTGGTCGTCTGACCACGATGATCAAGTCGAAGGTCAACAGGCTGCTCGATCGGGCAGAGGACCCCGGAGAGACCCTGGACTACAGCTACACGAAGCAGATGGAGATGCTTCAGAACGTCAAGAAGGGCATCGCCGACGTCATCACCGCCAAGAAGCGCCTCCAGATGCAGTCGACCAAGCTCGAGCAGCAGGTCGTCAAGCTAGATACCCAGGCCCGGCAGGCGCTCGCCGCCGGCAAGGAGGACCTCGCCCGCACGGCGCTGGAGCGCAAGACGCTCGCGCAGGGCGAGCTCCAGGGGCTCGATCCGCAGATCACCGAGCTCGAGGCGCAGCAGCAGGCGCTCATCGACAAGGAGCAGAAGCTGCGCACCAAGGTCGAGAGCTTCCGCACCAAGAAGGAGGTCATCAAGGCCCAGTACTCCGCCGCCGAGGCGCAGGTCAAGATCGGCGAGGCGGCCAGCGGCGTGGGCGAGGAGATGGCCGACGTCGGCCTCGCGATGCAGCGCGCGGTCGACAAGACCGAGGGCATGCGCGCCCGCGCGGGCGCCGTCGAGGAGCTGGAGGCGGCCGGTGCCTTCGAGGACCTCACGCAGCTGGGCTCGGGTCAGGACGACATCGACAAGCAGCTCGCCGAGCTGACCTCCGGCGCACAGGTCGACGACGAGCTGGCGAAGATGAAGGCCGAGCTCGGGACGGGCTCCGGTGCCGCCGGCGAGCTGGGCTCGGGCGCCGGCGAGGGGGAGGGCGCTGCCCAGCCCCAGCAGGGAGCCGGCCAGTGATCGTCCGCATCTCCACGGACGGGCAGTACCGACTGCCCGACGGGTGCGTCGAGCGTCTCAACTCGCTCGACGACCAGGCCCAGGAGGCGGTGGAGGCCGGCGACGACGGCAGCTTCCAGCAGGTACTCGCTCAGATGGTCGAGCTCGTGCGCTCCGACGGCCAAGCCCTAGACGATGAAGAGCTCGTCGAGTCGACGATCATCCTCCCGCCGCCGGAGTCGACCATCGCGGAGGTCGGGGCGCAGTTCGACGGCGAGGGCCTGATCCCAGACGGAGACTGACCGCGGCGAGCTCGAAGACCACTTCGTAGCGCAGGTCGCCGCCCAGCACGCGTCCGTGTGAGGCGGCCTGCAGGCCGGGGACCTGGGTGCGGTAGCAGCGGATCGCCGCGAGCTTGCGCTCGTGGGCGGGCTCGTCGAGGCGGCGCACGCGCGCGTGGAGCGCAGCGAGCGACAGGCCGGCGCGGCGCAGCTCCTCGTCCCAGCGCGCAGCCGGGTCGGGGCGGCGCTCGGGGTGCTCGCCCGTCACCAGCGACGGCCAGCCGCTCAGCACCGCGTGAGGCAGGTCGGCGTACAGCGCGACTTCGCGCCCGCCGCCGCGCAGCGCGAGGGCGCCGTCGCGCACAGCGCGGTGATCGGGGTGGCCGCCAAGGGCGGCAGGGGCGAGCACCCGCGCGTCGCCGCTCGCGGCCTCGTCCAGCGCCTGGTGCAGCGCGTCGGTATCCACGTCGCGGTCGCGGTGCTGATGGTCGAGCAGGCCGAGGGCGACCGCTCGCCGGCCGGTCGGGGCAAGGGCGGCACGATCCTCCGCGCGCCGTTCGCGCACCCGGCGGCCCGCGTCGGTCGCCCCCGTCGTCCGATCCCACCACCCCGGCCGGCCGTCCGCGGGCGTCCCTGTAAACACGTTGACGACGACTGCGTCGCCGGGGCCCTCGAGCACGTGCCACAGCGAGAGGACGGCGTCGTCGAGGTGGGGAGAGAGGATGACCGTGGGGCGCTCCATCGCTGGGACCCGGACGCTAGCGCCGACGGCGCCCGCCCTTCCATGCACTTCGACGCAGACCCGGCGCGCCCGCGGACGTAGACTCGGCCCGTGATACGGGAGTGCCCGAGCTGCGGCGCGGGCTGTGCGCCGGACGCCCGCTTCTGCGCGCGCTGCGGCACCTCGCTCGACGGCGGTGCCGCGGCTCCGCCGTCCCCGCGCGAGGCGCGCAAGGTGGTCACCGCGCTGTTCGCCGATGTCGTCGGCTCGACCTCGCTCGGCGAGCGGCTCGATCCCGAGGACTTCACCGAGGTGGTGGGAGAGGCGGTGCGCGGCATGGCCGTGTGCGTCGAGCGCTTCGGCGGCTCGGTGTCCGAGCTCGCGGGCGACGGCCTGCTCGCGCTCTTCGGTGCACCGGTGGCCCACGAGGACGATCCCGAGCGGGCGGCGCTCGCCGGCCTCGCGATCGTCGAGTCGGCCACGGCCTATGCGCAGCGCCTGGAGCATGAGTGGGCCATCGAGGGCTTCACGGTCCGCGTCGGGCTAGAGACGGGGCTCGCCGTGCTCGGGCCGGTGGGCGGCGGGTCGCGCGTCGAATACGGCGCGATGGGCGATTCGCTCAACACCGCGGCGCGCCTGCAGGCAGCGGCGGAGCCCGGTGGCGTCCTGGCCGGCCCCGAGACCCGTCGCCTGGTCTCCGGCTGCTTCGAGTGGGGCGAGCCGCGTGAGCTCGTGCTCAAGGGCAAGCTCGAACCGGTGCTCGCCCACCCGGTCCTCGCCCCACGGGAGCGGCCGGAGCGCGAGCGGGGCCTCACGGGCGTGGAGGCGCCGCTCGTGGGGCGCGAGAGCGAGCTGCGCCTCGCCCGCGAGGCCCTGCTCGAGCTGGAGGCGGGCAAGGGAGGAGTGCTGCTGGTCTCCGGGGAGCCCGGGGTCGGCAAGACGCGTCTGCTCGCGGAGCTGAGGCGCGCCGTGGGGGCCGACGTGCGCTGGCTCGAGGGCCGCTGTGTCTCCTACGCCGAGACGCTTCCGTACTGGCCGTTTCAGGGCGTGCTTCGCGACTGGCTCGGGCGCGTGACGCGCGCGCCCGACCTGCGCGAGGAGCTCGAGGCACAGGCGCAGCGCCTACTGGGCGAGCGCGGGAAGGAGCTCTCCGAGCCGCTCGCGGTCATGCTCGGCCTGCGGGCCGCCGGTGAAGACGCGGACCCCGAGCTCGTCCAGCGGCGCCTTCACGCCGGCTTCGCCGAGCTGGTGAGCGCGCTTGCCGCGCGGGCGCCGCTGGTGATCGCGCTCGACGATCTCCACTGGGCCGACCCCTCGTCGGTCGCGCTCGTCGAGCGCCTGGCCTCGCTGGCGCGCTCGGACGGCGTGCTGCTCCTCCTCGCCGGACGCCCGGACGCCGGGCAGCCGTTCGCGCGGCTGCGCGAGCGGCTGGGATGCGACTCGGACGCCCACGGGCGCGAGATCCCCCTGCAGGCGCTGGCGCAGGACGCCGAGCGCGTTCTGCTGGCCGGGCTCATCGGCTCGCGAACCCTGCCCGAGTGGCTCGAGCGACGCCTGCTCGAGCGTACGGAGGGCAACCCGTTCTACCTGGAGGAGCTCGTTCGGTCCATGGTCGACGCCGGGGCGCTGCATCGTACGCAGACCGGCTGGCGCTTCGATCGCGACGCCAGGGTGGAGGTTCCCGACAGCGTGGAGAAGGTCGTGCTGTCGCGCGTGGACCGGCTGGCCCCCGAGGCCCAGGAGATGCTCGGGGCGGCTGCGGTGCTCGGGCGCCAGTTCAGCCTGACTCTGCTCGACCGGGTACTGAGCGCCGGCGGGTCGGCGGGCGCCGCGCTGGCCGAGCTCGAGGCCGCCGATCTCGTGCGCGAGGCCGGGTCAGCCGGCGAGCGGACGCTGCGCTTCAAGCACAGCCTGATCCGCGAGGCCGCCTACCGCAGCCTGCTCAAGCGCCGCCGCCAGCAGCTCCACGCCCGTGCCGCCGACGCATTGGAGGAGCTCTATGCCGGCCGGCTGGACGAGGTCGTGGGCCTGCTCGCCGTTCACTGCAGCGCCGCGGGCGACGACGGGCGCGCGCTGCGCCACCACCACCGGGCGGGGGATGCGGCGCGCCTCATCAACGCGCCCGAGGAGGGCATCGAGCACTACGGGGCGGCTCTGGATGCTGCCGGCAGGCTCGGGCGCGCGGACGACGAGCGGCTCGTCATCGAGCTGCGCCTTCGGCGCGGGGCGCTGATCTACGAGCTCGGCCGCGACGCCGCCGCGGCGATCCGCGACCTCGAGGGCGCTGCGGGGGCTGCACGCCGCGCAGGCGAGGCCGACCTCGAGCTGCACGCGCACATTTCGCTCGGGGCCTGCTGGCGCGCGCTCGACTTCCCGCGCGGCGCGGAGCACCACCAGGAGGCAGTCCGCATCGCGGAGGCCCGGCAACCGGCCGCGCTGGTCGAGGCGCTCGCCCGCCTGGCCATCTATCTCACCCAGGCGCTTCGTCTGCGGCGCGCCCGGGAGCTCGCCGACCGCGCGCTCGCCGTCGCGCGCGACCAGGGCGGCGAGAAGCTCATCGTCTACGCGCGCGACGCGCTCAAGCTCGTCGCCCAGCAGACCGGCGACCTGGATGAGCTCGAGCGGCTCACCACGATGCTGGTCGAAGACCTCCGCGGCGCGGACTCGCGCACGTCGGGCCCGGGGCTTCTCTACACCACCGACGTGGTGCTGATGTGGGCGCTGGTCGAAGGCGCCACCGCCCCGATGGCCCGTGGCGACTTCGAGCTCGCCGCCGAGAGGGGAGGTGAGGCACTGGCCATGCTCGAGCGCACCGGCGGGGCGGGCCACGAGCCGGTCTTTCGCGAAGCGCTGTGCAGGCTGGGCAGGACGCGGGGCGACTACGCCTCTGCGCTGGAGCACGGGCGGCGCGCGATGGCCGTGGCCGAGAGCTCGACCATGGCGGAGTGGGGTGCCTGGGCAGCGGCGACCTACGCCTGGACCCTGCTCGACCTGCGCGCGCCGGTCCAGGCCCGTGAGCTGCTCGGGCCCTGGGCGCGCCGCGCCGCAGAGGCGGGAGCGATCGCCCAGGAGATTCGCTGCCTCAGCCTGCTCGCGTGGGCGGACTCCCAGGCGGGCGACGCGGCCGCCGCCCGTGAGCACCGCGCCCGCGCCCAGCAACTGCTTGCCCAGGTCAACGCGCGCCCGGGCGAGGCGTGGCTGTTCGGCGCCCACGCCTACTTCGCAGTGGCTCGTGTGCTCCTCGATCAGGGCTACCCCGAGCGCGCCGAGGGGGTGGTTGCGCCGGTGCTCGCGGCAGCCGAGCGCTTCCGCTGGCTCGAGAGCGTCGCCTACGGCGCGCTGCTGGTAGGGACCGCGCGCCTGGCCGCCCGCGACCTGGAGGCTGCCGGGGCGCGCCTCGACAGGGCGCTCGAGGTGTCCCGCGCGCACGGCTTCGCGGGAGCGCGGTGGGAGGCGCACGCCGCGCTTGCCGCGCTGTCGCGCGAGCAGGGGCGCCCCGCCGCGGAGGAGGAGCACCTCGCCCGGGCCGCCGGCATCGTCGAGCGCCTGGCCGCCGGGATCGACGACGACGCGCTGGCCGCGGGCTTCAGGGCCCGAGCGCTCGCCCAGCCACCGGCGCCTCCGGGGCCACCTCCTCCACGAGCTGGCGCAGCGCGAGATTGACGGCGACCGGCCTGCGCACCGCGATCAGGTGGTCGCCTCCCTCGAGCTCCAGCAGCCTGCCGCCGGTGAGGCGCGCGAGCTCCTGTGCCCACTCCAGCGGGCAGTTGAGGTCGTGCGTGCCGTGCACCACCCGCACCGGACAGCGCACCTGCGCGCACAGGCGGCGAGCCTCGTCGGGCGCCAAGCGCTCTCCGCGCCAGGCGTCGGCAAGCGTCTCGGGGTCGGTCTGCAGGCCCCACTCCATCCCGGTCTCGATCTGACGCGTCGAATGGGCCTCCGAACCCGCGAGGCTCCCGACGAACCACTCCAGGAAGCCGCGGTAGTCGCGCCTCCAGTAGTGGACGTTGTACTTCGTCACTCCCTCGAAGAAGTTGATCCGGCGGGCGAAGTGGCGCATGGTCGCCGAGCGGGCGAGCAGCGGCAGCGAGATGCGCAGGGCCGCGGCTGACGCGAGCGCCCGGCGCGCCGCGCTGGGCTCCTCGAATGTGCGCATCACCGTTTCGAGCGGCGGCCAGGGAGTGAGAGGAAGCAGCGAGGCGACGAAGGCTGCGCCCAGCACCCGCTCGCCGTGCTCGGCGGCGAGCGGGAGCGCCCACTGGGCGCCGCGTGAGAACGCGCCGAGCACCGCGCGGTCCGTCGCGCTGGCGTCCATGACCGCGAGCGCGTCGGCGACGAACTCCCGGTAGGAGTACGCCGCCGCTACGCGTGGACGGTCCGAGGCTCCGCTGCCGCGCCCGTCGAAGGTAACCACGCGGAAGTGGCGTGCGAGATAGGGGACCTGCGCCTTCCATACCCGCGAGGGGACGATGCTCCAGGCGGGCAGGAGCACCAGGGTCGGCTCGCCGTCGCCGAAGCGCTGCCAGGCGACGCGCACCCCGTCGCGCTCGACGAAGCCCTGCTCGTCGGGGTCGCGGACAGGGGCCGGCTCAGTCACAGCAGCTCGGCGATCCGCTCGGCCGCGCGGCGCGCCCCCGCCGTTTCGACGTCGCGGTAGTCCACCGCGCGCCCCAGCTCCTGCGCGATCGCGGCGGAGATGACCTCGGGCGGAGACTGGGAGTACTCCATCCGGCGCCCGGCGCGATAGCGGTCCAGTCGCGCAGCCACGTGGATGCGCTGCTCGAAGTGGTGCTCGAGCGGGAAGTACAGGAACGGGCGCTTGCCGGCGGTCAGCTCCATCGTCGTGCTCAGCCCGCCCTGGACGATCGCGAGGTCGCAGGCGGCAAGGTGGCGGTAGAGGTCGTGCACGTAGGCGCGCACCTCGAGCCCCTCGGGGCTGGGGAGCGAGGACGGGTCGATGCGCGGCCCGGCGACCACGATCGTGCGCAGCTCGGGCACCGTCGAGCGCGCGAGGGGATGGGCGGCGATCACCCGTCGGAGCAGGCTCTCGCCCACCCCCGAGCCGCCGACACTCACGACCACGACCTTCTCCTCCGGGCCGTAGCCGAGCTGCGCGCGCAGCTCCTCGCGGTTCGTGTATTTGCCCGCGTCGACGCCCGTGATGTAACCCGGGAAGTCGAAGTGCTCGCGCGTCCAGTCGGCGATCAGCGGGAGGTCATCGCCGAACGACGCCGGCACGATGTCCTCGGGGTCGCCGACGAACAGCGAGCGGTCGCGCAGCCCCGGATGAGCTGCGATGTGCTCGAGCATCTGCTGGTTGTAGTCGCGTGCGAGGAAGCGTTCGTGCTCGTCGGTGTCGTCCACCGGCAGGATCCCTACGAAGTCGGTCAGCCACACGTAGGGCGCGGCCTTCAGGCCGGGGTTCTCGTGCAGGTAGTAATCGACCTCCCAACCCTCGTCGGCGATCCAGAGGTCGTAGCGCGTCTCGGTCACCACGTCGTGGAAGAGCATGAAGTTCGCGATCTCGATCTCGTCCATGCGCCGCAGAGCGTGGAAGCAATGCAGGTCGTGCTCAGCGGACTCGGACTCGAAGTGCCCCGACTCGCTGGCCAGATGGACGCTGGCCGGATGGATCCGCTCGCCCTCGGCCTCGAGCACGCGAGTGACGGGATCCTGCGCCAGCCAGTCGATGCGCAGTCCGGGCACGAGCGCGCGCAGCTGCCCGGCGATCGCCACGTCGCGGCGCGCGTGACCCAGGCCGATCGGCGAGGAGACGAACAGCGCGCGCGTGTCGCTCATGCGACGCGGCCCTCCACGGCGGGGTAGCGTGCGCCGCGTCGGCTCTGTGCTCATGGCCAGGCTCTCCGCCACGACCCTAAAGCACGCGACGCGACGCGGCTTCCTCTCCGTGCTCACCGAGCAGGAGCGCGAGGCGCTGCTCGAGCGCGGGGTGGCGCGCCGCTTCGCGCGCGCGACGGCGCTCTTCCACGAGCACGACGACTCCAACCGCGTCGTCCTGGTGCTGCAGGGCCGGCTCAAGGTGTACTCCGTCACGCCCGACGGCCGCGAGGCGGTGCTGGCCTTCCGCGGACCGGGTGACCTGATCGGTGAGCTCTCGGCGATCGACGGCCGGCCGCGCTCCGCCAGCGTGGCGGCGCTGGAGCCCGCCGAGGTGCTGTTCGTCGCCGCGGTGGACTTCCGCGCGTTCCTGGAACGCCACCCGCGGGTCGCGCTGCTGCTCCTGCAGATGCTGTCCTGGCGGCTGCGCGACGCCGACCGCAAGCGTGTCGAGTACGCGGCCTCGGACACCATCGGTCGGGTCGCGGCGCGCCTGGTCGAGCTCTGCGAGGAGCACGGCAGGGCGGTGGGGGAGAGCATCGAGATCACCCTCCCCCTGTCCCAGGACGAGCTCGCCGGATGGACCGGCTCCTCGCGCGAGGCCGTCGGCAAGGCGCTGCACACCCTGCGCGAGCTCGGCTGGGTCCAGACCTCGCGCCGGCGCATCACCGTGCTCGACCTCGAAGCGCTGCGCCGCCGCGGCGTCTAGCCCTCTACGCCCTCAGCTCGTAGAGCACCGAGAAGGGGTCGTCGATCGGCAGCTTGCGGAAGTGGCCGTAACCCGCCTGGAGCGCGAGCTCCTGCGCCTTGTGCAGCCCCATGCACGCTCCAATGCCCGCCCCGTCGTGGGCCAGCGAAGTCGTCATGCAGTACAGCGTGGAGACGCTGTAGAGCATGCGCCCCAGCGGGTTGACGTTCTCGTCGACGTCACCTGACGCGTTCATCTCGAGCATCAGGTAGGTGCCGCCGTCCGCGAGCGACTCCCGGATCGCGCGCATCAGGCCGACGGGGTCCACCGAGTCGTGGACGACGTCGAAGCTGGTGACGAGGTCGAAGCGGCCGGCGGGGAGGGCTTCCTCGCCGCCGACCTCGAAGCTCACGCGGTCGGCGACGCCGGCCTGCTCGGCGTTGCGCCGCGCGCGCTCGATAGAGCCCGCGTGGATGTCATAGCCGGAGACCCGCGTGCGCGGGAACGCCTTGGCGATCGTGATGGCCGCCAGCCCGCCCCCGCAGCCGACGTCGCAGGCGCTGCCACCCTCCTCAAGCTTGCGCTGCACGCCGTCCAGCGCCGGGATCCAGGTCGGGACAAGCTGGTGCTTGTACCAGGGAGCCGTGCCGCGCTCGATCGCCTCGTACATGTCGGGCAGGTACTCGTCCTGGGTCACACCGCCGCCGTTCTTGAACGCCTCGGCCACCTTGGGGGCCACGCTCACGGTGGGCACCACCATCTGCACGAAGCCGCCCACGAAGAACGGGAACTCCTCGTCGGCCAGCGGCAGCGCGTGCTCGGGAGGCAGAAGGTAGGTGTCGGTCTCGTGATCGTGCTCGAGGTACTCGGCCGCTGTCATCGAGCCGAGCCACTCGCGCAGGTAGCGCTCGTTGAGGCCGGTGCTCTGTGCGAGCTCGTCGGCCGTGACGGCCCCGGTTCCGGCCAGCGCCTTGAAGATGCCGAGCCGGTCGCCGATGTAGGCGAGGCCGCCGCGCATGGCGGTGCCGACGTCGAGCACGACGCGCTCCACGAACGCCTCGAGCTTTGCCTGGTCGATCTGCTGGGTGGCCACTTGGGGCTCCTCTCGTCTCGCTTGGGACAGACGGGAGCAGCGTGCACCGTGGCGGGGGCCGCGACCACGTACTGCGGCGCGGCGGTCCTGCGTACTTCGACGTAGTACTCCCTCCCGGAAGTACTAGATGGGAATGCCCCAGAGGGCGAGCCAGCGTTCGAGCTCGGGCTCGACCGGCAGCTCGGAGCCGATCTGCGCGCGCAGGCGCAGCTCGCGCTCGTTGTCGCGCTCCTCCGCGCCACCGGACATGGGCACGAACGGGTGGAACTTCCCGCGCTTGTAGTTGTAGATCCAGTACACCGGACGGCCGCGGGCGTCCTCGAAGGCGAACACCGCGCACAGGATGCGCTCGCCGTAGCCGCCGCTCTCCAGTGAGGTGCTGAGCCCGTTGAGCGCGACGACCAGGTCCTCGAAGTCCGAGTCGCGGACGATCACCCAGCGGAAGCCGTAGGGGTCGTCGGTCGAGTCGATCTTGCCCCCGGCCTCGTCGCCCAGCCCGCGCACCACCTCCTCGGCCTCCTGCACGATCTGGTTGAAGTCGCTGGTCTCCAGCGGCTGGAAGACGATCGCCGCCGCCCCGCGCGAGCGCAGCTCGAGCTCGGTCTCCATGGTCACGTAGGCGGTGGTCAGCGCGAAGAGCCGGTCAGGCGCCGGCCCCTCGAGCTTGCGCCGGCCCAGGATCACGTCGAGGAAGCCCATCGAGCCCGACTCTACGCCGTGGCGCGCTGCAGCTGGCTCTCGAGCCGCTGCAGCGCGGCGATCCGCTTCTCCAGCGGCGGGTGCGTGGAGAAGAGGTTGAACAGCGAGCGCTTGGCGCCCGCCGGGAAGATGTAGAGCGCGTTGAGCTCCTGGTGCGCTCGCATGTCGCGCGTGGGTATGCGGTCCATCGTCCCGGCGATCTTCATCAGCGCCGAAGCCAGCGCGCTCGGGCGGCCGGTGATCACGGCCGCCCCGCGATCGGCGGAGAACTCGCGGTAGCGCGAGAGCGCCTGCAGCAGGAGGAAGCTGACCGCGTAGACGCCGACGGCGACGAGGATCACCACGAGGAAGCCCGGGCCGTCGTCGTCGCTGTCGCCGCCGCCCCCGAAGAAGAAACCGAACTGGACGATGTAGGAGGCGATCGTCGCGAAGAAGCTCGCGATGGTCATGACCAGCACGTCGCGGTTCTGGACGTGGGTCAGCTCGTGGGCCATGACGCCCTCGAGCTCGGCGGGGGAGAGAAGGTCCATGATCCCGGTGGTCGCGCAGACGGTCGCCTTGCGCGGCGAGCGCCCGATCGCGAAGGCGTTGGGCATCGAGGTCTCCGCCACCGCGACGCGCGGCTTGGGCAGGTTGGCCTGGATGCACAGGCGCTCGATGATCCCGTGCAGCTCTGGCGCCTGCTGGGGGGTGACCGGACGGGCGCCCATCGCGGTCAGGGCGAGCTTGTCCGACAGGAACAGCTGCCCCAGCAGCAGGCCGCCGGCGATGACCGCGACGAACACAGCCCCCGCGCCCGCGGCGATAAGCGCGCCCACGAGGACGGCGTAGACGAGGCCGAGCAGGAACAGCGTCAGCAGCATCCGCACCTGCAAGCCGGTGTCGCGCCCGAACGAGGTCTGACGTGCCATGGGTAAGAAGTGTAGGCCCCCGGCTAAGGCGCAGATGAACGGGGCAGGGGTATTTCTGCACGGCCGCGCCCGGGTTTCCATAAGTCTGGACCCGTGGTTGAACGTTGCCGGGGCGACCATACACTCGGCCAGGCGTGCCCGCCCGTCTTCGCATGCTGCTCGCAGGGGTGGCAATTCCGCTTGCCCTCTGGCTCGCCCTGCCTCTGGCCTCGCAGGCGGGCCTGAACGAGCGCGCCAACAAGCTTGACACGCAGATAAGCCGCAAGGAGCGCCTGATCAAGCGCCAGCGGGGGACAGAAGGTCGCCTGCAGGGGCAGATCTCGCGATACAGCCGCACGATCGGGCGCCTTCAGGGTCGCCTCGGGGGGCTGCAGGCGCGCGAGAGCACGCTGCAGGCCAGCCTCGACACCAAGCTGGCCGAGCTGGCAACCACCCAGGAGGAGCTGCGGACCGCGCGGGCGCTGCTGGTGCGCCTGCGCACGCGCCTGTCGCTCTCCCGGCGGGTGCTCGCCGACCGACTGGTCGAGCTCTACAAGTCGGACGGGCCCGACATCATCACGGTGATCCTGGACTCCAACGGGTTCGCCGATCTCCTCGAGCGCAGCGACTTCCTCAGCCGCGTCTCGCGCCAGGACCGGCGGATCATCCAGCGCGTCACCGATGACAAGGCGCAGACGACGGCGACCACCAAGCGGCTGGCCGGGCTCGAGGTCCGCCAGAAGGAGCTCGCAGGGCAGATCCTCGCCCAGCGCAACCAGGTGGCCTCGGTGCGCGAGCAGGTCAGCGCGCAGCGCGACACCGTCGTCAGCGTCCGCTCGAACCGCAACGGCGTGCTGCGCGACGTGCGCGGGAACCGCAAGGAGGCCGAGGAGGACGTGGCGGCCCTCAGGCGCGAGAGCGACCGGGTCCAGACGCGTCTGCAGGGCCTCAGCGGCGGAACGGCGGCGCCGATCCGCCGCGGCTCCGGTGCCCTGATCTGGCCGGTCAACGGACCGATCACCTCCCTCTTCTGTGAGCGGCGGGCCTGGGAGGCCTGCCATCCGGGGATAGACATCGGGGTCGCTTCGGGGACGCCGATCCGGGCAGCGGCCTCGGGCCGCGTGGTCCTCGCCGCGGCGACGGGGGGCTACGGCAACTACACCTGCATCCAGCACGCCGGCCCGATGTCCACCTGCTACGCCCACCAGTCGAGCATCGGCGTGAGCGTCGGCCAGGCCGTCCGCCAGGGGCAGGTGATCGGTGTCTCGGGGTGCACGGGCCTGTGCTTCGGCCCGCATCTGCACTTCGAGGTCCGGATCAACGGCGCCGTGACGGACCCTCTGTCCTACCTGTAGCGGCGTAGCCTGTTCGGGCCATGCGCCCGGAGATCCACGTTCTCGGCCTGTCGTTCAAGAGCTTCGGGCTGCTGTTCGCGCTGGCCTTCGTGGCCTCCGGGCTGGTGATCGCCCGCCGCTTCAAGGAGCTCGGCAAGCCCGTGGACTGGGCCTACGAGATGATCTTCGCGGCGCTCATCGGCGGGGTGATCGGCTCGCGTGTGTACTGGATCTTCCAGCACTACGACCAGGCCAAGCACGACTTCGTCGGCAGCCTGTTCTCAGGCTCGGGACTGGTCTGGTACGGCGGCGCGCTGGGAGGGACGGCGGCGGTCCTGGCCTGGGCGCGCTGGCGCGACTTCCTGGGGCTGGCCCTGCTCGACCTCGCCGCGCCGGCCCTGGCGGTCGGCTACGCGGTCGGGCGGGCGGGCTGCCAGATCTCCGGGGACGGCGACTACGGCGAGCCGTCGGGGCTGCCGTGGGCGATGGCCTATCCCGACGGCGCAGTCCCCACGACCCAGGAGGTGCACCCCACGCCGATCTACGAGAGCCTCGCGATGGGGCTGGTGGCCCTGTGGCTGTGGCGCCGGCGCGACTCGTACCGCCCTGGGGTCCTCTTCGCCCTCTACCTGGTGCTCGCCGGGGCCGAGCGGGTGCTGGTCGAGTTCATTCGGCGCAACGACGTGATCGCCATCGGGCTCACCGCCCCGGCGCTCGAGAGCCTCGTCCTGGTGCTCGCCGGGGCGGCGTGGCTGCTCGCTGCGCGCCGGCGCGGCGGGCTCGCCGCCTAGCCCTCGCCCGCTCGGGCTGCCCGTCCCGCGCGGTCGAACGCGCGGGCGATGAAGCGCAGCGCCTCTCCCTGCAGCTCCGCGTCGTGCTGGATCGAGCGGTGGTGCCCGCCCGGCAGGACGATCAGGCGCCGTCCGGGCATCGTCGCGGCCTGGTGCAGCGCGATCGAGTGGGTGACCGGGATTCGCTCGTCTCCCTCGGCGTGGAGGAGCATGAGCGGGGCGTCCAGGGCGCGGACCTCCCACAGCAGGTCGTGGCCGGCGAGGAAGGCCTCGACCTTGCTCACGTCGGCGTGCCACTCCCAGTCGCCTGAGCGCAGGCCGCGGAGCAGGTGCTCGGCGCCCGCCGGGCAGATCGCCACGACCGCCGCCGCCGGCATGCGCCGCCCCGCCAGGATCGCCACATAGCCGCCCATGCTCGAGCCACGCACGGCCACGGGCCCTTCGGGCAGCAGCGTCCGGATGATCACGACGTCGTCGACCAGGCGGTCGTCGAGCGGGCCGTCGCTCTCGCCGTGGCCGCGCTGGTCGTAAGCGACCGCGGCCATCCCGGCGGCGCGCGCAGCGCGCGCGAAGTCGAAGTGGCTCTCCTTGCGCGAGCCCGCCCCGTGGACGATCACCACGCTGCCGAGCGGCGGGCCCTCCGGCTCGAACAGCGCATAGGCCAGCCCATCGAGCATGCCCGTGCGTTGCGGTGGGGCCGGGGTCGGATGCCGCATAATCGGGCGCCGATCATGCCAGGAACCCAGACGCTCTCCGCCGTCTATCCGCTCGGCAGCCGTGTCAATGAGGCCGGCCGCCTCGAGGTGGGCGGCTGCGACCTCGTCGAGCTCGCCCGCGAGCACGGCACGCCGGCCTACGTCGTCGCCGAGGACGACCTGCGCGCCCGCGCCCGGGCATTCGTCGGTGCGCTGAGCGCCCACCATCCCGACTCAGAGGTGCTGTTTGCCTCCAAGGCGTTCCCGTGCACGGCCGTCTACCGGCTGTTCGCCCAGGAGGGCCTCTCGTGTGACGTGGCAAGCGGGGGGGAGTTGCACATGGCCCTCGCCGCCGGCTTCGCCCCCGAGCGCATCTACCTCCACGGCAACGCGAAGTCGCGGCGCGAGCTCGCGGAGGCGCTGCAGGCCGGGGTGGGCCACATGATCCTCGACGGCCTCGACGACCTCGAGCGCCTCGCGGCGCTGCTCGACGGCAGGACGCAGCGCGTGCTGCTGCGCGTCACGCCCGGGATCAAGCCATCGACCCACGACTTCATCTCGACCGGCCAGCTGGACTCGAAGTTCGGCCTCGGCCTCGACGACGCACGTGCGGCGATCGAGCGCGTCCGCGCCACGGAGGGGCTCGAGCTCGTGGGCCTGCACATGCACATCGGCTCGCAGATCTTCGAGCTCGAGTCCTTCCGGCGGGCCATCGAGGCGCTCGCTCACCTCGGTGCCTTTCCGGTCTACGACCTCGGCGGCGGCCTCGGGGTCGCCTACACGGCGGGCGACGAACCGCCGTCGATAGAGGACTACGTCGAAGCCAAGGTGACCGCGGCGCACGAGCTGCTCGGCCCCGATCCCCGCCTGCTGCTCGAGCCCGGCCGCGCGCTGACTGCGAACTCCACGGTCACGATCTACACCGTCGAGTCGGTCAAGCGGGGCCTGTCGACCTACGTCGCGGTCGACGGCGGCATGTCCGACAACCTGCGCCCGATGCTCTACGGCGCGGTCTACGAGGCAGCGATCGCCGATCGCCTACACCCCGGCGGCGAGCGCTGCCACGTCGCCGGCAAGCACTGCGAGTCCGGCGACGTGCTCGTCCACGACGTGCACCTGCACGATCCGCGGCCCGGCGACGTGCTCGTAACCCCGGCCACGGGCGCCTACGGTCACGCGATGGCCAACAACTACAACGGCGTGCCGCGCCCGCCGGTGATCTTCTGCCGCGACGGCGACGCGCGCGTCGTCGTCCGGCGCGAGACTTACGAAGACCTCCAGGCCCGCGATGGGTGAGCCCTTCCGGGTGGGGCTCCTCGGCCACGGGACGGTCGGGGCGGCGTTCGAGGCCCTGCTCGAGGAGCGCGCCGGGCACGTCGAGGCCACCGTCGGCCGTCGCCCCGAGCTCGCCGGCGTCCTGACCCGCTCGCGCGGCGACTTCGCGGCGATCCTGGAGCGCTCGGAGCTCGTCGTGGAGCTCATCGGCGGGCTGGAGCCGGCGCGCGAGTACGTGGTGCGGGCCATGCGCGCCGGCCGCCATGTCGTCACCGCCAACAAGCAGCTTCTCTCCCAGCATGGCGAGGAGCTATGGCAGGTGGCCCGCGAGCGCGGCGTTCAGCTTCGCTTCGAGGCGGCGGTCGCCGGCGTGGTGCCCGTCGTCCGCGTGCTCGGCGAGACGCTCGCCGCCGCGCACGTCGAGCGCATCCACGGGATCGTGAACGGGACGACCAACTTCGTGTTGACCGAGATGGCCGCGACAGGCGCCACCTACGGGGCTGCGCTCGCCCGCGCCCAGGAGCTCGGCTACGCGGAGGCCGACCCGACCGAGGATGTGACCGGCAAGGACGCAGCCGCCAAGATGGCGATCCTCGCGCGCCTGGCCTTCGAGGCGCCGGTGCGCCTGGACCAGGTCCGCTATGAGGGGATCGAGCACATCACCGTCGACGACCTCGAGTACGCGCGCGAGCTCGGGCTGCAGCTCAAGCTGCTGGGCACGGCCGAGCGGGTGGACGGCGGCCTCTCGGTGCGCGTGCATCCTGCGTTCCTCTACGCAGGCCATCCGCTGGCCAGCGTGGCGGGGCCGTTCAACGCGGTGACCGTGGAGTCAGACGCGATCACCGAGATCACCATGTCCGGGCCTGGCGCGGGCGGCCCCCAGACCGCGAGCGCCGTGCTCGGGGACGTGGTCAGCGCGATGATCCCCCCGCCGAGCCTGCCGCCGCCCGCGGTGGTCCTTCCGATCGTCGAGGACGTCGTCTCCGCCTTCTACCTGCACCTCGAAGTGGCGGACGAGCCCGGCGTCCTCGCGCAGGTCGCCCAGATCCTGGGCGAGCAGGGGGTCTCGGTGAAGTCCGTGGTCCAGAAGGGCCTGCGCGACGACGCACGCCTGGTGATGGTCCTGCACCCCGTCCATGAGTCGCGCTTCTTCGCTGCGGTGGCGTCGATCGGCAGGCTCGACGTCATGCGCGCCCCGCCGCGGGCCATACGGGTCATCGAGGAGGAGTTCGTCTGAGTGGGGTAATCGAGCGCTACCGCGAGGACCTTCCCTTCGCGCCCGGCGACCCGGTTGTCTCGCTCGCCGAGGGATCGACCCCGCTCGTGCCCGCGCCGGTCCTCTCCGAGCTGGCCGGCGTCGAGGTCTGGCTCAAGCTCGAAGGGGCCAACCCGACGGGATCCTTCAAGGATCGCGGCATGACCTGCGCGGTCTCCGCGGCGGTCCGCGAGGGCGCCGAGGCGGTGATCTGCGCCTCGACCGGGAACACCGCGGCCAGCGCGGCGGCCTACGCCGCGCGGGCCGGGCTCACCGGTGCGGTGATCGTCCCCGAGGGCAAGATCGCGACCGGCAAGCTCGCCCAGGCGCTGGTCCACGGGGCGCGGGTGGTAGCGCTACGGGGCAACTTCGACCAGGCGCTGGCGCTGGTGCGCGAGCTGGTCGACCGACACCCCATCGCGCTCGTCAACTCGGTCAACGCCTACCGTCTCGAGGGCCAGAAGACCGCGGCCTTCGAGGTCCTCGACGAGCTCGGGGAGATCGACGGCCTCTGCATCCCCGTGGGCAACGCCGGGAACATCACGGCCTACTGGAAGGGCTTTCAGGAGCGCGGTACGTCTCCCCGGATGCTCGGGTTCCAGGCCGAGGGCGCCGCGCCCCTCGTCCTCGGCGAGCGCGTCGCCGAGCCCGAGACGGTCGCCAGCGCGATCCGCATCGGTAACCCTGCCCGCTGGGAGGAGGCAATGGGCGCCGTGACCGGCTCCCGAGGGGCGGTGAAAGCGGTGTCAGACGACGAGATCCTCGCGGCCTGGCGCCTGCTGGCCGCACGGGAGGGTGTGTTCTGCGAGCCGGCGTCGGCTGCCGCCGTGGCGGGCCTGCTGCGCCACGGACCCGCGGGAGCGTCGCGGGTCGTCTGCGTGCTCACCGGCCACGGCCTGAAGGATCCGCAGACCGCGCTCGAGCTGGCGGGCGCGGTGGTGCCGTGCGAGCCGGAGCTCGGCGCGGTTGAGGAGGCGGTGCTGGGGTGAACCGGCGCCGAGTGGTCCGCGTCCCCGCCTCCTCGGCCAACCTCGGGCCGGGCTACGACGTGCTGGCCGCAGCGCTCTCTCTCCATGTGGAGCTCGAGGTGGAGGAGACCGGGCGCTTCGGGGTGGAGACTGAGCTCGAGGTGGCACGCGACGAGCGCAACCTGTGCGTCCGGGCCTTCGCCCGCCTGGCGCCGCCCGACGCGTTCACCTTCCGGATCCACTCGAGGGTGCCGCTCTCCAGCGGCCTCGGCTCGAGCGCGGCGGCGACCGTCGCCGGCCTGATGGCCGCAGACCACCTGTTCGAGCTCGACGCCGACGTCCTGGAGCTCGCCTCAGAGCTCGAGGGCCATCCCGACAACGCCGCCGCCGCCCTGCTCGGGGGGTTCGTGATCTGCGCCGACGGGCGCGCGACACGCTTCGACGCGCCGGCGGGGCTGGAGGCGGTCGTCGTGGTCCCTCACGAGCCCGTCGCCACGCGCCAGGCGCGCGCCGCGATGCCCGCCGAGGTGCCGATCGGCGATGCGGTCTTCACCGCCGCCCACGCCTCGCTGCTGGTCTACGGGCTGATCCAGGGAGAGTGGGATCTCGTCGCCCGGGGCCTCGCCGACCGCCTGCACCAACCCCACCGGACCCATCTCTACCCGCGCTCGATGGAGCTCGTGGACCGGGCCACCGCCCTCGGCGCGCTCGGCGCGACGATCTCGGGCGCGGGCCCCTCGGTGCTCGTGTGGACGCACTACGAGGCGACGGGCACGGTCACCGCACGCCTACGCAACGAGGCCGAGGGCTGGGCGGACGTCGTCCGGGTGCCCTTCGAGCCCGAGGGCGCGTACGTGCGAGCGCTGTAGACCCGGCGCCGCCGTGGGGTGTAGGCTGCCGCCGCTCCATTCTCCGGACCAAAGAGGGACGCGACATGACTTCGAGACCCATCCGCCTCGCGGGGGCGGCGCTGCTCGCCGCCGGATCCATCGGCGTGCTCGCTGCCTGTGGTAGCGACAACAGCAGCAGCAACAGCGGCAGCGATGCCAAGCTCACCGCCAGCTGCAACGCCAACGCCGCCGTCAACGATGGGTTCAACAAGTTCTTCAGCAACACCCCGGCCCTGCAGAGCAACGGGCCCCCGTCCAAGAAGGACCTACCGCAGGTCCGGGCCAACTTCGACAAGTACGTCGGCGGGCCGCTGGCACAGATCCAGAAGGACCCGCCAGACCAGATCGCAGGCGACATAAAGACGGCTGTCGCGCAGGTGTCCAAGATCCGTGAGGGCGACACGCAGACCTTCCAGAACCCGAACTTCGGGAAGACGACGGCCCGCATCGACGCCTACTACTTCGACAACTGCAAGGGCCAGAAGGGCGACGTCAAGGCCCTGGACTATGCCTACGACGGGCTCAAGCCGACCTACTCCGCCGGGTTGACGCAGTTCAAGATGCAGAACACCGGCAAGGAGGTCCACGAGATGAATATCGCGCGGCTCAAGCCGGGCGTGAAGCTGACCTTCGCGCAGATCCTGAAGCTCCCGGAGAGCCAGGCCGACAAGTACGTAGTCCAGGTGGCGGGCGCCGACCCGGTGCCGGCGGGCCAGTCCTCCTACGCGAGCGCCGACCTCACCCCGGGCAAGTACATCGCGATCTGCTTCATCCCCCAGGGGACCACCTCGCTGCAGAAGCCGGGCAAGGGCAAGCCGCACTTCCTGCTCGGGATGCAGAAGGAGTTCAGCGTCCAGTAGGCGGCACTGGGCCGGCCGGCGCGGCGCTCAGCCGCGCCGGGCCGGCACGCCGTCGGCCAGCGCGCCCAGCCGCTCGCGGGCCTCGCGCATGCCCAGGCGCTGGAGGACCTCGTCGGCCAGCGCGAGGTAGTCGGCCGCGAGGTCGGGCCGGAAGTCGAGGATGGAGACAGCCCTCTCCGCGGACTCCGCGTAGGCGATCGATTGGCGCACGGTCGCGGTGAAGGCCTTCTCCCCGAAGCTCTTGCGCAGGCCCTTGTAGGCCTCGCGCGAGTGCACGGTGCGCATGTCGGCGATGTTGAGCACTACCCCGAGCCACTCGAGGTCGGGATTGAGGTTGTCGCGAGCCAAATCGATGACCTCCAAGGCCTGCTCGACGCCCTGCATCGCGAAGTACTGCGCCTCGGAGGAGATGAGGGCATGGTCGGCGGCCACCATCGCGTTGACGGTGAGCAGGCCGAGCGCCGGCGGGCAGTCGATGATGATCACGTCGTAGTCGTCGCGGACCTCGCGCAGCGCCCGCCGAAGGGTGAGCTCGCGGCCCATCTTCCCGCTGAGCACGAGCTCGGCCTCGGCCAGTCCGAGGTTCGCGGGGATCACACCGTCGTGGACGGCCGCGGACGCCTTCGCGCGCCCGGCGAGGACGTCGCCGACCGTCGGGTCGGCGTCGGGGTCGACGTCGAAGTAGTCGGAGAGGTTGCCCTGCGGATCGAGGTCGACCGCGAGGGTCCGCAGGTCCACGCGCCGGAAGATATCGGCGAGCGTCCGCACCGTCGTCGTCTTGCCTGTCCCGCCCTTCTGGGAGAGGACCGCGATCGTCTCCGCCGCCATGAGGGGCGCGGACTATAGACCCGCGCGCGGCGCGCCGCTACGCGGGCGCGGCGCCCGCCGGCGCCGGGGTCCCGGCCGCCGTCGTGGCCACGGGCTGGACGTCGAGGAAGCGCAGCTCGTGGCGGCCCACGAGGATCTCGTCGCCGTCGCCCAGCTGGCTCCACTCCACCCGCTCTCCGTTCACGAACACCCCGTTGAGGCTGCGATCGTCGAGCACGCGCACGCCGTCCGGCTGGCGCACTATCAGGGCGTGACGACGCGAGACCGTCGGGTCGTCGAAGCGGATGTCGGCGGCCAGGCTGCGCCCTACTCGAGTCCACTCGTCGGTCACGGCCGCCACAACGAGCTCGTCGCCGTCGCGGTAGGCGACGTACTGCCCGGCGTCGTCACCGCAGCGCGCTCGGGCCTCGCCGAGCCACTCGGGCTCATCGACGGCTGGCGCGACGGTCTGGAAGCTCGCGGTCGTGCCGACAGGGGCGCCTTGCGTGAGCGCGTCGGACATGTGTCGTGACCTCTCCGGAAAGGGGCCGGCTGGGGACGGCCCGGCACGCAGATGATACCGGCCGGGGAAGGACGTGAAAGGGGCGCGCCGAAAGTCCCTGCATGGCACGTCCAAGCGAGCTGGAGCTCCAGCTCTTCCGCAGTAGCGTCGACGCGCTGCGCGCGGATCGCAACCGCTGCTCGGACTGCCGGCGCACGCCGCTGACCGGCGAACGGGTCTACCGCTACGAGGGCGGCCGCGCGGTCTGCGAGCTGTGCCGGGCGCTTCGCCGCGAGGACCCCGTGTCCAGCGAGCCCGTGCGCGACGAGGCCGGTCCGCACGTTCGCGTGCGTAGCCGAGCGGCGTGACGCCCTCGCCGGCGCAGCCACGCGCATAGACTCCCCGGCGTGCAGCCGGTCCAGCTCTCGGTCACCGTCGCGCGCCCGCGTGAGGAGGTCTTCGAGTACCTGGCGGATGTCGCCAACCACCCGGAGTTCAGCGACCACTACCTGGTGGACTGGCGTCTGACCCGCGTGGACTCCTACGGCACCGGCGCCGGCGCCCGCTTCCGGGTCAAGGTGCCGCTGAACCGCTTCGACTGGGCCGATGTGTCCTTCCTCGAGGTCGATGCGCCCTACCGGATCGTGGGAGTGGGGCGAGCCGGGAAGTACAACCGCATCCGCACGCTCACCACCTGGACGCTGGACCCCGCCTCCGGGGGCCAGACCGAGGTGGGCTTCGAGCTCGACACCCAGCCCGCGCTGCCCACGGACCGGCTCGTGGAGGCGTTCGCGCGCCCCTTCGTCCGGCGGGGGGCCAAGCGCGCGCTCAAGCGCCTGCGCTCCATCCTCGAGGATGACCTCGACCGCGGTCGCCGCGTCAGCGTCGCGGCCCGCTGATCCGCTCGCGCCCGCGACGCCGGACCACCGGTAGCATGCCGACCGCCGCCGCCGTGACCTCCCTGCGCCGCCTCACCATCGCCCTCTCGATCCTGGCCCTCGCGGTCGCCCTCGGGGCGTGCGGCAACAAGACGAAGACCGTCACCCGCGCCGACACCGAGGGCCTGTACCTCGACGTCGGCGGCCTGACCTATCAGGTCCAGGTCTCGCGCCAGCTCAACCCCAAGGGCGTCGAGGACCGGGCCTACCTCAAGGGCCTGGCCCCCGGGACGCCGCCGCTCAAGCCCGACGAGTCCTGGTTCGGCGTGTTCCTCCGCGTAAACAACGAGGAGAACCATCCGATCCGGGCGGCGAGCGACTTCCGGATCACGGACACCCAATATGTCGAGCGACAGCCCTGTGTGCCGGCCAGGGGCTGCTACCGGCCGACGGCGCTCGACCCGCAGATCAACCCGTTCGCCTACAGCGCCACCCAACTCGACCCGGGTGAGCTCTACCCGGCGCTTTCGAGCCCTGCCTCGGAGAACGTCACCGGCGGCACGGTGCTGGTCTTCCGCATCCCCTACGGGTCCTACGAGAACCGCCCGTTGGAGCTCCAGGTGCGGGGCGCCGAAGTGCCCCAGCGCTCGGGGATCGTCCAGCTCGACCTCTGACCAAGCGCCGGACCCAGACCCTCGACCTGCGCGACGGCGCGCGCGTCGTCGTCCGTCCGATCGAGCCCGGTGACAAGCAGCGGATGGCGGCGGCCCTGGAGCGGCTCAGCGAGGACTCCCGGTACCGGCGCTTCCTGAGTCCCATGCCGAGGTTCTCGAGTTCCATGCTCGTCTACCTAACCGAGGTCGACCATCACGATCACGAGGCCCTCCTCGCCCTCGAGCCCGGCACGGGCGATGCGCTCGGCGTGGCCCGCTACGTGCGCCTGGCCGAGGATCACGAGGCGGCGGAGGCGGCGGTCACCGTGGTCGACGACTGGCAGGGGCGCGGGCTGGGCCGGGCGCTGCTCGAGCAGCTCGCGGGGCGGGCGCGCGAGGAGGGCGTTCGGCGCTTCACCGCCTTCGTGCTCGCGAGCAACCCTGGGGCGATCCGTGTGCTCGAGGGGCTGGGCGAGGCCAAGATCTCCCATGAGGGCCAGAACGTGGAGATCCGGATCGATCTGCCCGAGCAGCCGGGCATAGGGCCACAACTGGCGCGCCTGCTGCGCGAGACGGCCGCCGGCACGCTGCGCGCCACGGGCCTGGCCCTGCGGCCGGCGGCGCGCTGGTCACCGCCGCCACCCGGCGAGGCCTTCGCGGTCATCGTCGCCGGAACGGACGGCTCGCCCGGCGCCGGCGCAGCGGTAGGGGCCGCGGTCGACCTGGCCGCGTGCCTTCGCTCCGAGCTGCACCTGGTGAGCGCGTACGGCCTGCCGGGGGGTCTCGCGCTGCCCGAGGCAACGCCGGCGGTGCCGGCCCCGCTGCGCCGCCTGCTTTCCTCGCGCGAAGAGGCCCAGGGGGCGCTTGCGCAAGCGGAGCGGGCGGCACGGGACCGCGGGCTCGAGCCCCTCCTGCACGCCTGCCGCGACGACCCAGCGCAGGCCCTGGTGGAGGTTGCGGACAAGGTGGGCGCGCGCCTGGTCGTGGTGGGCAGCAAGGGCATGGGCGGCCCGAGCCGCTTCGCGATGGGCGGCGTGCCCGACAAGGTCTCTCACCACGCCCGGTGCAGCGTTCTCGTGGTGCGCAGCGAGCGCCTCGGCTAGCGGCCGAGCGCGGTCCGCAGGACCTGCTGGGCGATCGGAGCGGCCACGTCTCCGCCGAAGCCCGCCTGCACCACGAGCACTCCGATCGCGATCTTGGGCCGGCGCGCCGGGGCGAAGGCGACGAACCAGGCGTCCTCGGAGAGGTTGCCGCCGAGCTCCGCCGTGCCGGTCTTCCCGGCCACCTTGACACCCGGGATCGCGGCCTTCTTGCCCGTTCCGAAGGCCACGACGTCGACCATGAGCCGCCGCACCTGGGCCGCGACACGGCGGTTGGTCACCCGCTCGCGAGGCGACCGCTCGCCCTTGAACAGCGTTGGCCGCACCCGCACGCCGCCGTTTCCGATGGTGGCGGCCACCGAGGCCATCGCCAGGGCGGTGGTCAGCACCTGCCCCTGGCCGATGGCCGAGGACCCCACGTCGTTGTCGCCGCCCATCTGGGCGGCGGTGGGGATGGTGCTGACCGCCGCGCCGGGGATGCCGGTGGGCATGTTGAAGCCGAAGCGCTCGGCGACGTCGACGAGCCGCCGCTTGCCCAGCTTGGCGCCCAGGGGGGCGAAGACCGAGTTGCAGGACTCCGCGAAGCTCTCGCGCAGGTCGCCGCCGCACGCCTCGCCGCCCGCGTTGGAGATCGTCTGGCCGCCGACGACGGCGGAGGTCTGTACCGGGAAGCGGCTGCGCAACCTGACGATCCGGGCTTCGAGCGCGCCGGTCACGGTGATCACCTTCATGGTCGACCCCGGCGGCTGCAGGCCGGAGAACGCGATGCCCGAGAGCCCGAGCAGCTCGCCGGTGCGCGGGTTGAGCACCGCGACACCGCCGAGCTGCCCGCCCAGCGCGTTCACGGCGGCCGACTGGATCGCCGGCTTGATCGTCGAGCGCGCGGGGCGCCCGGCGTGCGGACGCGAGCGGGCGAGCACGCGCCGGCCCGCGAGCAGCACGCCGCCGGGCGTCCCGGCTACCCGCGACTCGAACACCCGCTCCAGGCCGGTCGTCCCGACCGGCGCGCCCGTCGGATAGCCGAGCCTGTAGAGCTGTGCCCGCCGAGCCGGGGGCGGCGCGCCCAGCTCGCCGACGATGTCGGCGGCGCCGCCCAGCGGCGAGAGCCGCTCGGGCCCCTTGGCCAGCGGGGTGCCGTCGCGGGCGAGGATCGCGGCGCGCGTCGGCATCGAGGTGCGCCGGCTCAGGCGCTCGCCGCGCGCGAGGTCCGGGAAGGCCAGCTCGCGGTCCCAGCGCACGCGGGCCTGCTCGCCCTTGCCCTCCAGCGGGAGGACGACGCGGCCGGTCAGCGGGGGCCACACCCGTGTCCGGACGGTCACGGGGACCGCCACGGCACCATCCTTCTCCCCCGCAGGCTTGCCGGTTCGCAGGCGGGTCACGGTGGCGGTCGCGGCGGCGTCGCGATACGAGCTGGCGAACGCCCGCTCACTCAGACGCCTGCGGACGTCATCGGACACAAGCCGGTACATCGCTCCGTAGTCGCCGCGCTCCCAGGCGCTCGCCCAGCGCTGGGCGAGGCGCTCCTCGGGCGAGGTGCGGGCCGCTCCGACGAGCACGCCGGCGGCGAGCGCAAACAGCGCCACGACGGCGAGCGGCAGCCCGCGGTGAAGCGTCTGCCGGCGACGGTCGCCACGCCGGGCCGCGGCGGACGGCCGCAGCCGCGATGTCGGGGGCTCGGCTCGGTGCCGGGCTGTCGGGCCTCCTTGCACGATCGGCGCCAACGCTACCGTCCCGGCACCGGTGACGACCATCGACTGGATCATCGTCGGCTTCACCCTCTTGCTCGCCTTCTACGGGTGGGCCCAGGGGTTCGTGGTCGGCGCGCTGTCGCTGGCGGGCTTCGCGCTCGGCGCCGTGCTCGGGACGCGGCTGGGTCCCGAGCTGCTGCCCGCGGGCTCGAGCTCGCCCTACGCGCCGCTCTTCGGCTTGGCGGGCGCGCTGGTCGCGGGGGCGATCCTGGCCACCGGCCTGGAGAGCCTGGGCTTCGGGCTGCGAAGGCTCCTGCCCCGGGGGAGGGTGTTCGGGGCGGTCGACGGCCTGCTGGGAGCCGGCCTGACCGCGTGCGTCGCGCTGGGCATCGCGTGGATCGCGGGGGCGGTGGCGTTGCAGACGCCCGGGGCTCGACAGCTGCGGCGCGACATCCAGCGCTCGGTCGTCCTGCGCGAGCTCAACGCCGTGCTGCCGCCGTCGGGCCCGATCCTCAACGCTCTCGCTCGCTTCGATCCCTCGCCGCGGGTCGATGCTCCGACGCCGCAGGTCGCCGCCCCACGCGGCTCGATCCTGCGCGACCCGGACGTACGCGCCGCACGCCGAAGCGTGGTCCGGGTGCTGGGAACCGCGTGCGGCCTGGGGATCCAGGGCTCGGGCTGGGTGGCCGCTCCGGGGATAGTGGTCACCAATGCCCACGTGGTCGCCGGGGAGAGCGACACGGTGGTCCAGCAGGGCCTCGACGGGGCGCGCCTCGACGCGACGCCGATCGCCTTCGACCCTCGCAACGACGTCGCCGTCCTGCGCGTTTCCGGGCTTGGCGCGCCGGCCCTCAGGCTCGCGGGGACCGCGACCCGCGGAGCGGCGGCGGCGATCCTCGGCTATCCCGAGAACGGCCCCTACGACGCGCGGCCCGGGCGGGTGGGCGACACCCAGGAGGTACTGGCGCAGGACGCTTACGGCCGCGGTCCGGTCCGCCGCGAGCTCACCTCGCTGCGCGGCCTGGTGCGCTCGGGCAACTCCGGCGGCCCGATGGTCGACGGCCGTGGCCAGGTCGTGACCACCATCTTCGCCACGACCCGCGGAAGCGGGCGGCGCGGCGGCTTCGGGGTGCCCAACGACGTCGTGCGCCGGACACTGGACGGCGCGTCGGGCTCGGTGGATACGGGGCCCTGCGCGAACTAGTAGTCCCGCGCCCAAGTGATGGCGCTGCCGCTAACGGCATCGGGTTTGGGAGGGGGGAGCGGTGGGGCACACTGGCGGGAGGGTCCCCTCCTCTCCCTCGCCCGACGCCGTTCGCCGGCGCTCTCGCACGTGCGGTGCCTCTCGCGCCGCTACCGTACACGCGCCAATGGGCAAGACGCTGGTCATCGCCGAGAAGCCTTCCGTGGGCCGCGACCTCGCGCGCGTGCTCGAGGGGCCGTTCGCCAAGCACGACGGCTGGCTCGAAGGCCCGCAGCACGTCATCACCTGGGCGGTCGGCCATCTCGTGCAGCTCGCCGAGCCCGACGAGTACGACGACCGCTTCAAGAAGTGGCGGATGGCCGACCTGCCCATCGTGCCCGAGCGCTTCAAGCTCGTGATCCGCGACGAGCGCTCGCGCAAGCAGATGAGCGTGGTCCAGCGGCTGCTCAAGCGCGACGACGTCGACATGGTCGTGAACGCCTGCGACGCCGGACGCGAGGGCGAGCTGATCTTCGCCTACCTCTATGAGAAGGCCGGCGCCCGCAAGCCCGTCCAGCGGCTGTGGTTGCAGTCCATGACCACCTCGGCGATCCGCGACGCCTTCGGCAGCCTGCGGCCGGGCGAGGAGCTCGAGCGCCTGCAGCAGGCCGCCCGCTCGCGCAGCGAGGCCGACTGGATCGTCGGCATGAACGCCACGCGGGCCGCGACCATCCGCCTGCGCTCTTCTTTCGACGGGGCGGTCTCGCTCGGCCGCGTCCAAACCCCGACGCTGGCCATCGTCGCCCAGCGCGAGGAGGAGATCCGGGCGTTCACGCCCGAGCCCTACTGGCTGGTGGACGCGACCTTCGCCGCCTCCGGGGAGCGCGTCTACGAGGGGCGCTACCACGCGGGCGCCAAGCCGCGGCTGGCCGGCGCCGACGAGGCGCAGGCCATCGTCGACGCGTGCCGCGACCAGACGGGGGAGATCACAAAGCTCGACAAGACCGAGCGCAAGGAGCGCGCGCCGCTGCTCTACGACCTCACGTCGCTGCAGCGCGAGGCCAACCCGCGCTTCGGCTTCTCGGCGCGCCGGACGCTGTCCGCCGCCCAGCGCCTCTACGAGGAGCACACGGCGATCACCTACCCGCGCACCAGCTCGCGCTTCATCACCCAGGACCTGATCGGCGAGATCAAGCCCACGGCGCGCCACGTCGGCTCCCACCGTGAGTACGCCAAGGCGTCGGAGTACGTGCTGGGCCTCGACGTCCTGCCGCTGGGCCGCGTGGTCAACGACGCGAAGGTCACCGACCACCACGCCATCCTGCCCACGCCGGCGCACGTTCAGCCGGGCAAGTGGCGCAGCGAGGACGACCGGCGCGTCTACGACATGGTCGTGCGCCGCTTCCTGGCGATCTTCCATCCCGATGCGGTGTTCGAGAACACGCGCGTCGAGACGACCGTCGAGAGCCACGTCTTCCGCACCCGGGGCAAGCTCCTGCTCGTGCCGGGCTGGCGCGGGGTCTACGGCGAGACGATGGAGGGCGAGGGGCGCTCGGAGGACGACGAGGGCAGCGAGCAGCAACTGCCCCGGCTGGAGCGCGGGGAGGCCGCGGAGGTGCGGGCGATCGAGGGTCTGGAGAAGGAGACCAAGCCGCCCCGGCGCTACACGGATGCCTCGCTGCTGGCGGCGATGGAGACCGCAGGCAAGCTGGTCGACGACGACGAGCTGCGCGAGGCGATGAAGGACTCGGGCATCGGCACGCCGGCTACCCGCGCGGCGATCATCGAGCGGCTGATCGACGTGGGCTACCTCGAGCGCGAGGGCCGCGCACTCATCGCCACGGAGAAGGGCCGCAACGTCATCCGCCTGCTCGGCCAGCATCCGCTCACCTCGCCGGGGATGACCGGGGAGTGGGAGCACCGGCTGGCCAAGATCGAGCACGGCGGCGATTCGCGCGAGGCGTTCATGGGCGACATCGTCAAGTTCACCGACGAGACCGTCCACGACTTCGACGCCCGGCTGAAGGACGTGCGGATCCCGCGCGCCAACCTCGGGCCGTGTCCGGTCTGCGGGCGCGACATCGTCGAGAACCGCAAGGGCTTCTCCTGCTGGTCGCGCGAGGACCCCGGATGCGGCTTCGTGATCTGGAAGGGCAAGGCGGGCAAGCAGCTCAACATCACGGTCGCGGGCGAGCTCATCAGGCACGGCCGCACCGAGAAGCCGGTGGCCGGCTTCAAGGGGCGTTCGGGGCGGACGTTCCGCGCGCGCCTCGCGCTCCAGCAGGGCGAGGACGGCAAGTGGCGGGTCGAGTTCGACGAGCCCTGGGCCAAGGAGGGCGCCAAGCCCCCCGAAGAGGACCCGGCCGAGCAGCCCGCCGCCGCCGCGGCGACGGCCGTGAACGCGGCCGCCTAGCACCCGCGGCACACGAGCGGGCCGCACGGTGCGGCTTGCGCCCGTCAGGACGTCGGGCGTCTTCGCGACCATGGAGGGGTGCCCCTCACGCTCGTCACCGGGCCGGCCAACTCCGGCAAGGCGCGCCACGTCCTCGACGAGGTCCGCGCCCGGCTGGCCGAGGGGCCGGTGCTCGTCGTGCCCAATCCGGGGGACGTCGCCCGCTACCGGCGCGAGCTCGCCGGAGGCGGCGCGGTCTTCGGAGCCCAGGTGGTGGCCTTCGACCGGCTGGCCTCGGAGATCGGGGAGCGCGCCGGCTACCCGGCACGCGTCGTCGACGGCGTGCAGCGCCGGCGCCTGGTCGAGGTGGCGGTGCAACGCGCCCGGCCGCGGGCGCTCGCCCAGGCCGCCGCGACGCCGGGCTTCCCGTTGGCCGCCGAGGGGTTGATCGCCGAGCTCGAGCGCTCGCTCGTCACCCCGCCGCGGTTCACCGCAGCGCTGCGGGCCTGGGGCGAGGCTGAGCCCGCACGGGCGGCCTACGCGGCCGACATCGCCGGCCTCTACGCGACCTATCGCCGGCTGCTCGATGAGCTCGGCCTGGTCGACCGCGAGCTCTACGCGTGGGGGGCACTGGACGCGCTCCGTGCGGCTCCGGCGAGCTGGGGGCGCAGCCCCGTGTTCTTCTACGGGTTCGACGACCTCACGCCGCTCCAGCGCGACGCGGTCGAGACGCTCCTGCGGGTCCCCGGGCTGGCGGTGACGCTCGCCCTCACCTACGAGCCGGGGCGGGCCGCGTTCGCGACCCGGGCGGCGACGGTCAACGAGCTGGCGCCCGTCGCGCAGCGACACGTCGCGCTGCCCGCGAGGCCCGACCACTACGCGCCTGGCTCGCGTGCGGCTCTGCATCGCCTCGAACGCGGGCTGTTCGAGGACGCGCCCGCAGGCACGCCGGTCGACCCCGCCGGCGCGCTCGCGCTGCTGGAGGGAGGCAGTGAGCGCGCCGAGCTCGAGCTCGTCGCGGCCGAGGCGCTTGCGCTGCTCCGAGCGGGAACCGCTCCCGCGGAGATCGTCGTCGTCCACCGGTCGCCCGCGGCCCAGGCGGAGCTGATCGAGGACGTGTTCGGCGCCTACGGCGTGCCGTTGCACCTCGCCATCGCACGCCCGCTGGCCCGCACGGCGCTCGGCCGCGGCCTGCTCGGCGTGCTGCGTGCCGCGCTGCTCGACGGCGACACCGACGACGTGCTGGCGTGGCTGCGGGCTCCCGGCGTGGCCGAGCCACGGCTCGCCGACGCGGTGGAGCGCGACCTGCGGCGGCGCGGCTGCGGGCGGGCGCAGGACGCCCTGCAGACTCTGCGCGAGCGGGGCTTCGGGGTCGAGGAGGTCGAGCGACTCAGCGCGGCGATGCAGGACGGCCCGGCGGGCCCCCTGCGCGCGCTGGCCAGGCTGGCCGGGCGGCTGCTTGCGGCACCGCGCCGGCGCGAGGCGGCCGTCCTCGCACCGGCGGAGCGGCTGGAGGCGGCCGCGGCGGTCGCCGTCCGCGGTGCGCTGGACGGCCTCGAGCGCCTCGCTGCCCAGGATCCCGCGCTCTCGCCGTCACCCGCCGAGCTCGAGCGCACGCTCGCGAGCCTGGAGGTCCACCCGCCCGCGCCGGCCACGGGCAGGGCCGTCGAGGTTCGTCATCCGCTGGCGATCCGCGCGCGCCGGGTGCGGGCGCTGCTGGTGTGCGGGCTGCAGGAGGGCACCTTCCCGCGCGCACCGCTCCCCGATCCCTTCCTCGGCGAGGAGGACCGCGCGGCGATCGCGCGTGCGTCCGGGCTGCGGCTGCTGCGCCACGACGACGCCTTCGAGCGCGAGCGCTTCCTGTTCTACGCCTGCGTCTCCCGGCCCGAGCAGCGCCTCGTCCTCTCGTGGCGCACGGGCGATGACGACGGCGGCCCGGCCATCCCCTCGCTGTTCCTCGAGGACGTGGGCGACCTGTTCGAGCCCGCGGCCCTGGAAGCGGCGACGCGCCGCCGCGGCCTGGGCCAGCTGACGTGGGCGCCCGAAGAGGCGCCGACCGAGCGCGAGCGCGCGCTCGCCGAGGTCGCGCGCGGCCCGCGGGCGCCACAGCCGACCATCGCGCCGCTCCGCGCGCACGAGGTGCTCGAGGCTCTTCGCGCGCGCCCGACGATCTCCGCCGGCCAGCTCGAGTCCTACGCGGGCTGCCCCGTGAAGTGGCTCGTCGAGCAGCTGCTGAGACCCGACGAGCTCGAGCCCGACGCCGAGCCGCTGCTGCGCGGCGGCGTGGCGCACCGCGCGCTGGAGGACGTTCTGGCTGGGGTCCGGGAGCGCACCGGCTCGGCCCGGATCACCCAGGCGACCCTAGCGCAGGCACGCGAGCTGGTGCGCGAGGCCCTCGAGCGCCGTGAGCGCGGGGCGCCGCTGTCCACCCGTCCCGCGCGCCGGCGCGTGCTGCGCCGGCGTCTCGAGGCCGACCTGCTCGCCTACCTCGCCGATCTGGCGCAGGGCAAGGCGCCCCACGAGCCGCGCGACTTCGAGCTGGCGTTCGGCGCGGGCGAGGACGCCCAGGCCGCGCCGCTGGAGCTCGAGCCCGGACTCGCGGTGGCCGGGCGCATCGACCGCATCGACGTCCGCCCCGGCTCGCAGGAGGCGGTGGTCGTCGACTACAAGGGCAGCTCGGCTCCGGCGCGGGCCAGGTGGGCGCCCGACCGTCGCCTGCAGGTGGGGCTCTACCTGCTGGCGGTTCGCGAGGCCCTCGGCCTGCGCCCGGTGGCCGGGCTCTACCAGCCGCTCGGCGGAAGCCGCAAGCCACGCGGGCTGGTCCTGAGCGGCGCCGGCGTGGAAGGGACCACCTCGACCGACGTCGTGGACCCAGAGACGTTCGAGCGCGTCCTCGATGAGGTGCGCGAGCTCGCCGTCCAGGCAGCGGGCGCGCTGCGCGCCGGGCGCCTGGAGCCGCGGCCCGAGGGCTGCCACTGGAAGGGCGGCGGCTGTGCCTATCCGTCGGTCTGCCGCTGCGAGGGCCGGTGAGCGCGCCGCGCCTCTTCGACCCGGACGCGCCCGAGCTGCTCGGCCCGGGCGGGCGGGCACTCACCGCCGAGCAGGAGAACGCCGTGCGCGCGCGCAGCGGCGAGCGGCTGCTCTCGGCCACGGCGGGCTCGGGCAAGACCTCGGTGCTGGTGGAGCGCTTCGTGCGCGCGGTCCTGGAGGACGAGGTCGAGGCAGGCCGCATCCTGGCGATCACCTTCACCGACAAGGCGGCGCGCGAGCTGCGCGCGCGCATCCGCGAGCGCTTCCTGGAGCTCGGGGAGCGCGGCGCGGCACGGGCGGCCGAGGCCGCGCCGGTGTCGACGATCCACGCTTTCTGCGCGCGCGTCCTTCGCGGCCACGCGCTCGCGGCGGGGCTCGACCCGCGGTTTCGGATCCTCGACGAGCCCGAGGCGCGGCGCCTGGAGCACGAGGCCTTCGACGACGCGCTCGCCGGTTGGCTCGACGAGGCCGCGGCGGCCGGGCCGGGCCGGCTGGAGCTCGCCGCCGCCTACAAGCCCGATCCGCTGCGCGAGACGATCCGCGAGGTCCACGGGCAGCTGCGCACCCGCGGCAACACTCGCCCACAGCTGCCGCTCCGGGCCGCCCCGGCCCTGGATGAGGCCCGCGCCCGGGTGCAGCGCGCTCTGGAGGCTGCCGCAGGGGTCGTGGGCGCCGCGCTCCCGGGCGGGGCTCGCGTTCGCGCCGCCGCGGATGCGCTTCGCCACTGCCGCGAGCTCCTCGACCGTTGCGCCGGGGGCGAACCGCCGCTACCCGACGACGTCGCCGCGGGGTCGTTCAGTGCGCAAGCCGGCGCCCTGCAGATACCCGAGATCGACGAGTACCTGGCGGCGGTCGCAGCGTGGCGACAGGGGTGTGCCGACGTCCTGGCAGCGGACGCCCTGGGGCTGCTCGACGGGCTCCTCGGGCGCTTCGCGGACGAGTACGCCGCGCGCAAGCGCGCTCGCTCGGCGGTCGACTACGAGGACCTCGAGCTGCAGACCGTCGGCCTGCTGCGCGGCGACCCCGGCCTGCGCGCCGCGGTCGCCGGCGGCTTTGACGCGATCATGGTCGACGAGTTCCAGGACACCAATCCGCTGCAGGTGTCGCTGCTCGAGTTGCTCGACCGCGACGACACGATGGTCGTCGGCGACGAGTTCCAGTCGATCTACGGCTTCCGCCACGCTGACGTGGGGCTGTTCCGCGAGCGCCGCGCGCGGCTGGCCGCGCGCGGGGAGGCCGGTGAGCTCTCGCTGAGCTTCCGGGCGCGGCGCGAGCTCGTGGACGCCATCGACGCGATCTTCGTCCCCCGCTTCGGCGCGCAGTTCGTCCCCCTGCGGGCGGCTGACTCGGCGCCACCCTGCGACGGGGAGCCACGCGTGGAGCTGCTGGTCACCGGAGAGGAGGGCTGGGAGGAGCGCCATCCCGGCGTCGGCGACGGGCTGCCGCCCGCGCGGCCGGCCCGCTACGCCGAGGCGCGGCTGCTTGCCCAGCGTGTGCGCGAGCTCGTGGATGCCGGCGAGGTCGAGCCCGAGGAGGTGGCCGTGCTGCTGCGCGCCGCGACCGACATCGCGGTCTTCGAGCGCGCGCTGCGCGATGCCGGGCTCGCCGCCACCGTGACCGGCGGCCGGGGGTACTGGGAGGGCCAGCAGGTCCGCGACCTCTGCGCCCACCTCGGCGCGGTGGCCAACGCGCGAGACGAGCGACGCCTCTTCGAGGTGCTCGCGTCGCCGCTCGCCGGCCTGTCCAGCGACGGCCTCGCCGTGCTCGCGCGCGTGCGGCGCGAGCTGCGCCGCGACGCCTGGTGGACGCTCGAGCAGGCGTTCCGACCGGCCGGCGACGGGTCGGACGAGCTGGCCACGCGCCTCTCCTGGGGAGATCGCGCGCTGCTCGAGCAGTGGGTGCCCTGGTTGGCCGACGAGCGCGTCCAGGCGCCGCTGCACGGGCCGGCGCGGCTGATCGAGCGCGCGGTCAGGGCGACGGGCTATGACCGGCACGTGCTCAGCCTGCCGGGCGGCGAGCGGCGGCTGGCGAACGTCCGCAAGCTCCAGCGCCTCGCACGCGAGCACGAAGCGGTCGCGGGGGCCGATCTGCGCGGCTTCCTGGAGTTCGTGGACCTCCAGCAGCAGCTCGCGCCCCGCGAGCCCGAGGCGCCGGTGGAGGGGGAGGGGGTCCAACTCATGTCGATCCACGCGGCGAAGGGCCTGGAGTGGGACGTGGTGTGCGTGGCCGACCTGGGCCGTGTGGTTCCCAAGGACGCGCCGGTCGTGCGGGTGGGCGACGACGGCCGCGTCGGACTGCGCGTGGCGAGCCTCGAGGGCGAGCGTGCCAAAGCGCTTGACTACGAGGCGCTCGAGGTGCAGGCAAAGGCGCGCGAGGCCGCCGAGGAGGAGCGCGTCCTCTACGTGGCCCTCAGCCGCGCCCGCCACCGGTTGATCCTCAGCGGCGCGGTGTGCAACACGAAATGGCCACCCCCCAACCCGCGCGGAGCCCCGATCTCCTGGCTCGCCCCCTCGATCGACCCGGACGTCGCGACACTCACCGCGGACGAGCCCGTCCGCGAGCTGCGCCGGAGCGTTGAGCGGTGGACATTGCACGCGACCGTGTCCCTCAACACCCCCGACACCGTGGGGAGGGTGCTGCGCCCGGAGTCCCTGGCGCCCGACCGCGGGGCCGGCGCCGAGGCGGGCGGCGCGCCCGAGCCTGGCCATTCACCCACCGCGCCGGTTGCGCCCGCCGCGCCCGCCGCGGCCCCTCCGCCGACCCTCTCCTACTCCTCGCTGGGCGACTACGACCGCTGCCCTTACCGGTACTACCTCGAGCGGGTGCTCCGGCTTCCCCGCGAGGAGCAGCGCTGGGTGGCCCCCGCGGAGGGCGGAGGGCTCGGCGCCCTGGAGCGCGGCTCGATCGTCCACGCCGTCCTTGAGCGCGTCGACTTCGCCGGCGAGCCGCCGGGGGCCGCGGAGATCGCGGCGGTCGCCGGTGCGCTCGGCGAACAGCCCAGCGGGGAGGAGCTGGACGATCTCGGGCGGCTGACCGGCGCCTTGCTGGCCAGTCCCCTCGCGACCAGGCTGGCCGGCGCAGGCGAGGTTCGCCGGGAGGCGGGCTTCGCCTTCCTGCTCGACCTCGGCGCCGAGGAGCCGACGCTCATCACGGGGGTCGTCGACGCGATCGGCCGGGAGGGCGAGGGCGCGATGGTCGTCGACTACAAGAGCGACCGGCTGGCGCCCGAGGACGACGCCGAGACCCTCGTCGCTCACGATTACCCCGTCCAGCGGATCGTCTACGCGCTCGCCGCGCTGCACGAGGGCGCGCAGCACGTGGAGGTGATCCACTGCTTCCTCGAGCGCGCGAACGAGCCCGCGGTCGCCCGTTTCGCCGCCTCAGACGCGCCGGCGCTCGAGGCTGAGCTGCGGGAACTCGCGCGAGGCGTCGTCGCGGGGCGCTTCCCGGTGACCGCGACGCCGCACGCCGGGCTGTGCCTCGGTTGCCCCGGCCGCTCGGCGCTGTGCTCCTGGCCGGAGGAGATGACGGGGCGCCCCCCGGAGCTCGCTCCAGAGGGCGCGCGCGTCAAACGGGACGGGTGACCGTCAGAACCTGCGGCCGATTCCGTAGCCGCCGCTGGGGATACCAGCCAGCAGCACGAGAATCGCAGCGACCAAGCCGACGATCGCGGGCAGCCCGAGAGCCACGCACAGCGCATAGACCAAAGCCGCTACGAGCACCGCGATGATGACGCCGATCAAGCTCATTTCTCAACTCCCCTCCGGGATTGTCTGCGCGCCATTGTTTCCCCCTAGTGGTCGAATTCATTCGTCCGTTTGCGAAAGCTCCGCCGCAGACGGCGCGCCCCTAGCGACTAGCCTCCCGCGCCGTGTGGTGGCAGGAGCGCGTCGTCTATCAGGTCTACCCGCGCGCCTTCCAGGACTCCGACGGTGATGGGGTGGGCGATCTGCGCGGCGTCGAGCGGCGCCTGGATCACGTCGCCGCGCTGGGTGTGGCCGCCGTATGGCTGTCCCCCGTCTATCCGTCCCCGATGGCCGACTTCGGCTACGACGTCGCCGACTTCACGGCGATCGATCAGACCTTCGGGACGCTCGAGGACCTCGACGGGCTGATCGCCGGCGCGCACGCGCGAGGCCTGCGCCTGCTCATGGACCTCGTGCCCTGCCACACCTCCATCGAGCACCCCTGGTTTCGCGAGCACCTGGACTGGTACGTGCGCCGCGATTCCGTCGAGCGGCCCAACAACTGGATCGCGTCCTTCGGTGGGCCGGCCTGGTCGCGCGACCACGTCCACGGAGGCTGGTACCTGCACTCCTTCTATCCCGAGCAGCCCGACCTGGACTGGCGCAACCCGGAGGTCGTGACGGCCATGCAGGGCGTCGTTCGCTTCTGGCGCGACCGGGGGGTGGACGGCTTTCGCCTGGACGCGCTCGACCGTCTGCTCAAGGACCCCGAGCTGCGCGACGACCCGCCGGCCACCGGCCCCCCGCCGCTGCCCGTGCACGCGGACCACGGCGTGCTCGAGCACGTTCACTCGCGCGACGCGCCCGACATCGCCGTCGCGGTCGGAGCGCTGCGCGAGGCCGCCGGCGACGCGCTGCTGGTCGGCGAGGTGTACGTCCCCACCGCTCGGCTGGGGCGCTACCTCGAGCACCTGGACGCGGCCTTCTGCTTCGAGCTCTTCCACTCGGCCTGGGATGTTGAGGCGCTGCGCGCGGCGATCGAGGCGGCGCTGGCGCCGCGCGAGACCCGCGGGCGCGTCGCCTGGATGCTGTCCAACCACGACTTCAGCCGCCTTCCGGACCGCGTCGGGGAGGCCAACGTGCGCGCGGCGGCCACGCTCCTGCTCACCCTGCCTGGGGTCGCCTTCGTCTACCAGGGCGACGAGATCGGAATGGCCGACGGCCCGGGACACGACCCGCCGCTCGACCGCGCCGGGCGTGACCGCCACCGCCATCCGATGCAGTGGGACGCCTCGGCCTCGGGCGGGTTCACGACGGGGCGGCCGTGGCTCGCGCCGGTCGACCCCGCGCGCCGCAACGTCGCCGACCAACTCCGCGATCCAGGCTCGCTGCTCTCCCTGGTGCGCCGCCTGATCGCCGTTCGCCCCGGGCTCGGGCCGGACCTGCGCTTTGTGGACGACGCGGCGCCGGGCGTCCTCGCCTTCGAGCGCGGCGACCATCTCGTGGCGCTCAACCTCACCGGCGAGCCGCAGCCCGCGCCGCCGGTCGGACAGCTTCTCATCGCCACCGATCCCGGCGACTCAGGAGCCTCCCTGCCGGCCCACGCGGCTCGCGTCGGCCTGCGCCGATGAGACTTCTGCTGCACGGCGTTTGTCCGGATTCGCACTCGGGTAGAGCGCAGTCGCATGACCAAGAGGGGGGTCATCGGAGGGGCGCTCGGCGTCCTGCTATTGGCGGCGGCGCTCGCCGGCTGCGGAGGCTCTGACTCCGGAGGTCGGGCAACCCTGAACCTGTGGGTCTTCAACGAGCCTTCGGGGGCGTTCAAGGACGCCATCGCCAGCTGCAACGCCAGCTCGGGCGGGCGCTACAAGATCGTCTACAACACGCTCTCCAACGACGCCGACCAGCAGCGCCAGTCGCTCGTCCGGCGGCTGGCGGCCAAGGACTCGAGCATCGACATCGCCGGCATGGACGTCGTCT